>NZ_JBDPGY010000032.1:0-32777 GCF_039841815.1 Ruminococcus sp. 1001136sp1 | reverse complement strand
TTGCAGAACTGCTCGCCCAACTCCTGCGCCCGGTCTACGGTCAAGCCGTTGTCTGTCCCGTCCCGTGGGTCAAAGCTTATGATATAGTGGTGGCTTTTCACATCTTCCCGTTTTTGGTTTTTCTCATAGCGGAGATTAGCCCGCATACAGGCAACAGCGAAATCCTCGCCCCCGCAGTTAAGGGAAGAAATGCGGTAATCCTCCCTCGGTATCAGCCGCCCGTTTTCATCAAGGGTGGGCTTCATGGTAAACTCGTCATGCTCAAATGTGAGGTAGGCTTCCGCTGCGCCATAGTCTGCATTTTTAGAGCTGATATGTTTGAATGTTGCCAACCGCGTCACCCACTTTCTGCAAGATTTCAAACTTTAGGGCAGCAAGGTCGGAAACCGCCGCCCGTACCTCCCCGGCAAGCTGCGGGTAGGGGCTGTGCCACTCGTTCAGCGTCCGGGCTATCTGGTTTAAGTTGCCGCCGATCCTGCCGTATTCGGCGGTCAGCTTCCCAACAGCGGCAAGCAGCTCGTCATTGACGGGGGAAACAGTTATGATGGGGCGTATGGCTGCCCCGGTTATGGCTTGCCGGATAAACTCGGATTGGCTCATGTTGCAGGCAGAAAGCCTTTCCGCAAACTCGGCATATTCTTCCTCGGTCATGCGTGTCTTGACTACCCGGCTGCGGTGCGGTGTGTTGTATCGTTTTCGCATGGTAAAACCTCCTCGACTGCCGCATGGCTGCGGCGGGATAAGCGGCGTAAGCCGCATGGCAGGGTTTGGGGAAGGCACTCCCCAACAAGATTCCCGCAGGGGCAAAATGAGCGATAAGCGAATTTTGGTACTGCGGTAGAATCTTGCTCTAAGTAAGCCGCAGATTTCCCCTTGCACTTACTACTCGTATAGCCGCCGCCCGTTTTGGCTGGATTTCTGCAAAAATCTTACGGCGTGGAGCGAGTTTTACCCGCAGTTCTTTCTTTCCGCTAAAGATACATTTCAAAGGCCGCCAGCTACCCGCTTGCCGGGAATTTCTCAAATTTTCCTTTACCTTAGAAATACAGGAAATGCAGATTTGGCTACCGCCGCAGAAAATTTTTTATTTCCGGCTTCACCTACCTACTACGGACGGATTGCGATTTTGCCAAACGGACAAAGAAAAAAGCAGCAAATCTTTTTCAGACTTACTGCTTTTCGCTGCCGCCGGTGACGGTGGGGTATTCAGTTGTGGGCTGTGCCGTCATTCTCTAAAACGGAATTTGAAGATTGCGGCAAGCAGCGTTTGTGTGATGTAGTCCTCTGCGTCCGGGTTAAACTGCCCGTTTACGAAAGCGGAGAAATATATGTGCCGCCGGTAATGCTGCAAAATGGTATTGACCGCCTCCGGCTCGCCGCTGGCGGCCTGCACGATTGTTTCATAGGGGAGAAGTCTGCTATTCCTCATGCGTCATTCCCTCCATTTCCTCATAAAGCCGCCGTAGGGATTTGCGGATATGGTAGCCGGTGGCGCTGCGGCTGCGCCCGTACCGTTTCCCGATTTTCTCCTGTGAAAGACGGTGGTAAAAGGACAGGTAAAGCATTTCCTGTTCCTCAACCGGTAGACGGGAGAGGGCTTGTACCAGCAGCCCGTTGTTTAAGATAACTGTATCACCGCAAAGGTTCAGTATGTATTCCTCGTCCGGCTCCGGGGCTTGAAAACATTTATCATTTGTGCCTAATGGGTGGTGCTTTTCTTCTGTGAGGTATTCAAGGGATATTTCTCTTTTGTATTTCCGGCTCCAATCCCGCAAGGCGGTGTACTTGGCGTTGCGGATAACGACAACGCAAAAGGCATGGAACGTGTACTCGATATGCTCCTTGTATTCTTCTGTGCAGGTCATAGAAAATCCCCCTTTCCTCCACAATGGGCTGTGCATGGTTGACGGGCTGTATTATAATCATAGGGGGCGGCAGCACTCCTTGCTGTCGCCCCTTGATTACCCTCCTGCAAAGACGGGCGGGGCTGTCAACGGCGGGCATTTATGCCCGTTAAGTTTGCCGTTGACTGCTTCGCCTGGTTGCGCTACCCGTTACGGAGTTACATTTATCTACCGTTAATCTGATAGCGATTGTATGTCAGTTTTCCAATCAAAGCGAAAATGACAGCCAACACCAAATATACAATCGGCGCATACTGATAAGCTGCTAAAGGACTGCCGCCCACATGAAACATAGAATAACGAAATGCCCCGTTAAGCGAAACAAGATTACTCGGAAGCAGATACCAAATTTCAGAAAGCAGTTTGAGGTTTGCGGGCATTTCCATAATGAACATTGTAACAAGGAGAACACCCGTTATAATTCCAATGGTAGCAATGCTATTTTTCGTTACCTCTGATAACATCATGGTAAATATGCTAATCAATGCAGCTCCGGCAAAGGACAATCCAACTAAAATCAAAGCTGCCTGTCCCACGGTAAGATTAAACGGGCGCAACAGAACAAATTGCAGTATCGTATCATATCCGTCAAATCCATATAAAAAAGCAATTATTCCGAACATGAGCAGAGAAAGAAGCAGCGTAAAACCTACACCTACCGTCAATCCCGCAAGGGTTTTCGCTGCATATAATTTCTTCTTCCCAAGGCGGGTACAAAGGATTACCTGGTCTGTTTTTCGGGTATGCTCCACGGTAAATACCGTTGAAAGACAGATTGCAATAAACATGATTTCCATACAGGTAATCAATTTCATCATATCTGCAATTTGCCGCCAACCGTCAAAATATCCGTGATAAACAATCGGCTCGTCAAATGAAATACTTTCGGTCAGCCCTGCCGGGGTATTTGCTTCTAACTGTGCATTTAATTTTTCATAAAATGCTTCGCTATCACATACTAATATTTCCGCGCCTGCTTGTGTCCCCAATGTTCTGCCAATGAAATTATATACATCTAAGTACGGGAGTGCTTCTTTGTAATTTCCGTTAAAAATAAAATCCTCATACGCAGGGCGCATTTCGTCAATCAGTTTTTGGTCTATCGCTCTGCCGGAGATCTGCTCTGCGGCTTCCTGTTCTGCCCGATTTGCTGCATATCCATTTAGGGAACTGTCGGAATATTCCCTATTTTGCGGAAGTACAGCACTTGCTATACCCCAAATAACAAGTCCTACAAGCAGGACGCCGCCTGTAATCCAAACAATTTTTCTGCTGATAATCTTTCGCAGTTCAAACTTATATAGCGTAAGCATAATCACTCCTCCTCAAATTCATCAAGATAAAATTTCTCCAAGTCGTCGATTTCATCAGCAGAGCCATTAAATACAATCTGTCCTGCTTTCATCATAAGCACCGTATCTGCGATATGCTCAATATCTGATACGATATGGGTAGACAGTAAAACAATGCTTTCCGTACCCAATTCTTTAATCAGATTACGGAAGCGCACACGTTCTTTCGGGTCAAGCCCAGCGGTAGGCTCGTCTAAAATAATAATCTTTGGGTCATTCAAAAGTGCCTGTGCAATACCAAGCCTTTGCTTCATGCCGCCGGAATAGGTCGCAATTTTCTTTTTGGCTACGTCGGAAAGGCTCACCAATTCCAGAAGTTTTTTTGATTTTCGTTTTGCTTCTGTCTTTGTCAGTCCTTTTAATGAAGCCATATATAAGAGAAAATCCATGCCGTTAAAATCCGGGTAATAACCGAAGTCCTGCGGAAGATATCCCAATTCCGCCCGGTATTCCTCGGAAGATACGTCCATTCCGTCAAAAGTAACCGTACCGCTTGTGGGTTTCAAAATACCGCAAAGCATACGCATAAAAGTAGTTTTCCCTGCGCCGTTTGCCCCAAGCAGACCATAGACACCGTTTGTCAGTTGTAGGCTTACCCGGTCAACGGCTATTTTGTTTTCATACTGTTTTGTCAGTCTGTCAATGCAAAGTTCCATATAAATCCCTCCGTTTTTTTGAATGTATGGTAAAATTCTTTTGCAGTAATTCCAAACAGGAATAAAGCTGCTACTATCCACCATACCAAGTAATTTGTCTGGAATAAAAAGTCTGCCATATAGCGAAGCGTCATATTTACCCCGCTTACAAAAACAGCTACCGCCATGCACCCATAAATGACTTCTTTATTACGGAAACGTCGCACAAGATATAGGCTGATACTTGTTGTCAATAGATACGGAACAAACAAATATACACCTGTCTGCATAAAGGAAATACTGTTTGCAACATGGCAGACCGGAATTATGATACAAAAAATCCCAAAGTTGAAAACACCTAAAATAATCAACCTTGCCAAAACAACACTCTTTAAGGAAAACCGGGCAGACATTTCTAACTCATTCATTCCGTATATGGCAGATTTTGTGCTTTCTGCAATAAGCAGCAATGCAAGAAAAGGGGTAAATGCAGATACAATCCATACCGTATTTTCACTTGCAAAAGAAGCCGCCCATGCTACGGGCAAAAGTATCAATATAGACATTAGCCATACGCTTTTCTTGATAAAGGGAATTTGGCTGCATATAAATGTTTTGGTACTGATATGCGGGCGGGGCAGCGAATGGATAAACTGAACCTTGCGACCCGGCGTAGGTGCGTCAAACGCTTTAGCAATCTGTTTTTTTAGTTCTCTATTCATCTGAAAAGCCTCCTTTCTGTAACTCCGTTTTGAGATATTTTAATATCCTTGCGGTTTTTCGGTATATGGCAAAACGGGAAAGTCCTGTAATCTTGCATATCGAAGCTATGGGAACATCATTTGCATATCGAAGCAGCAACAATTCCTGTTCGTCCTGCGGAAGTTTGTAAATGAGGTTTTTTATTGCAATGCTGTCTATCCACTCCTGTGTTGGGTCATAGCTCAATTCCTCGTTTATCTCACATGATTTTTCTTTGCTTCCTTTTCGGTATTCTTCAATACATAAATTACGGGCAATCGTGTAGAGATAAGGAAGTTCTTTGTCGCTGTTAAGGCTTAACTGCTTATTGAAAAATCGCAGAAATGTTTCCTGCGTTATATCCTCTGCCGTTTGACAATGGCGGACTTTGAAATAACAGTAGCGGTATATTTTGTCATATTGTTCTTCCAAATCCATAGCGTTCAAGACCTCCTTTCATTATGTATAACGGTTTAGCCACATCAAATGTGCGGCTGTTTTGAAAATTATAGCATATTTTTGCAAGTTCTTTTAGGCTGCGGAATAGTGGTAGGCTACTGTCTATGCTTGTATTTTGGTTTTGCTTCTTTACTAAACATAAGCATTAGCGCCGGGATTGTCATTCCCATATCCTTCCAGAAGGTTTACGACACCCCACACGCCAAGACCTGCACCGATTGCGACTACAAGAGTTTTTAAAGTTGTAATTGCACTGCTAAAAAACGCCATATACATTCACCAAAACTGACTTTTTTCAGGTGTTTACGGGAATGAAAAAACACCGACTAAAAAGCCGGCGCACCTAATGTCAGTTATTCCTTTCCTCATTATTTTTCGTTCATTCCCAAGGTTACTCCGACAGTTCTACATGAATTACTTCCACCTCTTCTTCAGATTTCGGTGTGTACTGCGGATTTAACTCTTTCTCAACTTTGTATCGGTTCTTCTCGTTTTCATCTGCAAGAAGCCGATAGTTTTTGTGTTTCGTGATATCATATTTGTCCGAGAAAAATGGTCTGGCACCACGGATCTGCAGGATACATTTTCCTCCATCCATGACTGCAATCTCATCTTCTGTCATCAGCTGTTTGCCTGTTTTCTGGTAATTCAATCCAAAAGACTTCTGATTACTCCTCGTCTCCGAAGTGTTATACAGGTCAATGGTTTCCTTACCCAGAAGCTCACTCATTTCCTTTAATGTGGTCTTCTCTTTCCCACCAAGGAATAAAGTCGTATCACAGTTGCCCAGAATGGTATCTACACTATCCTTATACATTGCCTTTAACTGACTCTGTGACTGCAAAATAATAGAAGCAGAGATTTCCCTGCTTCGGATAGTTGCGATCAGCTTGTCAAACTGAGGAATTTGTCCGATGTTGGCAAACTCATCAGCGATGACACGCACATGCACCGGAAGTCTTCCACCATATTCATCATCTGCCTTATCGCAAAGCAGATTGAAAAGCTGTGACTGCAACATCGCAATCACAAAGTTGAATGTGGTATCCGTATCGGACATAATCAGAAACAAGGCTGTTTTCCTGTCTCCGATCTTATCCAGCTCCATTTCATCGTAAGACATGATCTCACGAAGCTCTGCGATATCAAATGGGGCAAGTCTGGCACCACAGGAAATCAAAATCGACTTCGCCGTTTTGCCGGCGGCCATTTTGTATTTTTTATACTGTCTGACCGCAAAGTGCTGCGGATCTCTTTCTTCCAGTTCCTGGAACATCATATCCACTGGATTCTGGTAAGTTTCATCCTCTTCACGGGTTTCGCTTTCATTCAAAAGATCCAGAAGAGTATTCAGATTCTTTTCCTCTTCATCACCTTCATACCAGATAAAAGCAATCAGTGCTGTATACAGCAATTTCTCTGCTTTCACCCAAAAATCTTCGGAAGCTTTTTCCCCTTCGCCTTTGGTATTTACAATGATTGTTGTCACCAGCTTCAGGATATCTTTTTCAGACCGTATATAAGCAAATGGATTGTAATGAAGGGATTTAGAAAAATTGATCGTATTCAAAACCTTAATCACATAAGGCTCATATACCACTTTCCCGGATTTATCTTTGATGACATTTCCATCTTTATCCCTCTTCGGCGGTCCCTTTGCTAACATCTTCCCGCACTCCTCGATCAGAGTGCCTTTGGGATCTGTAATGACCATGGAACAGTTCATCTGCATGACCGATGGTTTTACGAAAAAACGTGTCTTACCGGAACCACTGCCGCCGATAACTACAATATTTTTATTTCTTGCATATTTCGGTTGCTTCGGTCTGCTCTCCATCGTCAGTGCTTCTGTTGCTGTCAGTGGAATGTTCATCCATGGATCATCTGACATATAAGGCTTGATATCCTCTGCAGTTCCCCATCTGGCTGAACCATACTCGATTCCTTTCCGGAGTTTCTTTGCATCTGACTGTTTCTGCCAAACCAATAGTTTCAAAATAACTGCGACAGTAACTCCAACCAATAGGTCTCTCAGGTCAAAACTTAGCAGAATTCCTGTAAAGATCCGATCTGCATGTTCCATCGCATATAACAGTTTGTTCCCTATATCTTCTCCGGGACTTCTCCTGTATAAGCAGGAGGCCCGGTCCGCATAAAAAGCGGTCAGAACATAGGGAAGATTCGTAAGAACCAGTTTCTTTTTATCCAGGGCGGACAGCCTGACCCCAGCCTTATTCTTCCACTTCTGCATCAGCTTATTGCCGTGTTGTTTCATCATCGGCTCTGCTCCTGATGCCGGTTCTTTACTTTGTCCTTCGATTTCTTTGGCATCATTGCCCGGTAAGCTGCAAGACGCTTATGAATGGAAGGCTTATTCGCTTTTTGAATCTGTTTCTGGGAAAACTCACGGAAAGCAGCATTGAGGGCATCCTGATCACGTCCCTTGAAAAATACCAGATAAACCGGAGGCTCTTTGCTCTTGTCTTTTTTCAGAGCATAATTGATCCCGTATTTTCTGGCATACCGTTCAAAGGACTTGATATTTTTGTCCGTGATCTCGATATTGACCATCCCGGCATTCTGTTTTGCCAGCTCTTTTACCGTGACCTTTCCCTGTTTTGGCTGATTTTTCTGTGCTTTCTTCTCTACTGATTTCTGCTTCTGATGACGCAGATACGCAACAAGAACCTTTTTCAACAGGTCTGCCGTAATCTTAGTAGTCCGAATACAGAACGTGACCGTTTTCTGAGTTACCTCTTCCTGCATGACTTTTCCCTCCTTTCAGCGATTCAACTGCTGTCCAGATCTGTAATCATGGCAATCACCCCCTTTAATGAAAAAAGACAGATTAACCGGTAATCAGGTTCTGCACCTGTACGAGTTTTTCTGTCCCTTCTTCTTTTCTCTTATCTTCTCCACCACAATAGATGGGAACACACATTTCAAGTATTCTGCTATAAATACGCTGATGAGCAGTATCTAAATCTGTAGATTTCATTTCATTCAGTCCCAGATTCGTTGTTACGATCAGCGGAAGCATTTTACAATAACGGCTGTCTATCACATTATAGCCCTGCTCCAAAGCAAACTCGGAATTTCGTTCTATTCCCAAGTCATCAATAATCAGCAGCGGATAATCCACAAGATTTTGTATAATCTGGTTCTTATCTGCCTGATAGCTGGTCATTTCATTTAGGATCCTGGAAAAATTTGTCATCATGACACGTTCTCCCTGTTCCAAAAGTGCATTTGCAATACAACCTGCAAAGAAACTTTTCCCGGTTCCAACAGGTCCCATCAAAAGCAGTCCTACATTTTTTCTCTTCATATCTGTCCAGTTTTCTACATACTGCCTGGCAATTAGTATCTTCTGGTTGCTTCCGTTGTCATTTTCAAATTTCCATTCCCAGAATCTTCTTTCCCGAAGTCCGACGGATTTTCTCTGATAAAGCTGCCGCTGTGCTTCTTCCCACTGCATCTTCTCATCTAGTTCCTGCCTGGCTTTTACCTCGCATTCGCACAAACAGGACACTACATGCTCAAATCCCATCAGACTGACCTTCATCTGTTTTCTTTTTCTACAGATACCACAATGAAGGCACCCATCTTCGTCCACATAATCTTCAACCACTTTATTTTTCATTAAAGGCTTTCTCCTTCCTGAAATTCATATTTGTCCATTCCTGCCCTGGTTCCATCCCTTTCTGCCCAAAGACAGATTGTTGCAAAATGGTTCTGATATTCTTTTCCACTGGATTTCATATAAACAGAAAGATGATCAATCCGTTTCTGGTAATCCCATGGAAATAGCGTCATCAGCTCCTGCAGTTCAGCTTCCGACAGAACAACATTTTTAAATCTACCATACTGACTGAATTTTTCTTCCAAAGTGGGAGTATTGCCCTTACTCTTATCAGTATGATTCTTTTCAGTCTTATTTATCTTAGTATTACTTCCATCCAGATTCTTGCAGTCCGGACTTCTATTTTTTTGCGTTCCGGACTTCCAGTTTCTTGCAATCCGGATTTCCAATTCCTTGCAGTCTGGATTTCCAGTTTCTGGCGTTCCAGAAGCAAAGTATCTTACTGGCTTTCCTCTGCTCCGTTTCACAAAATTTTTCACGTATATGACAGAAGGACGATTATTCCCCTGCCGATACCGTTCGATCAATCCAATCCCATGCACACTGTCAAGCTCATAAAGAAGCTTTGTCACTGTCGTATGCGACATTCGCAACAGTTCCTGCAATTCTGCGATCGTATAAATGATATAGACATAACCATCATTGTCAATCCATCCATTTTTCTTGGATAGGCTGATTCGATCAAGCAGAATTCCATAAAGGAGCTTTGCGTCTGTGGACAGGCTTGCAAACTCTTTTTCTGTGAACAGAGCTTTGGGGATCCGAAAAAAAGAAAACTGGTCAGATTCTTCTGCTCTGAAATATTCAAAATCTGCCATAGCTTATTTCCTATTCTTCCTCACTATTAAAATCACACCCTGCTGCACTGCCTGTTCCATGACACATCTCATTAAACACAAAGTTGAAGCACATCATTAACTCGCTCAGATAATAATTCCTTGCTTCTTTATTGCAGGCATACATATCCTCGATATAAACCTCCTCGTTTCCATTCATTCGTGCGATTGTTTCCAGAACTTTCATAAACTTCTTATTAGAACAGCACTCATACTGTTCATTTACATATTTCTGAATTTCCAGCACATGTTCAGGCTTTCCTTCACAAACAGATAACACGCCAAATGCCAGATCCATACCAAACTCATAGCCATCGGCTTCTACGGCATCAATATCAAGATTACCTTCTTCATCGTAATAGCCTCGCTCTTCCATAGGAGTCAGTGGTGTCTCATATTCATCCAGATATCCCATATCTGCAATTGTTCCCAGAATATCTCTGGATGCTGCCACCATCTTGTCCATGATAATTTCTCTTTCTTCCATCGGCATATTTGCCATAATTCTGTCTAATGTCATCATTGATTCTTCCTCCATCTCATTTTCATAAATATCATTGATATAAAAGTGGTTCGCCTTTCCATTGTTTTGAACAATACGCACCAGCTTTCCAATCTTAACAAGTTCCTGTACTGCCTGATCTACGCCATATCGAGTCGTATTCAGGTCTTTCTTCATTTCGCTTTTTGGATAGATAACAAACAGATCTCCGTTATGATCTACCCAGCCATTCTGCACCGCAAATTTCAAACGATCCAGAAATAAGCTGTATAAAATTTTTGCTGTATTTGACAGATTTTTGAATTTTTCCACCTGGAACAGCATCTTTGGCACCTGCAGACAATCTACCGGCATATACTCCACTTTACTCATTGATTATTTCCTCCTTCTGTTTGTACAGCACTTCGGCTGAATTAATATTGATTTCCAGCATCCCTACAAATACCTGATAGTACAGCAGGCATATCTGTTCATCCTCTCTTGCCAGATACAATCCTTCCAGTTCATCGGACGGATGTTTCATTCCATATACCGCCTGACAGATATCATGGATTTTCTCACATTCCACACTTCTAAGATGCATCTCCAAGGTGTGGTTAAATCTCTGCCAGTCCTCCAGTTTCTGATTTACTGACATCATGCACTGGAACAGTTCCGCTGCTTCACATGCTGCTGACAGCACTACATTTTTGTTATTGATACTTCCATCGGCATTTTTCATATGCCCTACCATATACGCCTGATCTACTGAAACCATCTTTTATCCTCCTCTATCTAAACGGCATTTCCTCTTCCATGCCCTCTGGGATCTCTAAGAACCCTTCCGCATCTTCTGGAAACGGTGGTCTGTCAACTATTTTTGCACCTGCAAATTCGATCCGATTTGCATACACTTCAGTTGTATAGATCTTTTTCCCGGTATCCTTATCTTCATAATTACCTGTGACAATCTCGCCTTCCACCATGACCTTCGTTCCCTGCATCAGATAATCTCTGGCAAATTCTGCTTTCTTTGCAAAAGCCTTTACCGGAATAAAACTGACTTCATCGGAATAATTTCTTCTGACTGCCAGAACAAACTTGGCAATCTTATGAAGTCCTCTTTCATTCTCCACTTCGTTGTATCCAGGATTTCTTACCAATCGCCCGGAAATAACTGTTGTATTCATTGGCTTAACCCTCCTATGCTTTCATTGATTTGTAACAGATACCGATACATGGTCCACATTTTCCATAGGCACATCCGTAACATTCATCTTTTTCCAACTCTTCCTGCTTCATTTCATCGGCAAACATTCCTAACAGCGTTGTGTAAATCTTTTTCATTGCCAGGAACTTCTCTTCTGCTTTTTCCATCTTCTCTTTGTAAAATGGAATCAGTCCACGAAGAACTGGATGGAAACGTTCATTTTCATCATCCCAGGCACAGATTTTCATCATACAGCGTGGCTGTTTCTCATAATTGCCCAGATAATACGGGCAGAACGTACAACCTCTTTCTTTAACAATTTCCACCGGAATCACTGGCATCTGACTTTTGATTTCTTTTGTTACATGCTTACTTTCAATTCGCTCTCTCATCTTAAAAATCCTCCAGGTATATATATTTGCAAAAGGGATTTCCCCTGAATTGCCTGATTTTGGGTACAAAAAAAAGAGGCAAGCTTACGATTTTATTTTCGCAAGCCTGCCTCTTATCAAATATTCAATTATTTTCCGATGATATATCGTAAGAAAACGTATACCGCACGGATTACATACACTGGAATCATGATACTTCCAATCAAAGCTCCAATGATGACACTTAATGCAGCCATCCCAAGTGTTGCTGTTATATCCATTCCTTTTGGAATCAGGACCAGCCGCATTTTATGTATTCCAAATGGAAGTCCGGAAAGAAATATCCACCAGAATAAGTCTGTCTGTCCACTGACTTTCATGATGGTGGATACCATCCAGAACCAGAATAGCATAAATGCCAGTGGCAGTATTGATTTTTTAATTACATCTTCTATCATCATCTTTTCATTCCTTCTGTCCAACTTCGCATATCATATTATTGTTTTTCTGCCCATGATGCCAGGAGCATAAATATCACTTCTTCCATCTGAGCTTTAGAATATGACTCAGGAAAATACTGTTTCAGCTTTTTCGCCGGAATCTGTACCTGTACTTTCTCAGTACTTTCATTCATACAGATCTGGTCAATCTCTGAATATGTCAACATCTGCTCTTTTGCAATCTGCTTCAATTCCTTTGCCTGCTTCATAGACGGTACCATATTGTGATTACTCATATACTGAAGCAATATCTGTTGTTCTTCACTTCTCAAATATGAAACTTCAACAGCTGTATTAAAGGGAAGCTTCTTCTCGTCTGCCAGTTCTAAAAGTTCTGCGATTAACTCTGTCAGATGAATATATCGAAGAATCTGTCTGGAACTATCTCCTGTATTCTGACTGACTTCTTCTGCCGCCAACTTCTTGCCAACTTGGCAAGAAGTTAAATCAGACCGTTTTCCCTGACGCTTTAACGCCTCATATTTCATTTTATAAGCGAATGCCTTTTCACTGATCAGCAGCTCTTCTCGTTGAATGTTGGAATCTACCATGATCACCGTCGCTTCATCATCTGTAAGATCTTTGATGATAACAGGCATTTTCTCTAATCCCGCAAGTTCACATGCTCGTTTTCGCCTATGACCAGCTACCAGCTCATAACCACCGGACTCTCTCAATCGCACAATACCAGGAACCAACACGCCATATTGTGTAATGCTTTCTGATAATTCTTCCATTTTCTTATCATCTTTTACTTGAAACGGGTGATTTGGAAATGGATGAAGGCTTCCTATTTCTATCTCACAAATTCCATTGTTTGTTTCTTCGTTTGTTCCAAATAACGCATCAAGTGGCTGTAAGGAAATGGGAGTTGCTCTTTTTTTAGATGGCATCTTTCAGCACCTCCTCCGTCACTCTCCGATAAGCTTCTGTAGCTTTGCCTTTCGGATCATAAGAGAAAATACTCTGTCCTTCTCTGACTGCTTCCTTCATTCTTACAGAAAATGGAATATAATTATCAAAGATATGAATTTGACTTCCATATACATTTCTGAGAAGTTCCATGTTATTTCTGGCATCATTCGTATGAGCATCGACCATCGTAAACAAAATACCTCCGACTTGCAGCTTCGGATTAATCTGCTTACGGACCTTACCGATTGTTTTTAACAACTGCTGCAATCCTTTGATTGGCAGGTAGGATGCTTCAACTGGAATGAGGACTTCATCTGATGCAGCCAGCGCATTAATCGTAATCATTCCCAATGATGGCATACAATCAATGATGACTACATCATATTGATCTTTGATACCATATAAAATCTGTTTCAATACATATTCTCTACTCATTGCATTTACCAACTGTACTTCCGTACCTGCCAGTCCAATGTTAGAACAGATAATGTCTATCCCCTCTGCCTGATGTCTGATAAAACATTCGGAAGGAATATCTTCATCTTTCATTACAGCATCCATAAGAGCAGTAAGTGTTTCATTACTGTCATCACAATCACGATATCCAAATCCTGCGGATACATCAGACTGTGGATCGGCATCTACAATCAACACTTTCATATTCTTTTGTGCTAATCCTACTGCTAAATTAGCTGTACATGCGGATTTTCCCGTTCCCCCTTTTTGGTTTACAATAGAAATAATTCTAGCCATTTTTCATCACCTTTCATCGTCATCAATCAAAAAGAGGACTGAATTAGACATCCGGAATCTATATTCCGTGCGAGCTAATTCAGTCCTATAATTACAATAATTCTGTTGTTTTTACTCTTGTCTTACACAAATCCATTTCCAGTCTGAATCTGTAATAATTCATATTCTGGAATGACAGCGCTGCTTTATTTTTCCCTTTTCAGGAAATTAAAAATAAGGACTAAATTAGTGCAACCCCTTGTATTTACTGGAGTTTTCTAACTTGTCCTTATTATAACTCGACCATGAGGGGTAACTTTCGGCATCTGGACACGGTAAATTTTATTGTATTTCTGAATAATATGCTCCAGATACTTCTCCCAGTGCAGGGCAACCATCGGCATATCATTTTTATCCAGAAACAAAAATCCGGCATATCCTTCCACCATCGGCTCAACCTTTGGTGTCTTTCGGTTGGCAATGATTCTGCGAAAACACGCTGCAACAGCTTCTGTCATCGGCACATAACGGATACCTTTGTCTGTTTTCGGTTCTTCAATCACATACTGCATCTGTGCAGTACGCTGTAACTGATGGTCTACCTTAATACGCATTTCTCCAAACTCGACTTCTGAAACCGTCAGTCCACAAAACTCTGAGATACGAAGCCCTGTGTGAAAAAGAATATAGATTGCATCATAGTATCTGCTGAAATGCTTATCCTCCTGAATAAACTTTAACAAATCTCGCTGCTGCTTTCGGGTAATCGCTTCTCTGGTAACAGAATCATTGACAATGACGGATGCAAGCTCAAATTCAAATGGATTTTTACGAAGCAGGTCATCATCTACCGCCATCTGAAATGCCGGTCTGAGAACTCCCCGGATAGAATGAATGGAACTGTATCCCCGTCCATCAATCTGTTGGAGTTTAATCAACCATGCCTTTGCGTCTGACAAACGCACCTTATCAATTCGCTGATTCCCAAAACTCTCTTTTTTCAGCATATTGATGACCGTTTTATATCCGGCAACCGTATTGTGACGAACTCCTGTTTTCAATGAAACATATTTTTCTACCAGTTCCAAAACAGTATAATTGCCACCGTTTGTTACGATACGGTCAAACAAATCTGCCTCAATCTGTTTTTCTTTCTCACGCAGGGAAGGCTCCCGCTTCTTCCCCTTCGGCATTGGATCATTCTTGTCCAAACGCCAACTGTATACATTTTTCTCTTTTCCATCCTCATCAATATAGCGGAACCGATACCTCCCATCTTTACGCTGGTACTCGCCCTCTCGCAAAATCCGATTACGGTTATCTCGTCTTTTCTCACTCATGGTGAACTCTCCTTTCAAAAAAAGAGAGACAGACTTGCACTCTTATCATAGCACAAATCCAGTTCTCCGCATAGTTATATCATATGAAATCGGTAAATCTGTCAGCTCTGTTTACACAGCAGTAGCCTGATCCAGATACCGCTCAAATTTCTCACGCTTAATGAGGGCACGATTGCCGTTCATCACATAAAAATCCTCATTGGGATGTGTGTCAATAAGCGTTCTCAGTTTTCCTTCGCCGATATGATAATATCTGGCTGCTTCCTCAATGGTAAGCGTATATCTACGCCACACCGGAATATCTGAGTAATTTTTCCCTTCAATATTCATCTTATTATTTGCCATAGGCAGTTATCCTCCATAATTATCGTTGTCGCAGCATTCGCCAAATGGATACGCAAGCGTATCCGCTTGGCTCATTGTCTGCGCACATGAAAACAGCCAAACAGAGGGTGTCGGCAACGAAGTCCGGCAACGGGCTTCAAAAGACCTTGCAAACAATCTCAGTCTGGCATTACTTACTATTTATACTTTTCTTTTATTTTTCTGTTGTTTTGGTTGTTATAAGGGAGAAAAGCCCGCAGTTATGGGATTTTCCCCGGCAACCGGCTCGGCAACGGGATAGCAACAGGGGGTGCAACGGGCTGTCCTTTTCAGAATGGAAGCTCCATCTGTTCTGCGACCTCCACAAAACCGTCCATCGTTTTTTCAGACGGGTTGCCGGAGTCCGTTGCCGGGTTTTCACGCTCCCAGCCCTTTTGTCTGCCATATTCGGAAAACATTCTTGGGTTCGGGAAGTACCGCCAGCCGGTAATGCACTGGTTCATAATCTCGTTGATTTCCCGGATTTCCCATTGCTTCGGCTCGTCAAAGGTGTGGTTCAAGGCTTCCTTGTAAAGCTGCTTGGAACAGACCATGCTCCCGGTGTACTTATCAAGATACGCCTGTATCATTCCGGCTTTGGTGTCCTCCGGCATAAAATCCCGCTGGTGTTCTTTGAGATACCGTTGCATGGTGGGGCTGAAAGCCAGCTTGAACCTGCCGCTTCGGTAAATCTCCATAGCTTCTGCCCACATCTGCTCGATATAGGCTCTGGAAGCGGCTTCGTCCTCCAAAATGTGAACCTCGGCTTGCTCCGGGTACACCATGACGGGGATAAAGCGGCGGTTGCCGGAACGGTCAAGGGGCAGGAAGTCAAGGGCATTGGAAGTGCCGCCAAACACGCACTGACGGGGGCGGTCTGCCGGGTGGGTTTCATAGGGTATCTTGTAAACTTCTTTCTGCCGGCTTAAAAATGACTTGATTTCCTCAATGCTCTTGGCGTTGGCGGTTGCCATCATTTCCGACATTTCGATAATCCAGTGACCTTGCAGCTTACGGTACACATTGTCATCGTCCAGCTTCCGCAAATCATCGGAGAACCACTCGTCCCGGACTGCCAGCAGACGGAAGAAGGTGGACTTGCCAGCCCCCTGACCTCCAACCAGACAGAGCATGATTTCAAACTTGCACCCCGGCTGAAAGGCTCGTGAGATTGCACCCAGCAGGAACAGCTTCAATGCTTCATAGGTGTAATCGTCTGCGTCAGCCCCCAGAAAGTGCCGCAGGCAGAAACGGATTCGTTCTGTCCCGTCCCACACAAGGGTATTGAGATAGTCCCGGATGGGATGGTACTTGTTTTCATTCGCCACAATCCCGATGGCGTTATCAATCTTTTTCTCATTGGTAAGCCCATAGGTTTCTTCCAGATAAAGAAGCAGATACTTCATGTCCGTATCGTTCAGGGCGGTGCTTTCTCTGTGAAAACCGATGGGCTTTATGATGTCCTTGCGGTCGGTCAGGATGTTGTATGCAATAGCCCCGGAAAGCAGAGGGTCACGCTGGAATACGGTCAGGCAGTTCCGTATGCTCTGACGGACACCGCCTTTCTCGGTGGTTTCCAGCCCCGCCTTGATTTCCTCAATGCTCTGGGGCGGCTGCATGGCGTTCATGGTGTTTTTTAGTTCTTGTTGCGTCTGCGGCTGCAAGCTCTGCCATTCGCTGTTCAAGCTGTATCACATCCTTTCCGTAGTCCGTAATCAAAGCCGCTTTTTCCTCTGTCTCCCCGAACAGCAGCACATCCAGCAGATATTCCACATGGGCTTGCTTCTGTAAGGCTTCCACAAACCGGGGATGAAAGACTTCCTCCGGGGAGTGCGGGGCATATTCCTTTCTCCATGCCCGGAGCAGGTGGAGATAGTCGGCAAGAATACGGAAGCAGCGGCTCTTTGCTTCCTGAAACTGTTCCTCCGGGGATTTCTGCCGGGGCTTGGGCTTTTTTGCCTTTCCCGGCGGTTTCCAGTCCTCATAGGAAAGCCCGAAGTCCTGTGCCAGTTGTACGGCGGCTTCTTTCTTTCCCAGCCCATACAGGGCGGCGGCAAAATCAATCACATCCCCATCCGCACCGCAGCCGAAGCAGTGGTAACGCCGATCCAGCTTCATGCTTGGGGTTTTATCGTTATGGAACGGACAGCAAGCCATCCCGTTCCGACCTACATGGATTCCATAATGCTCCGCAGCCTGTCTTGTTGTGACGGACTGCTTCACAGCTTCAAATACATTCAAATCTATCCCTCCTTGAAAATAAGAAAAGCACCTGACATTCTCTGATTGAAAATGGCAAGTGCCTGTTAAAGTTCCATATCCTGTTGTCTGTGTTTCGCCTGTGCCGGGGCGGTTCTTTGTGCTTTTTTCTCGTCTGCCTTATCCTGCAAGACTTCCTTGATAGGCTGCTTCTTGGGCGGCTCTTTGCTTTCCTCTGTGCCGGGTGTGGCTTTCCGTACCCAGTAGCGGATGTCCCGCAGCTTCTTCAAATCAGCCTGCACCTCGGTCAGCGGTACTTTCAGCTCTGCGATTTCGCTGAGAAGCGTTTCCTGCTCCTCTTGCAGCTCCTCTTGGGTGCTGTCTTTATCATCCGGGTGCTTGGCAAGGTAGGCGGCGGCTTTCGCATATCGGGCAACCTCCGGGTGTTCCTGTTTGAATTTCTCCTTTGTTTTCTTAAAAAATATCTTCTGGTACTTCTCATAGACAGGCTTACATTCCTTGCAGTCTGTCCGGCTGGCAAGAATCCCGTCAATCACTTTGCTGCGAGCTTCCTTTGGCTTCATCTGACTGCGGTAATCTGCGGCTGATTTCCCGGAAGATTCCAGAAACGCTTCTAAGTCCTCCACAGTGGATAGCCCCTTTTGCCGGAGATAGGACAGTGCTTCGCTGACTGCCTTTAAGTCCTGTGAAGTCCCCCGGTTCTGTCCAGCTCTTGTCCAGTCCTTCCGTTCTTCCTTTCGTATTTCCATATACTTCATCAGCAGATTGGGAAGAAGTGTCGCTTCCTCCGCCGCTTTTTGTGCAAGCAGCTCTTTCCGTTTTTCGCCCAGCTCGGTAATCCAGCCTTTGAGATTTTGGATAAGCTGCCGGATGGACTTCATCAGACTGTTGGCGGCTCTGATTTCCCGGTTCAGGTTGCCGATATTCGTCTGGATACCACGCTTTTCCATCTGCCGGACAGCAGCCCCCTCATGGACAGTAGGGACAACATCAAGCCCCTGTCTGGCATAGGAACGCAAGTCCACACGCTCCGGGCGGTCATTGGCTTCCAGATAGCGGTTCTGGATGACTTCCCATTCATGCCGCCAGATTTCACAATACTTCTGGTCGTTCCAGTCAACCGTATCTTCCTTGTGGCTTTTCCACCTGCCGGACGGAAGTTTTATCCGTTCCCCGTTTTCGTCAAGGTCATAAACCTTGTGGCTCTTGGGAAGCCATTTTCCATGTCCGTCCATTGCCCTCATAGTGAGCAGGACATGGGCGTGGGGGTTGTGTCCCGGCGGATGGGGGTCATGGATGGCAAAATCAGCAATCATGCCTTTGGAAACAAACTGCTGCTCACAAAACTCCCGGATAAGGACAGCATACTGGTCGGGTGGTATCTCTCTGGGGATGGTAAGCACCAACCGCCTTGCAAGCTGGGAGTTCCATTGTTTCTCCACCGCTTCGGCGGCGTTCCATAAGGTATTGCGGTCTGCATATTCCTGTGGGGCATTTGCCGGGAGCAGGATTTCATTGTGGACGATACCACGCTTTTCCGGGTAGTGCTTCACTTGCTGGTCGTATTCACAGAACAGCTTTTCGCCGCTTTGGTAAGCAGCGGCGGCAACCGCAGACTGCCGCTGGCTGCGCTGCACAATCGTGATTTCGTTGTGTGGACAGGGCATTTCGTGTTCCTCCTTTCGCTAATTGGTGGATGGGGTGGCGTTTTACCACCTCATTTTGGGCAGAAAAAAAGCAGGAGACCTTTTTTCAGATTTCCTGCTCGGTGTGCCGCCGTGTGGGCGGCGGGTATTTAGTTGTAAAAGTTCGGGGCAAGTTGACCCGAAGTGTGGATGGCAAACCAGAAGTTGTCAGAACCATTTTTTATTCCGCTTTTTTATACTTATAGAAACTCCATATACCTATAAGTATTGGAAAGCCAACGATACCATAATTAACTTCTGTCATACCTCTCGCATGAATTCCTTCTATGAGGTGTGGAATGCCACTCAATAAGGTTAACACCATAAAAATTGTGATTACTAAATATACTTTTTTCGCCATACATTACACCTCCTAATACTCATATATATTTTCATACTTTATTGCAACACATAATTGGGCAATAAAAATGTGAAAACAATAATTGGTGAAAGAATATTAACTGTTGCATGGATCGCCCAACCATATAAAATACTTCCT
The DNA here is from genome assembly GCF_039841815.1 of Ruminococcus sp. 1001136sp1. Classification (NCBI taxonomy): domain Bacteria; kingdom Bacillati; phylum Bacillota; class Clostridia; order Eubacteriales; family Oscillospiraceae; genus Ruminococcus; species Ruminococcus sp. 1001136sp1. Next base: position 12,891 of record NZ_JBDPGY010000032.1, on the reverse strand, counting down.
TGAACTTTTTTTAATGAAAGCCATCCCAATGTATAGCCTATTCCACCAGTTAGTAATACTACGATGAACATTGCAGGGATATTTTTGTCTGGCAACGCAGCAATGTGTACCATACCAAAAAATAAAGCCTGAACTGTATTACCTATTTTTTCTCCAAATTTATTGCACAAGCGTTTACAAAGAAAACCCCGAAACATAATTTCTTCAGATAAGGAAGTCTGAATTACAGCCCATATCAATATGACAGTAAATGTTTCTATACTCCAACCAGTTTGCTGAAATGCATCAACTGTAAATCCTTGATAATTCAAATTTCCAGATTTATAGAGCCACATATATGGTAAAAAGACTCCAACTAAAAATCCCGCAAGAATACAAAACATGGCTTTCAAAGGTGGGTTTGGTGCTGTTTTAAATCCCAGCCACTTAAAAAAACCTTTAACCCTTTTATGTGTAAGAATATACCACACAAAAGGAACACTTGAAAAAATCAAAAGTTGTAAAACAGCACTTGTTATCTGATTAAGCAATATCATACCTATCCTCCTTAATTAAGTTTTAGTTTCGTCTTTATCCACCCATTAAGAAAATTCAAACATATTGTTTACTTCATTATACTGCAACGCCTATCGAAAAGATAGCATATTTTATGAAACTTGTCGGCTGGGAACAGCTTGCAACGCAAGGTGTCCACAGATGGCAAGTCCACAAAAGGGTAGCTGGCGGCAGCCAGCGCAGGGGAAGCGTAGCGTCCCCTGTATGATTTGGAGCAGACCATGACTGCGGAAAATCACAGCCCTCCGGCGAGGAGCCTTCGGAGAACGCAATGCACCAACCTCTGGGTGGTGTATAATTGCGCCCTTAGTAAACTAAGGGGTTTCCGACTTCTCCCGTTCCAGCAGTTTTTTCAATAGTTCCTGCGTGTCCTGCCTGTGAAAAATGAGTTTCAACAACAGCATGACATCATCATCTGTCAGGCGTTCCGGCTCTTGCAGAAAACTTTCCAGCATACCGCCACGAGTACAGAGCCGGTGCGTCCGTTCCTTTCGGGTAAGCTGCTTTAACTGGTGCTGCAATGCCTTTTCATCATTGATGGCTTTCCGCAGTTTCTTTTCGCTTTTCTCCAACTCCCTGTTGAGCTTTTCCAGCTTTGAGGTATCAGGCAAGGGCAGCGTCCTCCTTTCCCGGTATCAGCACATAAATTCTATTCGGTTCTCCCACGCCCTGACGCACCCGCATGATAAGTCCGGCGGTTTCCAGTTCATTCAGAGAACGCTTGACCGTCATGGGGCTGCGGGACAGGACTGCGGCAATGGCTGTGACAGGGAAGCAGACAAACAGGATTCCGTTCTCGTCCTCCTGTCCTTTGGACAGCATAGCGTCCAGCATCCGGCAGTACATGACCTTTGCGGTGCTGCTAACTGGAAATCCTGTCAACGCTCTGGGAAATGGCATACATGGCGGCAGTGGTGTGTCTATCGTCATAAATTCAAAATTCATTCTGTGTGTTCCTCCTTTTTCTTTCCTCGTTTGGATAAATAACGGGGGCAGTCAATCACAACCGCCCGGAAGCTCTGCTTGCACCCATGCTGGCATTTCCGGCATAATTCGTTGTAAGTGACACGCCCCCGGTCATTGAGGTAAAAGGAAAGCTCATACTTCCTCTTTTTGCTCATTCTCGGCATATTGCGCTTCCTCCCGTTTTAGTGTATGGTTTCGGGGCGATTTTCGGCAAAATTACAGCCATAGAGCCGCCTAAAATCTCCCGAAGTATCAGCGATAGGGTAGACTGTCCCCCTATCAGATTGTCGTGTTTCGGTATCATTTCGGTGTCAGTTCGCCAGTTCTCCCCGGTGTCGTTCCTCCCCTGAATCTCACAGCGGCGTATCGCTCCCTTTGGTACGCTCGTTTCGGTCAGGGTTCCTCCACATCCCTGCCAAAAGTCATGGCGCTACATCGCCGGGGAAGCATATCCCACACAGGCTGGTCATTCGATTGGAATAATCCATCGATGAACTACCTGTATCATAGAACATTTTTGTGCCCTGTGCCGTATGTCCACAAAGTAGGAATTAGGGGTAAAAATCAGAAATTTCCACGATTGCGGAAAGTATGATATAATCCAGTTAAACGGCAGTAATGAAACCGCCGGAAAGGAGCGTGTGCCCATGAAAGGAGCAACAAGCATACAGGAACGCCTTTGGGAACTCCGCAAGGACAAAGGCTTAAATCTGGAAGAACTATCAAGGCTGACGGGCATTTCCAAATCAGCTCTTGGAAGTTATGAAAAAGAGGATTATAAGGAAATCAATCATGGCAACCTTATCACGCTGGCAGACTTCTATGAGGTTTCCGTCGATTATCTGCTATGCCGGACAGAGAACAAGGAGCAGATCAACACGCCATTGACGGAACTGCATTTAAACGATGAAATGGTTGCACTTCTGAAAAGCGGTCGGATTAACAACCGTCTGCTCTGCGAACTTGCCACACATAAAGATTTTATCAAGTTTCTTGCAGACATTGAGATTTATGTGGACGGGATTGCCACCATGCAGATTCAAAATCTCAACGCTCTTGTCGATACCGTCCGGCATGAAATCATTGAACGGTATCGCCCCGGCGAAGATGACCCGCATTTGAAAGTGCTGCAAGCCGCCCATATCAGCGATGATGAATATTTCAGTCACATGGTTCTGGATGACCTCAACCTCATTATCCGGGATATTCGAGAAGCTCACAAAAAAGACAGCGAAAGTGCTCCCCAGACCACCGTTGCCGATGAACTGAAAGAAAATCTGGAAGCGGTCGAAAATTTCAAGGGCAGCCGGGATGAAAAGCTGGTTGTTCTTTACTGCAAGCAGCTCGGTATCAACTATAAAAATCTGTCAGACGAAGAATTTCGCTGGCTGATTCGGATTCTCAAAAAATCAAAGAAAATGGGAACGCCTATCAGCCAGAGGAAAAAACGGTAACAAAAAACCGCTGTTGCATGGTTGTGTTAGCTTCCATGTAGCAGCGGTTTATGCTGTGGTTATTCAGTTGAAATTTCAGAAAGACAGGCTGGAATTTATGAACTTAATGCCGTTACCAATGATAAATATCTTTCTGTCTTTTTCTTAATATCATCTTCACTAACACCATAATAGATATACAAATCTTTTGAAATTTTCTCAAACTGTTTCATTACTTTCTTGTTTCCAGAATAAGATATACCGAATATATTCCAAATATAATCTATCTCCATCTCAAGAGAATCATCACCGATTCTTATTTCATATAGATGAAAGTTCATAGGAATTACATTATCTGGCATTTCGGCAATCATTTCGCTTCGAGTCTTTATTTTACAAAAATATTCTCTGACAGATTCTTCATTAGAAACATCCGGCTTTGGAATATCCTTCATTTCACCTAAAACTTCTGGTTTATGCTGTAAAATCAAACTCTCCTTTAGGTTTTTTTGTTGTTCAATATATTTTCTCTCAGTTGAATTAGTTTCAATTAGATTGTAGGTATTCATTGCATATTGTACCAATTCATCAAGAGTATGTGAATCTGCAACCACTTTCTTCTCTACTATCTTACGTCTATATCTGTAGATAATATTTCGTATCCTTACTTTTAGAGGCTTTTTCCGTGTTCTGCCAGCTATAAAAATACTTGTTGGGCCATCTGCACCACCTATTATTGAAACTTCACTTTTGCTTTTTTCTTTCATAAGTGTTCATCCTCGCAAATTGGAATTTGTGGAGAGATTTCCTGAACTTTCCTTATTTTACAGGCTTTTCAGCCCATTAAATAGTGAAATGATATGTATTTTCCCTTATTTTTGCCCTTATGCGGAATCCGCAAGGGAAATAAGGGAAATTTTTAGTTAAGCATTGCTCGCTACTTTATCAAGAAGTCTTGCGGAATCCCGTTTTGCTTTTCTTGTTGAGTGAGCGTAAATATTCATTGTGGTACTGACATCAGAGTGTCCTAACAGTTCCTGTACATCTTTCGGTGCAGCTCCATTGGAAAGCAGATTGCTGGTATAAGTGTGACGCAACTGGTGAAAATGGAAATCTTCAAATCCTTCCAGCTTCTTTGCCACTGATCTGCATACAATGCTGAGTGTACTCGGCAGTTCCAAAGAGCCATCTGGTCGCAGGCAGACAAAGGAGATTTCTTTGTAATCTGTCGGGACTTCCTGTGTTCCGTCAAGATGATAGTATTCATAATATACCCTGTTTTTCACATGCACTTCTTTGTAGTAATTGCGGTGATATAATTCGCCATACTGCATCCGGTTTTTGAGCTGTTCTTTTCTGGCAGCTTTCAGTATTTCAGTCAGCGTATCTCCAAAATCAACAATCCTTACTTTTTTCCGTTTCGTTGGTCCGATAATATTTTTGTGTTTCATGCCGTCGTAGCGGATACTGCGTTTTATGGTCAGGCATTGTTCCTCAAGGTTAATGTCCTGCCATGTAAGACCACAGGTTTCCCCGATACGGAGCCCGGCATAATACGCAATTTGAATCGGAAGAATAGCAGGTGGATTTTTCTTTTCCAGATATTGGATAAGCCGTTCATAATCCTCATGTGAAATCGGCTGTGTACCTTCTTCCACTTCATCATCGGAAAAGAGGTCAACTTCCTCTGCCTGCTTTTTCAGCTTAATATACTGCATCGGATTGAAACTGATTAACTGTTTTGGAAATACTGCAAAACGGAATGACTGCTGTAACACTGCGGAAAAAGAATGGATATAATCTTTGCTGTATCCCTTTTTTACTTTCCCGTCTGGAAACTCACCACCGAATGTAAGCAGATCAAGAAATGCCTGTAAATGTTCGGCAGTAACTGTTTTCAGTTTGCGGTCTGCAATCGGGTGTTTTTTGATACATCGGATTGCACCAAGATAATTTTCCACTGTACCGTTGCTGAGTGTCCCAGTTTTCAGTTCTTCTTCTGCCCACATATCCAGAAGTTCCCCTACGGTAAGATTATCTGCCTTTGCAACAAACTTCTTATCTTCGTAGTCTTCCAGTGCCTTGCGGAGAAGCTTTTCCGTCTCACTTTTACTTTCGGTTCCGGCGTATTCTTTCTGAACCATTTTACCGCTTGCATCTTCTACATAGAAACGATAGTACCATTTTTTTCCTTTTTTTCTAACAGATCCTTTTGCCATAATCGTATGTCTCCTTTCGATATCAGACAATCGGAACTGCTGAAATGCTTCTTGCGTGTAGGCATCTTATGGACAAGTCCATAAGCCAATTCGCCGCTCGTCAAATCTGTAAACAGCTTGACTCGCTTGCGCTCATTGTATCATAACTCCGATTATCTTACTATACCGATTCAGAATCGTCATACATAACTTCGGATAAAAGATTTGCAAGCCTTTGTTCTGCCGCTTCCGGTTTCTTTGAATAGAGCCTTACAACATCTGCCATATCATTAAATGCGTTGACAGTATGTGTGATCTCCCTGAGAAACATAATCTCATTATATTCATCTTTCGATTCAAATCCCATTACTTTGGCAATGTCCGCATCTTTGGTACTGCCTTTGTAATTTTTACAGGCGAACTGAAACGAATCCAGAAACAGTTCATATTGCTTTAACATTAACAGCAGTAAGTCTTTAGAAAAAGCGTCTTCTGTTTTATTGAGGTCAAGAGGAAACTGTTTGAGAATGTCGCCCATCGCATCACGAATCTGCAATTCTTTCTTATCCGTAATATCAGTTTCATATTCATCGGTTTCCCCTTTGAGCCATTCAATCGATACATGAAGTGCTTCCGAAAGACCTTCCAGTACCATCTTTTTGGTATTGTCAATCGAACCATTCTCATAACGCAGGATTGTGGAAGCGGTAACTCCCATCTTCTCTGCGACATAAGGCTGTGTCAGATTTAATTCCAGACGGCGCTGTTTTGCCCTGCTGCCAATCAGCTTGCGTAGTTCTTTATCTTTCATGCTGATGTGCCTCCTTTTTCGGTATGTCATTACTATACCACGCAACAAAATATATTGCAATATGCAATTTTAAGAAAAGCAGAAAAATTTCATAATGCTTGACAAAGCAATATAAACACGCTATACTGACAGCACAAATGAAATTGCATAATGCAATTCGAAAGGAGGTGGTCATATGACGCAAAGAAAGATTGCCTTATCTATTGAGGAAGCTGCTGATTATACGGGAATTGGCAGGAACACCCTGCGAAAGTTGGTAGAGTGGAAGAAACTTCCGGTATTGAAGGTTGGGAGAAAAGTCCTGATCAAAACGGATATGCTGGAACTTTTTATGGAAGCCAACGAGGGCAGGGACTTGAGGGATAAGGGAAATGTGAAAGCAGTCACAAGAAACGGTTCAACTTAAAAAAGCGGTTCCCGAAGAAACCGCCAAAGGTTCTATCAGACCGGAGTCATGATATACCTACACGCAAGCAGATTATACCATGTACTTCGTCTGACAGACAACAGGAAACTTATGTTTGGAAAAAAAGAAAGGACGATGATATTTATGGCAAGATCAACAAAGAGTTATGAGGAGCGTATGCTCCAGTTGGAAAAGAAAGAACAGGAAAGCCTTGAGAAAGCAAAACAGTATGCAGCACAGAAACGGGAACTGAAGAAACGTCAGAAAGATGTGGAAACCAAAAAACGGACACACAGGCTCTGCCAGATTGGCGGTGCAGTGGAATCGGTACTGGGTTCTGCGATTGAGGAAGATGATATCCCAAAGCTGATCGGCTTCTTAAAAAGGCAGGAAGCAAATGGGAAATTCTTCTCAAAGGCAATGCAGAAAGAGCCAGTTGCAAATACGGAGGAAGTGTAATGCCGGAGGGAGTGGAGTTTCCATTCCCTTCATTGCTTTTTTATGAAGGGCGCACTTATGGACAACCAGAGGTCGTCCGTATAAGTTTGCCACAGGTGGCAACCGGTCTGCGCTTACGCTTGCCGGGCTCGTTCCGTCGGCGGGGCTTTCAGCCAGACCTGCTCATGCCGCAGGAGGCACTCTTCGCCAGAGGGGCACATTCCATGCAGGCTGTTATGCACAGGGCACTCTTACGCAGAGGGTGCTCCGGCAGATACCATTTTCTTTTAGGAAAAACGTTACCTGCCGGAAATCAAAGCCGGATACGGCAGAATGGGGGAAACGGAGCATGGCGATTTTTCATTATACAGTAAAGATTGTTGGACGCAGCAAAGGAAAATCCATCATATCGGCGTCTGCTTATCTCAATGGCGATGTGATGAAAAATGAAGAAACAGGCAGGATCAGCTACTATACTTCAAAAAAAGAAGTCGTTTATACCAGCCTGCTGATGTGTGAAAATGCACCACAGGAATGGCAGAATGTACCTGCTGAAAATATCAGACGGTTCCAGAAATCTGTCCGATATAAAAGGGCAGATAACCAAAATGCTGCACTGGAAAAATTCAAACTTACTTTTCAGAAGCAGCGTTTATGGAATGAAGTCTTGAGGATAGAAAAAAGTTCAGATGCACAACTCGGCAGGTCATTTGAGTTCTCACTTCCGAAAGAATGGAGCCGACAGGAACAGATTGATTATACAACTGAATATATTCAAAAGACCTTTGTAGATAAGGGAATGTGTGCGGATTGGAGTATCCACGATAAAGGAGATGGTAATCCCCATGTGCATTTATTGGTGACGTTGCGACCATTCAATTCAGACCACTCATGGGGTAACAAAGAAATCAAGGATTGGGAGTTTGTCAGAGATGAAAATGGAAATATTGTGGTGGATGAATCCCATCCGGACTGGTGGCAGGATAAAAAGAACCCTGACCGTCATGGAATCCGAATCCCCGTACTTGATGAAAATGGAGTCCAGAAAGTCGGGACAAGGAACCGCAAACAGTGGAAACGTGTATTAACCGATGCTACCGGGTGGAACAATCCGAAAAATTGTGAGCTATGGCGGAGCGAATGGGCAAACGTCTGTAATGCACATTTGAAAACGGAAAATCACATTGACCATCGTTCTTATGCAAGGCAGGGAAAATTAGAGATACCGACGATCCATGAGGGCGCAGATGCCAGAAAAATTGACGAGAAATTTCAAAACGGACAGACATCCTCTACTTCATGGAAAGTAGAGGAAAACCAGATCATAAAAAGACAAAATGCACTGCTGGATAAAATACAGATTTCTTTTGGAAAAGTATCCAGTGCATTAACACAATGGAAGGAGCGATTGCGTGACATTAGAAGAAAGCCGGGAAGTCATTCCCATGATGGAGACAATGATAAACCAGATCGAGGAACAGCAGAATCTTATGGCAGAGATGGTACAGGAATTGCAGGAACGGGACAGGCAGCTCCTGTCTTTTCAGGAGCAGAACCAGAGTTTAAAAAGCTTAAACAGCGAATTATCCAGGCTGCTAAATCTTTTGCCAGATACAGAAGAACTGCTCTCACAGATCGAGCAACAGAAAACCAGAATCGAACAGTTGGAAAACGAGAATCAGCAATGGCAGGAATTAACGCAGAAGCTGAACAACGAGAACAGCTTATTGCAGAAACAGAACAGCGAATTGCTGACCTTAAACAGCAGATAGAGAAAGCGAGGGAGATCGATGAGCGAATGCAGAAACTTAGAGAACGTCGGGCAGGTGGAAGAACTTCTGCTGATGACCGAACAGATGCAGGACGAACTGGATCAGAAAGACCAGACAATCCAGGAACTAAACAGGCAGCTAAGCGAATCGCTGACCTTGAACGAGAAATTGAACAGCGAAAACAGAGCCGAGAATATCGAAGCATTGCGGACAAGATTAAGGCAAACAGAGGAACGATTGACCAGCGAGACAGACAGCAGGAAAAGAGCCGACGCAGAAGCCGTGGCATGGAAATTTAAGTATGAAAAAGCAGAGCAGGAAAAACTTTATGCACAGACACACCAAAAGACGGTAGAGGTAGCTGTTGAGAAAAAAGTGCCTTATGAGAAATGTGAAAAATGTGACCGTACTGCTTACCGGAAAGCAAAAGAAAAATGCGATAGCCGTAAAAGCCAGTTAGAAAAGAAATATAAAAATATGACGATTGGTTATGAAAGTATCTTGTTTCTACTGGCATGGTACAGCATAACAACAACACTGTTTACTGCGATTCTTTCGCCGGTTTTCCTTAACGACTGTATCGTCTTTTTCGGTGCGTTAGGAAAAGGAATGGGAAGTTTATTTCGGGAGTTTGTGACAGGTGCAGACTCTTTCGGACAGTTAAGCAGTGGAATACCTAACAGTATTCTTTCCGGGATTGTGTACTGGCTGATTGCCGGTACTGTCATGGCAATTTTATTCGTAATAACCGGGTGGCTGATAATCGGGATTGGTTATCAGGTAGGAAAAATCTACCGGAAATATTGTTGGGATATCATCAGTATCGTGGTAGCGATAACGAGTACAGCTGTTGTAATTTACTTTGGAGAATGGATTAAAAACGCTAATCCGATAAATCTTATTGTATTGCTATTACTGTCGCATATTATTTATATTGGAATCAGATGTTATGTGAAAGACTGGATGGAAGAACGAGGATATTATTAAAAGAGGACAGGGAAATTTCATAATCTTCCTGTCCTTAGTAAGGGACTATTGATTGTTTATATAAAGAAAAAGTATATAAATAAATCTTGACAATTAGTACGAACTCGGACTATAATACAAAAGTCCGGATTCGTACTAATTTAAGGAGGAAAAAGATGAGAAAAGATAATAATATGATAATACAGTTGCAACGATATTATGCTTTATGGAAAGAATGTACAGCAATGTATGAGGAATGGTCAAAGGATCAGGGACTGTCTTCAAATGGAGTTTTTGCTTTGCATTCATTTTATGAAAGTAATGGAAGATGCACGCAGAAAATGATAAGTGAAAAATGGAATATACCTAAGCAAACGGTAAATACGATACTAAAAGATTTTCAGAAAAAAGGATACATCAATATGGTATCTGATGATTCAGACAAGAGAAATAAGCTGATATGCCTCACAGAATCAGGAATGGAATATACGAAAGATATCATAGAAAAACTGCACTCAAAAGAAATATTAGTAATCGAAAAAATGGGATTAGAGAATATAGAAAGTCTTAATGATAATACAGAGCTGTTTATCAGACTTTTCAAGGAAGGAGATTGTAAGAAAAATGAATCATAAATCATTATTTTTTAAATATGTTATTCCATCTATTATAGCATTTGCATTATCAGGAATATATGCGATAGTGGATGGATATTTTGTAGGCAATACCATAGGAGATGCTGGACTTTCGGCTATTAATATTGCATATCCGATTGAGGCTTTGATTCAGGCTCTTGGAACAGGAATTGGTATGGGAGGAGCTGTTTATTACTCAATTAATGCAGCAGAAAAGAAAGGAAAACGGGCAGAAGAATTTATTGCTACAAGCTGGTGGCTTCTTGTAATAGTAAGTGTTATCAGTACCATAATTATTTACTCCTTTTCGTCTAAAATTTTAGGATTGCTTGGAGCAGATGGAATTATATTAACAAATGCGACAGATTATATCAAAATTATAGCACTTGGAGCAATATTGCAGATTCTTGGAACTGGAATGATGCCATTCATTAGAAATTATGGAAACTCTTTCTGGTCAATGTTTGCGATGGTTGGTGGATTCATAACCAATATTGTTCTGGATTTTATCTTTGTATGGATATATGAAATGGGCATGAAAGGTGCAGCCACAGCTACAATAGCCGGACAGGGTGTGACTGCAGCAATTGCAATCATATACGCATTATATAATAAAAAGTTTTATGTGTATGTATCCTTAAAAAATGTAAAAGAAATGTGTGGCGCTATATTCAGAGTAGGTCTTGCACCATTTGGGCTAGCATTGACTCCTAATATTTCATTGGTGTTTATAAACCGATTCTCCGCTTCTTATGGGGGAGAAAAAGCTATTGCAACTTATGCATGTGTATCCTATATTATCTGTATCATATATCTCATATTGCAGGGCGTAGGTGATGGAAGTCAACCTTTAATGAGCCGTTTTTATGGTGAGAAGGATCAAGAAAGCCTGAGAGGAGTTCAGAGAATGGCATACATTTTTGCAATAATTCTTGCTGTTTGTGGTGGAATTATCATGTATGTAAACAGAGCAAATATTGGAGGGGTTTTCGGAGCTTCTTATGAAGTAAGTATTGAGATTTCTAAAATTGTACCTATATTTTTAGTGTCATTACCATTTGTTGCGATTACCAGAATAGCGACAGCTGGATTTTATGCTACTGAAAAAAGTGGATTGTCATACATTCTTACATTCATTGAACCAGTATTGATGCTGATATTTATGCTTGTTTTACCACCTTTATTTGGTGGACAGATTATGATATGGTGGAGTACGGTATTGGCACGTGTTTTTTCAGCGATTCTGGCATTCATACTAATAAAATATTGCGAAAAGGGAGATTTGCAATATGGAATACAGAAAATTTAACAATCAGATAGTAGCAAGAATAATCTAGGTTTATCTATTGTATTTTTAAGGACAGCCTCATAGCAATAGGGCTGTCCTTTTAAAATTATGAAGCTAATTTTTAATAAATTCTAGTAGATTTTGATTGGAATAATCATAACTCTAATGAATCTTCAGCATCTACCCACATCTGTAAATTCCCATCAAGATATAACCTTGCATATTCTAATGGCTCATCGATTGCAAGCGATGTCAAAGCACAATCAGATCCAGGTGTGGTTCTTAAATTTTTTTCTGCTTCCCAACAATCAATACGGAGTATATAGCCCGTATTAGTATATACATCAATGCTGTTGCACTGTGGATTGTATTCTGCAAATATTGTTCTCATCGTATCCCATCTCCTTATCATTTAATCAATCAGTAGTAGCAAAAATTAAGAAGCATTTCAATCAGTTCACCATGTCACTTTTATTTTGTGTTATACTGTCTTATAGATTTTTCTTGCCCTTGTATTTGCCCTTATCAGAGTGCATAAACACTGATGGGACGATATAACACAAGGGAAATAATAAGGGAAAGCTCACCTGCGACAAATCCAGTGTTTTCAAGGGGTTGCGAAGAATTTAATAATAAAATATAACAGTTATTAAATTTCTTAAAACAGGTGAAATCTCAATTGGAATTTGACTAATCCTACATGTGCATCATATTACACTCATGTAATTATCCTCTACATAAACAGCTTTTCCATCAGCAAGCTTAATCTCATCTTTGCCGTTCGGTAATACTGTTGTTTCAGAACCATTCCAATGGGGGATAATAGGATTGTCAATAATATGTAATCCATCTGTTAAATTTCCCGCCGCATACATACTTCCTGCACTGATTCCGACATATATAAGTCCGTTTTTAATTGCATTATTAAGTATTCTATCAAAACCAGTTCTAGACATTTCACGACAAAGCACAGATACATCACCACCACTGACAAAAACAGCATCAAATTGGTTTAATTCTTCAAAAGTTAATAGCCTTGTAAGCATAAACGGGTTTGTAACATACGAAGAATAGGTTCTTTGATAGTCTTTTGAAAGAATTAATTCCAGATTGTACACTAATATATTTTCGTACTGAATTCCCATTAGAAAGAGTTCATGAAAACATATTGCAAGCGACTCTCTTGCACCATCTGTTTCAATGCCAGCTGTTGGAATATAAAGCACTTTCACATCCTTCGGACACTTTCCAATAATATCAAAGAATTTCTCTTTCATCTTATCGGTCAACCCTGCAGATGTAAGAAATAGATGTTTTCCATTCATATTCTTTTACCTCGTCAAACTCCGATTGAACAAAATCGCTGCGCGATGGCCTGCCAAGGCTGTGGCGCAGTTTTATTTTTATTAAAAAAGCAGTGGAA
>NZ_JBDPGY010000031.1:0-34168 GCF_039841815.1 Ruminococcus sp. 1001136sp1 | reverse complement strand
TATGATAAACTTAAGGAAAAGAGCAACGATTGAATCCCCATAGCTATCGGCTAAAGGGACGCGACTTTGTTCACCAAAGTAAAATCGAAATTGATGTAAACGAAAGGGCAGTTTTTATCAGAACTCAAGGCTGCTTTTTCGTTTACACCAACTCCGATTGTTTCCTTAACAGTTATTTGAATAAGCGATATGACAGGATGAAAGAGGAAACGAAAGATAAGATCCAGGAGGCAATCGATGCTTTGGGGTACATCCCAAGTATCAGTGCGCGCAGGTTGTCGGCCAAGGAGAAAAGTAAAACAGTAGGTTTGATTATTCCAGGAAATCTGGCAAATGTGTTTGACACAATGTATTTTCCACAGGTATTTGATTCTGTTGGAAAAGCGGCTGAAAAGCAAGGCTATTCGGTTTTAATTTATGCACAGAACAGCAAAAAGCTGGGAGATGAGCAGATGGAATATCTTCTGGGTTTGGGAAAATCACTGGTGGATGGCTTCCTGATATTTTCCCTAACACCTAAGGATCGATATTTCAAGGAATTCGAGAAGAATAAGATTCCATATGTATGTGTGGGAAAAATCAAAGGTTACGATGATTACAATTATGTGGCAACGAATCATGCTCAGGCAGTAAAAGAAGCCGTGGATTATCTGGTTCAGCTGGGACATGAGAAAATCGCCATGTTGACAGAGGATAAGGTTAGTGTAGTAGAGGAAAGCCGTTTCCCAGCCTATAAAGAGGCTATGGAACAGCATGGGATCCCTTACAGAGAGGACTATTACTACAGCTTTTCTTGCGGTGAGATTGCAGAAAGGGTATTTAACGAGATGCTTCAGAAAAAAGAACGTCCCAGTGCATTTATCATTCCGGCAAATCTTACCAGATATCTGAAAAGGGCGGTGAGAGCCAACAATTTGTATATCCCTGATGATCTTTCCCTGATCACGCTGGAATACTATGAAAACTATTATTCAGAGTATGTGACATTCCAGAACATGAAGTACACCCGGGTTCCTTCTGTAGCAGATAAGGTTTCTGAAGTTGCATTACAAAAACTGATTGGTCTGATTGAACAGCCGGAAGAAAAATTTGAATCCTGTCTGGAGCCGATAGAGCTTAAGATAGGAAAAACAACAAGGGTAAAAGCAAAAACCGTAAACTGAAAGGAGAAAAACACTATGAAAACTAAGAAGGCGTTAGCAGCAGTATTGGGAATGACAATGTTAAGCGGATCTTTTGTCGTATCAGCACCGGCAGAGGTAAAGGCTGCTGACAAAAAACTGGTATTTTGGGACAAATCTGAGTATGTAGCAGCATACAACGATATGATGAAAGCAAAACTGGATGAATTCGCCGAAGCAAATGGTGTGGACGTAGAATATGTAATCGTTCCTTCAGGAGATATCAAGCAGAAACTTGCAGCAGCTATTGAGTCCGGTAATCAGCCTGACCTGATCATGGGCGATAACACATTAGTTGCAGAATATATTAACAGCGATCAGCTGGCAGAAGTAGATGATGTTCTGGAAAATATCGACTTCAAAGAAAATGCACTTAGATATGCAACCTTTAACGACAAGAATTACCTTGTTCCACTTTCCTTTACAGCACCAGGTATGTACATCAGAAAAGATAAATGGGAAGAAAAAGGCCTGGATATGCCGACTACATGGGAAGAGCTGAAAGAGGATGCTGAAAAGATCAATGATCCGGAAAACGGCTTCTATGCATTAGGACTTCCTCTTGGAGCAAGCGGAGGCGGAGATGCAGAGTCCTTCGTAAGAACCGTAATCCTTGACTTTGGCGGAAGACTTGTTGATGAGAACGGAAAGGTTGTGGTAAACAGCCCTGAGACTCTTGCAGCAATGGAATATATCGCATCCTTATATGAAGAAGGACTTTGCCCACCAGATGCAACTACATGGGATGACAGTGCAAACAACTCTGCATGGATGGCTGGTACAGTAGGTATGGTATGTAATTCCGGTTCCATTATTTCTTCTATGGAGCAGGAGAATCCAGACCTTCTGGCAAACACTCAGATAATCCAGTATCCAGCAGTATCTGCTGATGACACTTCCTATACATTAGGTGGAGCAAATGTATTTGGTATCTTTGAGACCGGAGCAAACACAGATGTAGCAAAAGAGTTCGTTTCCTATTATTTCAGCGATACAGATTACTATAATCAGATGGTTGAGGCTATGGGTGCTATGTGGCAGCCTGTTGTCAATGGATATGATGATACAGATTTCTGGAATGCAGAAGATCACATTGGCTGGTTAAAGAACTCTGAAAACTTAGTACTTACCACTTATCCGGCACCTACAACCGGTGAAGCAGCAACAAGCTTTACAAACCAGGCTTGTGTAAAGGCTATGCAGCAGATCGTTGTTAACGGCGTAGATCCTCAGGAAGCACTTGACTCTCTGGAGCAGTCCCTGATCGAGCTTTATGGTGAATGATTTCTGGAAACATCAATCCATTTTAAATGATTAAAATGCAGGAGCTGTTCCAGATGGAACAGCTTCTGCTGGAAAGGAAGAGGAAATTGTCAATGGCTAATGTGAAAAGAAAATATGAATCACAGGCAAAGAAAGACAGAAGACTGGGACTGATATTGATGATTCCGATCATCCTTGTAGTATTTGGAATAATGGGTTATCCGTTCTGCCGTGCGCTCTATCTGTCATTTACCAATAAGGTGGTAGGAAAACCAGAGGAATTTGTTGGATTAGAAAACTATATCAAATTGTTCCATGATCCTATTTACTGGAAATCTCTGAAGAACACGCTCGTTTATACAGTGGGCTGTATTGCTGCAAAGCTTGCACTGGGGCTTTTATGGGCGGTACTGCTTAATAGAAGTTTCAAGGGAAAGTCCTTTTTCCGTACAGTACTTTTGATTCCGTGGGCGATTCCCGGAATGGTAGCTGCGACAACCTGGCGCTGGATGTACGACAGTACTTATGGAATTATCAACAGTCTTCTGATCTCTTTGGGAATTACGAAGATTGGAATTCCGTGGCTTAGCGACCCTAATCTTACACTGCTTACAACGATGATCGTAAATATATGGAGAGGAATTCCTTTCTTTATGTTCAGTATCCTGGGAGCTTTACAGACACTGGAAAAACAGCAGTATGAAGCTGCCTATGTAGATGGCGCAGGAGCATTTAAACAGTTCTGGTATATCACACTTCCGTCTATTTCAAGTGTAATTGGAATTACCACATTGTTATCTACAATCTGGACATTTAATGACTTTGAAAATGTTTATCTGATCACAGGAGGCGGCCCGTTATATGCTTCCAGTACAATCGCAACCTATACCTATGATATGGCCTTTATTCAGAATAACTTTGCAAGAGCTGTATCTGTAGCGATTTCTGTTATTCCGTTATTGTTGATCCTGATATTTATCTATACAAAAGCAAATAAAGAGGAAGAATAGGAGGGAAGATTATCATGGTAATGAAAAAACATAAAAGAATTGCTGCTTCGGCAGCGACATACATACTCCTGATAATTGCACTTGTGTGGACTATTTTTCCGGTATACTGGATGATCAAATCTTCCATAACAGTAAACAGTGAAATGTATGTGGCACGTCCGTCACTGATCGCAAAACATTACACCTTTGAAAACTATGTAGACCTTTTTACCAAAACAGAATTTCCCCGGGCCCTTTTAAATAGTCTTATGATCGCTTTTTTGACAACCGTCTGTTGTCTATTGATCAGTATTCTTGGCTCTTACGCTATGACAAGACTGAAATATCCGGGAAGAAGATTTTTCAAAACAAGCATTATCTTTTCTTATTTAATACCTACTGCAGTGCTTTTCGTACCGATGTATGTATTTGTAAGTAAACTTGGATTCTATGACAACAAATGGGCATTGCTGATCATTTATCCAACCACTGTTGTGCCGTACTGCTGTTATATGCTGATGAGTTATTTTAAGGCCATTCCTTATGCACTTGAGGAAGCAGCTCTGATTGATGGCTGTACCAGAATGAAATCCTTAAGATATATCATCACACCAATCGCACTTCCTGGTATCGCAGTTGTTGCAACCTTTGCATTTACAATGTCCTGGAACGAATATTTATACGCCATGATCATGACTACAAGTCCCGCACAGCAGACTGCTGT
The DNA here is from genome assembly GCF_039841815.1 of Ruminococcus sp. 1001136sp1. Taxonomy (NCBI): domain Bacteria; kingdom Bacillati; phylum Bacillota; class Clostridia; order Eubacteriales; family Oscillospiraceae; genus Ruminococcus; species Ruminococcus sp. 1001136sp1. The sequence continues at coordinate 30,011 of NZ_JBDPGY010000031.1, read as the reverse complement.
AGTTGCCATTTCCAGCTTCAAATACGCGGATTCGGCAATCTGGGGAAGAATCATGGCAGCATCAGTACTCACATCTCTGCCGGTTACGATCATTTATATTGTAGCACAGGCACAGCTGATCTCAGGCAAATCAGATGGAAGCGTGAAATAATTCGCCGCAGGGGCATTCATGGATCCGGCCATGCAGGCATGGCCAGTCTGCAGATGCCCTCCGGGAATTTCATAGCAAAAATAATCAAGAAGAGAGGGAAAACAAATGGACAAAGTTTATGAGGAAATTTTACAGAATGTGAATACCAATTCAAGACCTTCCGATTTGAGGATCACAGATCTGCGTGTTGCAGATATTGTAGGCGCACCAATGCACTGCACTTTGGTAAAAATTTATACCAATCAGGGTATTGTTGGTTACGGCGAAGTTCGTGACGGAGCAGACCGAAAATTTATTTTAGCATTAAAGAGCAGACTGATCGGGGAAAATCCCTGCAATATTGATAAATTATTCAGAAGAATCAAACAGTTTGGAGGCCATGCAAGACAGGGCGGCGGTGTCTGCGGTGTAGAAATCGCACTTTGGGACCTTGCAGGAAAGGCTTATGGTGTTCCAGTTTATCAGATGCTTGGAGGAAAATTTAGAGATAAGATCCGTATTTACTGTGACACAGATGTAGAAGGAAAGCATACCGGAATCGATATGGGAAAGGCATTAAAGGCAAGAATGGAAAAAGGCTTTACTTTCCTGAAAATGGATCTTGGTATTGATCTTTTATACGATGAACCAGGCGCACTGTGCGCACCTCTTGGATTTGTTCAGGAACTGAAAGCAGCAACTGCATATGATGCAATTCCAAGAAATTTAGATGAGAAAGAAACATATCTTCGCAACCGTCACTATGATGTGAACAATATTCCACATCCATTTACAGGCATTCAGGTAACAGAGCATGGCTTTGATATTCTGGAGCAGTATGTAAAAGATGTAAGGAGCATTATCGGATATGATATTCCACTTGCAATTGACCATTTTGGACATATTGGCGTGGAATCCTGTATCAAGCTGGCAAGAAGAATTGAAAAATATAATATTGCATGGATGGAGGATCTGATTCCGTGGCAGCTGACAGACCAGTATGTACGCCTGAGAAATTCCTGCACAGTACCGATCTGTACAGGTGAGGATATTTATCTGAAAGAAAACTTCAGACCTCTACTGGAAAAAGGCGGCGTATCTGTGATTCATCCGGATATTCTTACTTCCGGTGGAATTCTTGAGAATAAGAAAATCGGTGACCTTGCACAGGAATATGGTGTTGCAATGGCTGTTCATATGGCTGAGAGCCCAATCGCTTGTATGGCTGCTGTTCACAGTATTGCAGCTACTGAGAACTTCCTTGCACAGGAATTCCATTCTGTAGATGTTCCGTGGTGGGATGATCTGGTAACCGGACTTCCGAAACCACTGGTACAGAACGGTTATATTACAGTTCCGGATAAACCAGGTCTAGGTATTGATGAGATCGTGGACGAGGTTGTGCTGGAACACATTCATCCGGATTATCCGGGAATCTGGCTTCCAACGGACGAGTGGAACCATGATTATTCCCATGACCGTCTGTGGAGCTGACATTTTACCGCAGCGACAGACAAAGACTCGGCGGCGGATTGCGCCGCCGGTGTTACTATTCACAATTTTGCGGGAAACCATGAATGATAGGAAATCATATAAAGAAGAAAGGAATCTTAAATTATGCATTTCAGTGTAAAAGAGGATATTATACAGTTAACAGAAAAATGGGATGGAGAGCGTTTTCCAGATGGACGTCCGAGAGTATCTGACGAGGATTTGGAAGAAATAAGACATCTTACTCTGGAAGAGGTATGGCAGCCGATGTTTATAAAAGGCTACCTGAATCAGTTTGAGGAAAAATTGAAAAGGCTTCATGAGGATAAGACAAAGCTGGTTGGAAGAGCTGTGACCTGCTCTTTCATGCCTGCAAGACCGGATCTTGTGGAGACTGTAAAGAAGATCGGTGATTCTGAGGGAAGAAAAGGAACCTGTAACCAGTGGGTAATTGATACCCTGGTAGAAGGGGACGTAGTCGTAGCAGATATGTATGACAAGATCTACGAAGGAACCTTTGTAGGTGGAAATCTTTCCACAGCTATCAAAAACAGAACTAAGACCGGCGGTGCCGTTGTATGGGGTGGTATCCGTGATCTGGAGCAGATTGAAGGAATCGAAGGACTTCAGGTTTACTACCGCGGCGTAGATCCTACCCCGATTAAAGATTTTGTTATGACCAGCTTTAACTCCATGACTAAGATCGGCGGGGCTGTCTGCCTTCCTGGTGATGTTGTATTTGGATATGGCGGTGGTGTGATTTTTATCCCAAGCCATATGGTAAAGGAAGTAATTGAATTTGCAAGGAAAATGCATGTAAAAGATATTTTCGGTTTTGAAATGATCAAACTGGGTGTATACACAACTGCAGATATTGACATTGATGTATGGCCAACAGAGATGATGAACCGTCTGGTTGCTTTTATCAAAGAGGATGAAAGAGGCGAGCAGTACAGAAATCTTGATTGGAGCAAAGAGTTTGCAGCGGCAGAAGAGAAGTAACGCTTATGGAAGATATATTAAAAATTGCGGCTGAAAATCCCATTATTCCGGTAGTAAAGCTGGAACGGGCAGAGGATGCCACAATGCTTGCACGGGCATTGTGTAAAGGCGGAATTTGCTGTATGGAAATCACTTTCCGCACAGCGGCCGCGAAAGATGCCATCAAAAAGGTGGCAGAAGAAGTTCCGGAAATGCTGGTAGGTGCAGGAACGGTAATCAATGCAGGTCAGGTGGAAGATGCTGTTGAGGCTGGGGCGAAATTTATTGTAAGCCCGGGGCTTTCAGAAGAGGTTGTAAAAAAATGTCAGGAGCTGGATGTGATCTGTCTCCCTGGCTGCGTGACAGCCAGTGAGATCATGAAAGCCAAATCCCTTGAAATCGGTGTAGTGAAATTTTTTCCTGCCCAGACAAGTGGAGAAATCAAGGCGATTAAAGCTCTTGCAGCACCTTTTGGAGATATGAAATTTATCCCTACAGGTGGAATCAATACAGAGAATATCTGTGCCTATCTGGAAAATTCTTTCATCGCAGCATGCGGTGGAAGCTGGATGGTAAAGGAAAGTGATATAAATGCAGGAAATTTTGAAGAAATTACCAAAAAGGCACAGGAGGCTTTGACACTGGTAAGGGGGTGTGGCAGATGAGTGAAATATTCACAATGGGAGAACCCATGGTAGTGTTCATCGCAGAAAAGCCAGGCACCTTCAGTGAAGTGGAAAATTATTCCAGGGGACTTGCCGGTGCTGAGTTGAATTTTTCTATCGGAGTGACCAGACTGGGACATACTGCAAGCTATTTTACAAAACTTGGAAAAGACCCTTACGGGGCTTATATCCATGAATTTATCGAAAAGGAAAAGATTGACGGAGAAAAGGTCCTTTTTACAGAAGAATATCTTACCGGATCTTATTTGAAGACAAAAGTTCTGGAAGGAGATCCTGCTGTATATTATTTCCGGAAAAATTCTGCTGCTTCTCATATCTGTCCGGAAGACATTGAGGCGCAGGATCTGTCTGGAGTGAAGATGGTCCATATTACAGGAATCACATCGGCTTTGTCAGAAGACTGCCGCAAATCCTGTATGACTCTTGCAAAAAGAGCACATGAAATCGGGGCGATGGTAAGCTTTGACCCCAATATTAGGGAAAAACTCTGGAAGTCAAGGGAAGAGATGGTGCAGACCTTAAATGACATGGCATTTCACAGTGATGTGGTGCTGCCAGGTATTAAAGAAGGCAGAATTCTTGCCGGTACAGATGTGCCGGAGAAGATTGCAGACTTTTATCTGGAACATGGCTCTAAAACTGTAATTGTAAAGCTTGGGGAAAACGGCGCTTATTACAAGACAAAAGACGGCGCACAGGGCACAGTTCCTGGGTATAAGCCAGAAAAAATCGTGGATACAGTAGGGGCAGGAGATGCTTTTGCAGCAGGTGTGGTAACAGGCCTTCTGGAAAATCTGCCTCTTGACGAGGCTGTTGCCCGTGGAAATGCCATGGGAGCTATTATTATTTCCTCAAAGGGAGACAATGACAATCTTCCGGACCGGGAAACTCTGTTTGCATTTCAGGGAAAACAGAAAAGATAGAAAAGCATAAAAAATATAAAGCTGAGACAGCCGCTTCCGGGCATTTTTCAAACATGCCTGGGAACGGTTGTTTTTATTGCGTATCCTGTTCTTTTGTTTTATAATAGGGCAAAAGAACTTTTGAACCAGCTGTTTTGACAGAAGAAAAGACGAGGAGCGAATACTATGAAAATCGGATTTATCGGATGTGGAAATATGGGTTCTGCAATGATCGGCGGAATCTTGAAAAATGGTGTGTTTGAAAAAAATGAGATTATTGTTTCAAATCTCACAGAAGAAGGAAGCAGAAGAAGTCGGGAAAAACTTGGAGTTGTGACAACTCTGGATAATTGTGAAGTTGTGAAAAATGCAAATATTGTTATATTAGCAGTAAAGCCTCAATTCTATGAGGAGGTAATCGGTGAAATTAAAAGTTTCCTGACACCACAGCATATGATCGTAGGAATTGCGCCCGGTAAAACTCTTGCATGGCTGGAAGAAAAATGTGAGCAGCCGTTAAAGGTGGTACGTCTTATGCCGAATACCCCGGCGCAGGTAGGGGCAGGAATGACAGGTGCCTGTGTCAATGATCGGGTAACAGAAGAGGATCTGGATCAGATTCTTGCCATTACAAACAGCTTCGGTCGCACAGAGGTGGTACCTGAAAGATTGATGGACGCAGTTAGCGCAGTCAGTGGGTGCTCTCCGGCTTATGTATTTATGTTTATTGAAGCAATGGCAGATGCCGCTGTGGCACAGGGAATGTCAAGAAAACAGGCCTATCAGTTTGCTGCCCAGGCTGTACTTGGAAGTGCGAAGCTGCTTCTGGAGACAGGTATGCATCCGGGAGAACTGAAGGATATGGTATGCTCCCCGGCAGGAACGACCATTGAGGGTGTGCGTATCCTGGAAAAAAATGGTTTCCGCAGTGCTGTGTTTGAAGCATTGCAGGGAGCTGCTGATAAAGGAAAGAAAATGTGAGCTTTGCCTACAAAAAACATCTCGCGGAATATTACCAGTGAGCAGTAACTATAAGTAAATAATTGTGAAAATGAATCAGGAGGTTCCACTATGAGCAAAAAAGTATACATCTTCCTCGCCGACGGTTTTGAAGACATTGAAGGCTTAACTGTAGTTGATCTTATGCGAAGAGCAGGAATCACTATTACAACCGTTTCGATTAAAAACACCAAACAGATCACTACAGCCCATGGAATCACCATGCTGACCGATACCACCTTCTGTGAGGCGGATTTCTCCGACGCGGACATGCTGGTTCTCCCAGGCGGGCAGCCTGGAACCACTTATCTTGGAGGATTCGAGCCACTTACCGATCTGGTTAAAAGCTTCTATAATAATGGAGGTAAGATCGCAGCCATCTGCGCGGCACCTACTGTTTTTGCAGAAATCGGACTTTTACATGGAAAGAAGGCCACTGCATACCCGGCCTGCATGGACGGTCTTGGAGATGCTGTGAAGTCTGAAGAAAAGGTTGTAATTGATGGAAACATTACTACAAGCCGTGGACTTGGAACTGCAATTGACTTTGCCCTTTCCCTGATTTCCCAGCTCCTTGGTCAGGAAAAAGCAGAGCAGATTGCAGAATCCGTAGTATACAAGTAGGAAATATTCTGAAAAACCTTGATTTTCAAGGAATAACAGGGAAAATCCCCAAAAAAATAACCGGGAAAACCATAAAAAACACTGGCGTTTTTTATTGGGGTGTGCTATACTTCTACAATGACTGTAATAATAGGGGGAAACCCTGCGCATTTATAACCGCAGAAAGAATGCAGAGAGATATATATTAAGGAGGAACACGAAAATGAGTTTACAGGTGGAGAAATTAGAGAAAAACATGGCGAAGCTTACCATCGAAGTTTCCGCTGAAGATTTAGACAAAGCAATGGAGAAAGCTTACCAGAAACAGAAAAGCAGAATCAGCCTTCCAGGATTCCGTAAAGGAAAAGCTCCGAGAAAGATGATCGAGAGCATGTATGGCAAGGGTGTATTTATGGAAGACGCTGTTAATTCTCTTGTACCACAGGAATATACAAAAGCTCTTGGCGAGTGCGATCTTGAGATCGTTTCCCAGCCGGAGATCAATGTTACACAGATGGAGCCAGGTAAAGCTCTTATCTTCACAGCTGATGTAGCTGTGAAACCAGAGGTTACTCTTGGAGATTACAAGGGTGTAGAGGTTCCGAAGTCTGAGATCGCTGTAACAGACGAGGAAGTTGACGCTGAGGTTAAGAAAGAGCAGGATAAGAATGCAAGAACAGTTGCAGTTGAGGATCGTGCAGCTGCAAACGGCGATATCACAACAATCGATTTCGAGGGATTTGTTGATGGTGTTGCATTTGAAGGCGGTAAAGGAACTGACTACGCACTTACACTTGGTTCCGGTACATTTATCCCGGGATTCGAGGATCAGCTTGTTGGAGCAAACACTGGTGACCATGTAGAAGTTAAGGTTACTTTCCCAGAGGAATATCAGGCAAAAGAGCTTGCTGGCAAGGAAGCTGTATTCCAGTGTGACGTTAAGAAGATCGAGACCAAAGAGGTTCCGGAGCTTGACGATGAGTTTGCGAAAGACGTATCTGAATTTGATACTCTTGCTGAGTACAAAGAAGATGTTAAGAAGAAACTGACAGAGAAGAAAGAGAAAGAAGCAAGAACTGCAAAAGAGAACGCTGCAGTAGATAAAGCAATCGAGAATGCACAGATGGATATTCCGGAGCTTATGACAAAGACAGAGTGCCGTCAGATGATGGACGATTTCTCCAGAAGAATGCAGCAGCAGGGATTATCCATGGAGCAGTACTTCCAGTTCACAGGCCAGAGCATGGACAAGATGATGGAAGACATGAAGCCACAGGCTCTCAAGAGAATCCAGACAAGACTGGTTCTTGAGAAAGTAGCTGAGGCTGAGAACATCCAGCCATCTGAAGAAGAGATCACAGAAGAGATCCAGAAGATGGCAGATGCTTACAAGATGGAAGCTGACAAGATCAGAGAAGCTATCGGTGAGAGCGGACTTGAGCAGATGAAGAAAGATATGGCTGTTCAGAAGGCTGTTACTGTTATCGCTGATGCAGCAGTTGAAGTTGAGAAAGCAGCAGACGCTGAATAATCAGCAGGCAGATAACTGCACATCCCAAGAGGGAAAAATTATTTTGTTATGAAAGCGCTCTCTCTGGCGCATTATAATGCAGACCAGGTGGAGCGCATCTGATAAGAAAAGAGGGAATATATGAGTTTAGTGCCTTATGTCATTGAGCAGACAAGCAGAGGGGAGAGAAGCTACGACATCTATTCAAGGCTTCTGAAGGACAGAATCATTTTCCTGGGAGAGGAAGTAAACGATGTAAGTGCCAGTCTGGTAGTTGCTGAGTTGCTTTTTCTGGAAGCAGAGGATCCTGGAAAGGATATCCAGCTTTATATCAACAGCCCGGGTGGTTCCGTGACAGCTGGTATGGCTATCTACGATACCATGCAGTATATCAAGTGCGACGTTTCCACTATTTGTCTGGGAATGGCTGCCAGCATGGGAGCATTCCTTCTTGCTGGTGGTACAAAGGGTAAGAGATTTGCACTGCCGAATTCTACGATCATGATCCATCAGCCATCTGGCGGAGCCCAGGGACAGGCTACTGAGATCCAGATCGTGGCAGATCACATTGCCAAGACAAAGAGAACATTAAATGAAATTCTGGCTGCAAACACCGGACAGCCTCTTGAGGTAGTAGAGAAAGATACAGACCGTGACAATTACATGTCCGCAGAGGAAGCATTGGCTTATGGTCTGATCGATGGTGTTGTAACCCACAAATAGGGAAAAACTGTAACTGGATAACCGAGTGTACACTGATGAAGATGTAGTATATTTGTGTATTTCCAGTATAAACTTTCCCGCCTAAACTGAAAACAAAAGAAATCCCCCTGGAGCTTTTAGAACTCTAATAGCCGGAGTTTTCTTTTGCATGCTACTGTAAGAAAAGACTCCTGAACTAACAGGAGTCTTATCTTGTAAAACGGGATAATTTTGTAAAATAGGTATATTTTACAGAATAATTCCAAATTTTAAGAAATAAAGAAAACTTTTTTCAGAATAGCTCTGAATAAGGTTTCTTTATTTAAAAGAAAGGAAAAGTTAAAGATTCATGGCTGAGAAGATAAGAGAAGGAAAAGTAAGATGTTCCTTTTGCCAGAAAACCGAGGATCAGGTCCGCAAATTAATCGCCGGACCAGATGGGGCCTACATCTGCGATGAGTGTGTAGGTATCTGCTCGGAAATCATGGAGGAAGAATTTGGAGGATACGATCAGGAAGATATTCTTGGATCTGAGATCAATCTGATGAAACCAGAGGAAATCCATGCAATTCTGGACGACTATGTAATCGGACAGGATGAGGCCAAGAAAGCACTTTCTGTTGCTGTATACAATCATTACAAACGTGTTACTGCTTCCAGAAATCTGGATGTAGAGCTTCAGAAGAGCAACATCCTTATGCTTGGACCAACTGGTTCCGGTAAGACACTTCTTGCCCAGACACTGGCAAGACTTCTGAATGTACCGTTTGCCATTGCAGACGCCACTACCCTGACAGAGGCAGGATATGTAGGTGAAGATGTTGAGAATATTCTTCTGAAAATCATTCAGGCTGCTGATTATGATATTGACAGAGCACAGTACGGAATTATTTATATAGATGAGATCGACAAGATCACACGTAAATCAGAGAATGTTTCCATCACTCGTGATGTTTCCGGAGAGGGTGTACAGCAGGCACTTCTGAAAATTCTGGAAGGCACTGTTGCAAGTGTTCCTCCTCAGGGTGGAAGAAAGCATCCGCATCAGGAATTCATCCAGATTGATACTACAAATATTCTGTTTATCTGTGGCGGTGCCTTTGACGGTCTGGAGAAGATCATTGAGGGAAGACAGGATACCAAGGCAATTGGTTTTGGCGCAGAAGTCGCTTCCAAAGAGGAACAGAATGTTGGTGAACTGTTCAAGCAGGTAATGCCTGAGGATCTGATCCGTTATGGACTGATTCCGGAGTTTGTAGGACGTGTGCCTGTAGTGGTAACCTTAGACGGACTTGATGAAAACGCACTTCTTCGCATCCTTCAGGAGCCGAAGAACGCACTGACCAAGCAGTACCATAAACTGTTTGAACTTGATGGAGTAGAGCTTGATTTTGAGGATGAAGCACTTCGTGTTATGGCGAGAAAGTCCATGGAACGTAAAACCGGAGCCAGAGGACTTCGTGCGATCATGGAGAGCACTCTTATGGATCTGATGTATAAGACTCCGTCTGACGACACCATTCGTAAATGCATTATTACAAAAGAAGCTGTAGAGGGAACTGGTGAACCTCAGATCGTTCATGGGGAAGCTCCTGCACAGCCGGTGAATCCGGCAAATACAGGCAGAAGAAGCCAGCGTGCACACAAAAAGGGCACTCCGGAAACAGCCTGATGAAGGGATTTGACTACAAATGAGTGAGCCAATCAATGTACTTCCTGCCCTTGCCCTTCGCGGAACTACCATTCTTCCGGGAATGATCATCCATTTCGATGTAAGCAGGGAACGTTCCAAAAAGGCAATCGAAGCGGCAATGTTTCAGGATCAGAAGATCTTTCTGGTAACCCAGAAGGATCCCCAGATTGAAGATCCTGGATTTGTACAGCTGTTTCAGGTAGGAACTATTGCATATATTAAGCAGGTTGTGAAACTTCCTGACAACCTGCTGCGTGTTCTTGTTGAGGGAAAAAGAAGAGCAGAACTTCTTGGCCTGGAACAGGAGACACCATATTTAAGAGCAGAGACTGTTCTTGTTAATGAGGAAGAAGAGGAACTGCCTCAGGCGATGCTGGAGGCAATGTACAGAAGTATCAGGGAGCTGTTCCAAACTTATTGCGCTAAGGGTGGAAAGATTGGAAAAGAACTGTCTGCCCAGATCATGAATATAGAGAAAGCACCGGAGCTGATCGACCAGATCGTAATTAATCTGCCTCTTTCCTGGCAGAGCAAACAGAAGCTTCTGGAGGCAGCCAGGCTGACAGACAGATATGAGCTTCTTGGTGCCATTTTGAGCAATGAGATCAATGTGCTGGATATCAGCCACGACCTTCAGCAGAAACTGAAAAAGCGTGTAGATAAAAACCAGCGTGAATATATTTTGAGAGAACAGCTGAAACTGATACGGGAGGAGCTTGGCGAGGACAATACTGCTGATGAGGCTGAGGAGTTCCGCAGAAAAGCCAAAGAGCTTACTGCTTCCCAGGAAGTAAAGGATCGCATTTTCAAAGAAATCGGCCGCTTTAAAATCACCAGCACCAATGCCGCTGAGAGCAGCATTCTGCGGGGATATATTGAGACACTTCTTTCCCTTCCGTGGGATAAGTGCTCTGAAGATTCTGAAGACCTGAAGACAGCCTGGAAGATTCTTGAAGAAGGTCATTATGGTCTGAAGGATGTAAAAGAGCGTATTATGGAATTCCTGTCTGTACGTAAGCTGACACATAAAGGAAAATCTCCTATACTTTGCCTTGTGGGACCTCCTGGAACCGGTAAGACTTCTATTGCCAAATCTGTTGCAGAAGCCACTGGCAAGCGTTATGTCCGTATCTGTCTTGGTGGTGTGAAGGATGAAGCTGAGATCCGCGGACATAGAAAGACTTATGTGGGTGCTATGCCGGGAAGGATTACGGTTGCCCTTCAGCAGGCAAAGGTTGCCAATCCGCTTATGCTTCTGGACGAAATTGACAAGACGAGCAGTGATTACAAGGGAGATACTTCTTCTGCGCTTCTTGAGGTGTTGGATCCGGAGCAGAACAGTCATTTCAATGACCATTATGTGGAGCTTCCCCAGGATCTTTCAGAGGTGTTGTTTATTGCAACAGCCAACGATATTCAGGGAATCCCAAGACCGCTTCTTGACCGAATGGAGGTCATTGAGATCAGCGGTTATACGGAGAATGAGAAAGAGCACATTGCAAAGGAGCATCTGATTCCCAAGCAAATGGAAGCCAATGGAATTGAGAAAGGCAAACTTTCCATTCAGGGCGGCGCTCTTCGAAAAATCATCAATAATTATACGAAGGAAGCCGGTGTCCGCAATCTGGAACGTCTCATCGGTCAGATCTGTCGTAAGACAGCACGTCTGATCATGGAAGATGGCAAAGAGAAGGTAACGGTCACTGGCAAGAACCTTGAGAGCTTTCTGGGGCAGGAGAAATACAATTACCTGATGGCGAATAAAAAGGATGAGGTTGGTATCGCAAGAGGTCTTGCCTGGACACAGGTTGGCGGTGATACCCTTCAGATCGAAGTAAATATTATGCCGGGTAAAGGGGAATTTGTGCTTACCGGACAGCTTGGAGACGTGATGAAGGAGTCTGCAACAGCGGGCATCAGCTACATCCGCTCTGTAGCAGCCAGATATGGAATCAATCAGGAATTTTTCCAGGAAAATGACATTCACGTACATATTCCGGAAGGGGCAGTGCCAAAGGACGGTCCGTCAGCCGGAATTACCATGGCAACTGCAATGCTTTCTGCCATTATTGACAAGCCGGTAAGAGCGGATCTTGCCATGACTGGTGAGATCACCTTAAGAGGTCGTGTACTTCCAATCGGCGGACTGAAAGAGAAGCTTCTTGCAGCTAAGTACGCCAAGATTAAAGAAGTACTGGTTCCAAAGTCCAATAAACCGGATATCAAAGAACTGGATGAGGAGATCACAGACGGACTGAAGATCACGTTTGTGGAAAATATGAATGAAGTGCTGGAACGGGCACTTGCCTGAAATGAGAGGTAGGAAAAATGGTAATTAAAAACGTTTCACTGGATATCGTTTGTGGTATCACCAGCAAACTGCCAGACACAGGAAGACCTGAAATTGCTTTTGCAGGGAAATCCAATGTGGGAAAATCCTCCCTCATTAACGGTCTGCTGAACCGAAAAGCGCTGGCAAGAACAAGTTCCCAGCCGGGAAAAACACAGACTATCAATTTTTATAATGTAAATGATTTTATGTACCTTGTGGATCTTCCAGGTTATGGATATGCCAAGGTTCCGGAGACCGAGAAGGCGAAGTGGGGAAAGATGATCGAGCGTTATCTTCATACCTCACAGACTCTGAAGGCAGTATTTCTCCTGATCGACATCCGGCACGATCCATCTGCAAATGATAAGCTGATGTATGACTGGATCGTAAATAACGGATACAATCCGATCATTATTGCAACCAAGCTGGATAAGCTGAAAAGAAGTCAGGTACAGAAGAATATTAAGGCTATCAAGGACGGACTGAAGCTGCGCCCGGGCAGTAAGATCATTCCTTTTTCCGCTGAGACAAAGCAGGGAAAAGATGAAATCTGGGCGTTAATGGACGAGTTGACCGGTGCAGTTCCGGCAGCTACGGACGAGCTGAAGGCCTGACAGACGAGGAAAAAGAATATGGGAATTATCAAGGCATTCAAGCTGGGATTTGACTATCTCAAGTATGATGAGGACGGCAATGTGGAAGCAACGCAGCGTGCTGTCAATGATGTAAACCTGGACATTGAAGCCGGCGATTTTGTGGCCGTTCTGGGGCACAATGGTTCCGGAAAATCCACATTGGCGAAGCAGATAAATGCATTGCTTATCCCTTCAGAGGGAACCATGTGGGTGGATGATATGGACACAGCCAAGGAGCCGGAGCTGTGGAAAATCCGCCAGAAAGCGGGGATGGTTTTTCAGAATCCGGACAACCAGATCATTGGTACGGTTGTGGAAGAGGATGTAGGCTTTGGTCCTGAGAATATGGGAGTACCTACAGACGAAATCTGGAAGCGTGTGGATGACAGTCTGAAAAAGACAGGAATGACCGCTTACCGTTATCAGTCTCCGAACAAGCTTTCCGGAGGCCAGAAACAAAGAGTGGCCATCGCAGGTGTTGTGGCGATGCGTCCAAGCTGTATTGTACTGGACGAGCCAACTGCAATGCTTGACCCGAATGGTAGGAAAGAAGTATTGAAAGCCGTTTCCGAGCTCAATAAAAAAGAAAATGTAACCGTTGTCCTGATTACCCATTATATGGAAGAAGTGATCCATGCCAACAAGGTTTATGTGATGGATGGTGGAAATGTGGTAATGCAGGGAACTCCAAGAGAAATTTTTTCCCAGGTAGAGACACTGAAGAAATACCGGCTGGATGTACCCCAGGTGACATTGCTCGCCCATGAGCTTCACAAGGCTGGCGTGGACATTCCGGAAGGAATACTGACGAAAGAGGAATTGGTGGGTGCATTATGTCGATAGAGCTTAAGAACGTGACCTATACTTACAGTCAGGGTACTGCTTATGAAAGCCACGCCCTGAAAGATATAAATCTTGTAATTCCGGATGGACAGTTCATTGGTGTGATTGGTCATACTGGAAGCGGAAAATCAACCTTGATCCAGCATTTTAATGCTTTGATCCAGCCTACAAGCGGTCAGATCCTTTATAATAGAGAAGACGTGTGGGCGGAGAATTATAACCGCCGGGCTCTTCGAAGTGAGGTGGGGCTGGTATTCCAGTACCCGGAGCACCAGCTGTTTGAGAATACAGTTCTGGCAGATGTTTGCTTTGGCCCTATGAATCAGGGACTTTCCAGGGAGCAGGCTGAGGAAGAGGCAAAAAAGGCCCTTGCCCATGTAGGTGTGAAGGAAGAGAATTTTACCAAGTCTCCTTTCGAGCTTTCAGGAGGCCAGAAGAAACGGGTTGCCATTGCAGGTGTTCTGGCAATGAACCCGAAAATCCTGATCCTGGATGAGCCTACTGCAGGGCTCGACCCACAGGGAAGAGATGACATTCTGGATCAGATTGCGGCTCTTCATAAGATGAGAGGAATTACCATTATCCTGGTTTCTCATAGCATGGAGGACATTGCCAAATATGTGGAACGCCTGATCGTTATGAATCATGGGGAAATGGTATTTGACGATACACCGAAGAATGTATTTTCCCATTATAAGGAACTGGAAGGAATGGGACTTGCGGCACCGCAGATCACCTATATCATGCATGCGCTTTCCGAAAATGGCCTGAATGTGGATACCACAGCTACCACTGTGGAGGAAGCCAGAGATACGATTCTGGAAGCTTTAAAGAAGCAGAAGCCTTCACTTCTTAAGAAGGGAGGCAGAAACGAATGATCAGAGATATTACCATTGGACAGTATTATCCGGCAGATTCCGTGATTCATAAGCTGGATCCAAGAACCAAACTGGTAGGAACCATTGGATTTATTGTATCTGTATTTTTGTTCCACACCTTCGCTGGATATGCAGTGGCTACTATATTTCTTGCAGGAATGATCCTTTTGTCCAAGGTTCCTGTGAAGTTTATTTTTAAAGGTCTGAAGACTATTTTCATGCTGCTTCTGATCACCATATTTTTTAATATGATTCTTACCCCTGGTGAGGTGATATGGAAGCTGGGATTTATTAAGGTGACAAAGGAAGGTCTGGTGCTGGCAGGTACTATGGCGATCCGACTGGTTTATCTGGTGATTGGTTCTTCCATTATGACATTGACGACGACACCTAACCAGCTGACTGATGGCCTGGAGCGTCTGCTCCGCCCGCTGAATAAGCTTCATGTACCAGTACATGATATTGCTATGATGATGTCGATCGCCCTACGTTTTATCCCTATTCTTCTGGAAGAAACGGATAAGATTATGAAAGCGCAGATTGCCCGCGGAGCTGATTTCGAGAATGGGAATCTGATCCAGAAGGCGAAGAACATGGTTCCCCTTCTGGTGCCGCTGTTTATTTCCGCATTCCGCCGGGCAAATGATCTGGCCATGGCAATGGAGGCAAGGTGCTATCATGGCGGGGATAACAGGACACAGATGAAACCGCTTTGTTATAAAAAAAGAGATCATATGGCATATGTGATTTTGGCAGCGTATCTGGCTGTTGCAATTGGATTTAGGGCAGCTGGAATTTAAATCGACTGAACATCCATTTAAAAAGTTATAGTTCCCTCATCTGTATTCAGAGTCTTAAAATAGACTACGGATGCAGATGAGGGAATTTTCACAAGGAGAAAGATGATGAAACGAATTGGACTTGTTGTAGCATATGATGGAACGAATTATTGCGGCTGGCAGACACAGCCCAATGGAATTACAGTACAGGGAGTGTTGAATGATACACTTTCTGAGCTTCTGGGAGAAAAGATTGAAACGATTGGTGCCAGTCGTACAGATGCAGGCGTACACGCCTTTGGAAACGTAGCGGTATTTGATACCAACACCCGCATCCCGGGAGAGAAGATTTCTTATGCGCTGAACCAGCGTCTGCCGGAGGATATCCGGATTCAGATGTCCGAAGAAGTGGAACCGGACTTCCATCCAAGATACTGTGACAGTGAGAAAACATATGAATATCGCATTCTGAACCGCAAATTTCCGGTACCAACTGAGCGGCTTTATTCCTATTTCTATCATTACAAATTAGATGTGGACAAAATGAGAGAGGCAACATCCTACCTGATCGGAAGGCATGATTTTGCCAGTTTCTGCGGCTCCGGAGCCCAGGTGAAAACAACTATCCGTACGGTTACCGGAATTGAAGTTTTCCGTGATGGTGACATAGTTACGATTCGCGTTTCGGGAACTGGTTTCCTCTATAATATGGTCCGCATTATTTCCGGCACCTTGATTGAAATCGGAAATGGACAGTATCCACCGGAGCGCATGCAGAAAATCCTGGATGCCAAAGACCGTTCCGCTGCTGGTCCTACCGCACCGGCGCAGGGACTCACCCTGATGGGGATACAGTTCTTTGATTAATGAGTAACGTTGCTATTTAATGTGTTGAAAAGTTCTTCAGGAGGGACGCATTTGGACAATGTGTATTACTCACTCGCCGGCGCAACGCTCCAGCGAACTAATCGCTAACTGTGACTAATGCGTTCGGGAGAGCCCTCACGCATAAGTCTTCGTAAGCGCTGGATTTCGCTTACGCTAAGAGCGCGCCTAAAATGGCTCGCTGGAGTAATACACATTGCCCAAATGCTGTGTGTCGGCTGAAACTGATGCTGTTTAGGAACTTTTAACAAGGAGGTGGTGGGAGTGATTGGTTTCCCGATACTTTCTTGGCAATGATAGATTAGGTAAAACTAATAAAGCTGCGAAGTATCAACCATCTAAATGGGATATCGAAGGCACATAAAATAATATGTCAAGTTTTTTACTTGCAAAACAGCCCTAAAAATATGCAAATACTTCATCAAAATTGTAAAAGCCGCTAATTTCGGGCAAAATCTCTATAAACTTTCGTTTGCGATACAGTATAGGGAAACCAGTCACTCTCCCTCCCCCCCCTGTTGAAAGTTCCTATGTATAAATAAGTCCCAGCCAGTACACAGCATTTGGGCAATGGTTATTGCTCCAGCGAGTGAGCAATAACCATTGTCCGAATGCGTCCGCCTTGAACAACTTTCAACATATTAAATAGCAAATTTTCGAGATGCACCTTTCCAATACTTCTTTTTGGCATATCACTTCACATATTAAAAATGTCAATAGCACATAATTACAATCTAGCACTATTCCATAACAAAAATGTCCACCCCAGCACAATTTTGTGCATATCATAACACAAAAATTGAAAGGGCAATCCAAAATTAGTCCATTTTACACAGAGTATCGATATGATATTATAATCCCATCAAAAAGCTATAGAACATAGCAAATAAAAATGATACGGGAGGTTTTTTCATGAAGAGAAAAGTAGCAATGGCAATGGTAGCAGCAATGGCAGTTGGTTCACTTGCAGTTCCGGTAATGGCAGAAGACGGAGCAGCTGGCGGAAAGATCGGTATTTCAATGCCTACACAGTCTCTGGAGCGTTGGAATCGTGATGGTTCCTATCTGCAGAAACAGTTCGAAGATGCTGGATACGAAGTAGAGCTTACATACTCTGACAACGAGACAGACCGTCAGGTAAACGATATTCAGAACCTGATTTCCGACGGAGTTAACCTGTTAGTTGTAGCAGCTATCGATGGCGAGGCTCTTAATACAGTTATGGATGAAGCAGCAGATGCAGGAATCCCGGTTATTTCCTATGACCGTCTGATCAAGTCCGACGCTGTTTCCTATTATATTTCTTTTGATAACTACACAGTAGGTACCCTTCAGGGACAGTACGTAGTAGATTCTCTGGATCTGGACAATGCTGGAGACAAGACATACAATATCGAGTTTACAGCTGGTGATCCTGCTGATAACAATGCCGGATACTTCTTCAATGGAGCATTTGATGTATTAAAACCATACATTGATGCAGGAACCTTAAATGTTGTTTCCGGACAGACTGATTTTGATTCTGTTGCAACACCTGCATGGGATACCCAGACAGCACTTGAAAGAATGCAGAATATTCTGGCATCCTACTATGCAGACGGAACACAGCTTGACGTAGCTCTTTGCTCCAACGACTCCACAGCACTTGGTGTAACACAGGCAATCGAGTCTGACTATGCTGGTGATAACACAGTTCTGATCACAGGACAGGATGGTGATGAAGCAAACCTTGCAAACATCGTTGACGGAAAACAGTCCATGACCGTTTACAAAGCAGTTGCCAATGAAGCAGTCGTAACACTTGACCTTGCAAAAGCAATGCTGGCTGGTGATACAGTTGATGAGTCTCTGATTGAAAAATCTGGTTGGGATTTCGAGTGTGCATATGATACAGAGTCCTATGAGACATCTGAAGGCAACAAATGCCCATCCTTCCTTCTGGTTCCTACAGTTGTAACAAAAGACAACCTTCAGGAAGCACTGGTTGACCCAGGATACTACACAATGGATGATGACGGATATCTTCATCCGGCAAACTAATGAAGGCTGAACGAAAACGTCATACAAATCAAAAATAAAGGTTTAAATGTGGGCGGGGTGAAAAGCCCCGCCTGTTTTATGGGAAAGGGGGCGCCATTTTGGCTGACAATATTTTAGTAATGGAACACATTACGAAGGAATTCCCCGGTGTCAAAGCTTTGGATAACGTTAACCTTGAAGTTCAGCGTGGCGAGATTCATGCGCTGATCGGTGAGAACGGTGCGGGAAAGTCCACATTGATGAACGTATTAAGTGGTCAGTATCCATACGGCAGCTATACTGGAACGGTTACCTACGAGGGTGAAGAGTGTAAGTTTAAAAAGCTTAATGACAGCGAGGCAAAAGGTATCGTTATTATTCACCAGGAGCTTGCATTGATCCCACTGCTTTCCATCGGTGAAAACATGTTTCTTGGAAACGAGATCAAAAATAAAAGAGGAGCCATCGACTGGGATAAAACATACAGCGAGGCTGAGAAACACATGGCTCAGGTAGGTCTTCATGAATCTGCCCAGACCCTGATCAAAGATATCGGAACCGGCAAACAGCAGCTGGTAGAAATTGCGAAAGCTTTTTCAAAAGATGTTAAACTGCTCATCCTGGATGAGCCGACTTCATCCCTGAATGATGAAGATGCAAAGATGCTTCTGGACCTGCTTATGGAATTTAAGAAACAGGGACTGACATCTATTATTATCACACACAAACTGAATGAGATCATTTACTGTGCAGACCGTTGTACCATTCTTCGAGACGGAAGCACAATCGAGACACTTACAAAAGGCGTGGATGACTTAAGCGAGGACAGGATCATCAAAGGAATGGTTGGACGTCCTATGGAAGATCGTTATCCGAAACGTGAGCACAATGTAAGTAAAGAAGTGATGCTGGAGGTAAAGAACTGGACGGTTCATCATCCTCTGTATCCGGAAAAAATAGTAGACGACAATATTTCCTTTAAAGTACATAAAGGTGAGGTTGTTGGTTTCTCAGGACTGCAGGGTGCAGGCCGTACAGAGCTGGCAATGTCCATCTTCGGTAAGAGCTATGGAAGCGCAATTTCCGGAGAATTGTACATAAAGGGTGAAAAAGTAGATTTGAAAGATCCTCGTGCAGCCATCCAGCATGGTCTTGCATATGTAACTGAGGACCGTAAGACAAACGGACTGATCCTTGATGAGTCCATTCGTTTCAATACAACTCTTGCCCGTCTGAACAAAGTCTGTGATAATGGAATTATCAACACGGACCTTGAGGTACAGCTGGCGGAGCAGATGACAAAAGAAATGGGAACGAAAACACCTTCCAATGAACAGCGTATTGGTAACCTGTCTGGTGGTAACCAGCAGAAAGCCCTTCTTGGAAAGTGGATGTTTACAGAACCGGATATTTTGATTCTGGACGAACCTACCCGTGGTATCGACGTAGGTGCAAAATATGATATTTACTGTCTGATCAATCAGATGGTGGAACAGGGAAAATCTGTAATCATGATTTCCTCTGAAATGCCTGAAATCCTTGGTATGTGCGACCGGGTTTACATTATGAATGAAGGCAAGATGGCCGGTGAGCTGGATGCGAAAGAAGCAACCCAGGAAGGCATCATGGCACATATCATGCAGAATCAGAAGAAATAATGAAAGGGGAAAACACTATGAATTCCAAAATCAAGGATTTTTTAAGAAAATATACGATGGTTATTGCACTTGTAATCGTATTTATCCTGTTCTGTGCTCTGACTGATGGACGACTTCTTTTCGCACAGAACATGTCAAACCTTATGCTCCAGAACGGATACGTACTGGTTCTTGCATGTGGTATGTTACTCTGTATCTTAACTGGTGGTAACATCGATCTTTCTGTTGGATCTGTTATCTGCTTCGTTGGTGGTGTTGCAGCTGTCCTGATCGGCAGCAAGGGCTTCAATCCATTTATCACCATTCTCCTTTGCCTGGTAATCGGCCTTCTGGTTGGTGTATGGCAGGGCTACTGGATTGGTTATAAGAGAATTCCTCCATTTATCACAACACTTGCCGGCATGTTCATTTTCCGTGGATTTGGACGTCTGGTACTGGATAATAAGACAGTATCTATCCAGAACAAATCTTTCCTGAATGTATTTACATCCTACATTAACATTCCGGGACTTGATGATGGAAAGAAATATTCTGCACTGATCGTTGGTGTTCTGATCGCATGCTATATTATTTTCTCTACCATGCGTTCCAGAGCAAACAAAGCGAAAAAAGGTTATCGCCAGAATACAGCAGCTTCTGATTACAGCAGAGCAGCCGTGATTGCAGTTGTTATTCTGTGGTATTGCTACAAATTATATCAGTATAAAGGTATTTCCGTAATGCTTGTATGGGTAGTTGCAATCTGCATGATCTACAACTTCATCACATCCAAGACAGCGTTTGGACGTTACTTCTACGCAATCGGCGGTAACGAGAAAGCAACACAGCTTTCCGGTATCGATACAAATAAGGTTTATTTCATTGCATATACAAACATGGGCTTACTTGCTGGTCTTGCCGGTCTTCTCTGCGCAGCACGTGTAGGTTCTGTAAATGGTAGTACAGGTACATCCTTCGAGATGGATGCAATCGGTTCCTGTTTCATCGGTGGTGCTTCTGCATACGGTGGAAGTGGTACTGTAGGCGGTGTTGTAATCGGTGCTCTTCTCCTTGGTGTTATCAACATGGGTATGTCAATCATGGGTATCGGTGATTCCTGGCAGTATGTTGTAAAAGGTGCTGTACTTCTGATCGCAGTTGTATTTGATGTTATCTCTAACAGAAAATCCAACTAAATAATTGCAAAAAAACTGCTGAGAGTGCAGTAAAAAGTAATTAGAAAGGAGCTGTTGCAGAAATGCAATGGCTTCTTTTGCATATAGCATGCAAATATGGTAAACTGTAGATATTTGAAATCATATTTATAAAATGGCGGTTTGCCTACAGGCAAAAGCGCGGGCAATAAAGGAACTTATTAATTATGAAAAAATCCACATTGACTGTTTTTTTTATTATAGTAGGCTGTATGTTATTTCTCTCTGGAATCTGGATTTATTTCCAGAAAAAACTGGATCAGGTGGATCTTGGTGAAGGCGAGGGTGCATCCAGTTACGCAAAACATTATCTGATGATAGCAGGAGCGGAAAATACCCTGATGTGGGATTCCATCTATGAAAGCGCCAGCCAGGCGGCAAAGGATGCAGATGCTTATCTGGAATTGATCGAGCCCGGGCACGATTCCAATTATAGTCAGGCGGATTATCTGCGTATTGGAATTGCCTCCCAGGTGGACGGGATCATTCTGGAAGCTGATGGAAGCGATGAAGAGCAGGAACTGATCCAGGAGGCCTCAGATGCGGATATTCCAGTAGTTACGGTGCTGACAGATGATTCCTCCAGTGCCAGAATCAGCTTTGTTGGACTGAATAGTTATCAGCTGGGAAATGCTTACACGGAACAGATCCTTGGACTTTTAAAGGAGCATGAGAATACGCAGGTCCTTCTTTTGTCAAATTCCCAGTCCAAGACCCAGGAGACCAATCTGATTTATTACCAGATTAAAAAAGAACTGGAGGAAAAAAAGAAGGATTATCAGACCGTAACGATTTCAGAATACAACATTGACAGCAGCTCTGGCTTTGATACAGAGGAATTTGTCCGGGATATTTTTGTAAGCGAGGAGAACCTGCCAGATGTGCTGGTGTGCATGGACGAGGTTGTGACAGAGTGCGTTTACCAGGCTCTGGTTGACTATAACCAGGTTGGAAATGTGGATGTAGTTGGTTTTTATTATTCCGATGTAATTCTGGATGGTATCAGCAAAGGGATTATTTCTTCGGCTATCGCTCTGGATATGGATGAAATCGGAAGATACAGCGTGAATGCCCTGGAAGAGTTTTCCTCCTTGGGACATACCAGCAACTATTACAGTGTGGGTCAGCATGTGATCACCAGAAGCAATGTTGGGACTTACAGAACGGAGGGGAATTAAGTGAGAAAGAGAAAAGAAAGCCTTTCCGTCCAGAATTCCATACAGACAAGATTAAGCTTTGTTATGGCCCTTGTCATGGTATTTGTAGTATGCATCAATTTTTTTATCTTTGAACAGATCCATACCGGTGTAGACCGGATTGATGCTGTTTTTTCCAGCAATGCAGCGATTAATGATCTCTCGGACACCTTAAACAAGCTGGAAGGAACGGTTTACGAATATCTGAATATAAAGGGAACCAAGGCTCTGGAAAATTACTATCGCTATGAGCAGGATTACCGGGAGCTTCTGGATAAGCTGAATGACCGGAATGTGGATAATGAAGTAAAAATGCTGGAAAAAAATATACGCAGAATGTCAGAAAGCTATCTGAATCAGACCAGCGAGACTGTTCAGGCCAAGCGAGGCAGAAATATTGAGAAGTACAAGGCTTCTTATGAAAAAGAGCTGCAGCTTTATGAATATATCAATTCTTATATTTACAAGCTGAATAATCTGCGCTTCCGGATGAATTCCTCCAATTACCAGCTCCTGCTTTCTTCTATGGATGTACTGTATCGGCTGGCGCTGGTGGTTATTTTCATTGTGGCGGCAGTAGGTGTGGCTATTATCATTCTGTTTGTGCAATCCATGATCCGGCCGCTGACCCAGCTTTCCAGTACTGCGCATGAGGTTGCCATGGGAAATCTGAATGTGCCAATTCTGCCTGTTGTCTGCGAGGATGAGGTTGGCGTGGTAACCCGGAGCTTTAATCAGATGCTGGACAGCATACGCATTCATATTAAACAACAGCGTGAGAGTATAGAGAAGCAGGCACAGATGAAGGAGAGGGAGCTTCTTATGGAGACCCATCTGAAAGAAGCACAGCTGAAATATCTTCAGGCTCAGATCAATCCTCATTTCCTGTTTAACTGTCTGAATGCCGGGGCCCAGCTTGCCATGCTGGAGGATGCAGAGCGTACTGGCGTTTTTCTGGAAAAGATGGCAGACTTTTTCCGATATAATGTGCGGAAAATGGAGGATGATGCTCTTCTCTGGGAAGAGGTGGATGCAGTTGACAATTATATTTATATTTTAAATGTCCGATTTGCCGGAGATATCAATTATGAAAAAGATGTGGATGAGGGAATCGGGAATTTCAGGATTCCAAGCATGATTTTGCAGCCTCTGGTGGAAAATGCCGTGCAGCATGGAATTCACGACTGTATGGAAACTGGAAAAATCAGAATGTCCATTCACAAGGATGGGGATGACCTGGAAATCACAGTCAGTGATAATGGCGCCGGAATGACACAGGAGATGATTCAATCCGTTATGGCAGGGAAAGCACGAAATAATGGAGAGGACCGTTATTCTACAGGCATAGCAGTAGGAAATGTAATTGACAGATTGGAATTGTATTATAAACAAAAAGATCTTCTTACCATAGAAAGTGAGGGCCTTGGACTTGGAACCAGTGTGCATATCACCTTACCGGTGGAGGTTGAAGGTACCAGTGAATGAGTAAAAAGTGATAGCATGGAGTATGCTGCAATAAGCAGTGACAGAGGCTGAATAAAGGGGAGCAAAAAAATGTACCGTATTCTGATAGCAGATGATGAAGGACTTATGCTGGAAGCTTTTAAAGGAGTGATTCTGGCTGAATTCGGAGATAAATGCAGTGTGGAAACTGCGAAAACAGGAAGGGCGGTAATCGAGAAGGCGGAGACCTTTCACCCGGATATTGTGTTTATGGATATTCACATGCCTGGAATTAACGGAATCCAGGCTATGCGGGAAATCCGGAAGTTCAACAATTCCGCCTTGTTTTATGTAGTTTCTGCATATGACAAATTTGATTACGCCAAAGAAGCCATCAATCTTGGTGTGGAACAGTATCTTACGAAACCGATTTCGAAAAGTAAGATTATTTCTGTGGTGGAAGAAGCGACAGCAAAGGTGGATAAGGTTCGTGATCAGAGAAGTAATCTGTTGAAAATCCAGGAAAAGCTAGAGACAGTTATCCCGGTTGTGGAATCTGGTTATGTGAATTCTCTTCTTTTCCAGAAGGAGATGGCAGCAGCAGGTTATTACCAGCAGCTTCTGGATATTGAATATGGCCAGGGTTATGTTATGGTGGTGCAGTTTGGACAAAGCTATGAAAATGGAAGACTGGTAAGCCCGGTTGGAATGAATGTGAAGGCGCAAAGCTTTTATCCGGAATTCCGGGATGTGGTGAAGTCTGCTTTTCCCTGTGTGGTTGGAAATATTATGTCCAACCGTATCCCTGTGGTAGTGCCTTGTGAAATTTTTCAGAATCCTTACGAAGACCGTATCGATCTGGTGGAAAAGGCAAGAGAACTGGTGACAAGGCTGGAAGGCAGACTGGATGCAAAATTCCGTGTGGGAATTGGAAGAGTATGGGAAATGGAAGAGCTTGAGAGATCTTACCGCGAAGCACTCCGGGCATTAAACGGAAGCCTGAGCAGGGTAATACATATAGAGGATCTTTCCCAGAATGGCGTCTATGACGAGGCTTTTCCCGGCAATGATGAGAAGAGGATGTTCCGCTGTCTTGAGGAGGGAAATGAGGAGGGGATGCTCCAGGAGGTGAACTTCTTCTGTGACTGGATGGTAGAGCATTATTCACAGGATATGAATAATATCCGCCTGAAAATACTGGAGTTTATTATCTGGGGAGAGAAGATTGCCTTTGACAGCGGCGCAATCAATTATGGATTTAGTTACCGCAGGGACTATTTGGATACTGCAATGTCGCTTTCTACCTATGAGGATCTTCGTAAATGGTTCCAGGAAAAGATGGTAAATGTATGCCGGGCAATCCGGGATCAGAAGGAAGATCAGTCCAATTCCGCGGTAAAGAAGGCCATGCTTTATATTCAGGAAAATTACAGCAGGGATATTTCTCTGGATGATGTGTCCAGTCAGGTGAATATCAGTCCTTATTATTTCAGCAAGATTTTTAAGGAGGAGACTGGAGAGAATTTTATTGAGTATCTGACCAGAGTCCGGATCGATAAAGCCAAAGAGCTTCTGGTAGATGCAAATGTGAGCGTAAAGGAAGCGGGAATTCAGAGCGGATATTCGGATCCCAATTATTTCAGCAGGATTTTTAAGAAGCAGATGGATATGACTCCAAGTGAGTATAAAGCGAGGTATGGAAAATGAGAAAGTGTCGTTGGCTGCTCTTGTCGCTGGCTTTGCTCCTGGCAGCTGCATTGGCAGCAGGTTGCGGAAATAAGCCTCAGGAGCCGCAGAAGAAAGAAGCAAAAGAGGAAGATAAGCTGCAGATCGGGCTTAGCTTTGACTCTTTTGTAATTGAGAGATGGTTGCGGGACCGGGATATGTTTGTTTCTACTGCCCAGAGCCTTGGAGCAGAGGTGAATGTGCAGGTAGCCGGAGGCGTTGTGGAAGAGCAGATTTCCCAGATAGAGTATTTCATTAAGAAAAAGATGGATGTGATCGTGGTGATCCCTATTGATGGAAATGCGCTGTATGATGTGCTGAAGGAAGCCCGGGAAATGGGGATTTATATAATCTGTTATGACCGCATTGTGGAAAATGTTAATGCAGATCTGTATATTACCATTGATAATGAAAAGGTTGGAACCCTTATGGGAGAGGCTCTGGTCAAGGCTTGCCCGGAGGGAGGAAATATTTTTGCCATCAATGGATCTCCTACAGACAGAAATGTGGATGAAGTTGTGCGTGGCTTCAATAAGGTTATTGAGGACAGTAATCTGAATGTGGTTTATACGGGATATTGCGATAACTGGATGGCAGAGCTGGCCGGAAATCATGTGACTCAGGGGTTGGAAGTTACAAAAGATATTGTAGGGGTGATGTGCGGAAATGATGATCTGGCAAGTCAGGCAGTGAAGGTATTGTCGGAGAATCGGCTGGCCGGGAAGGTTGCTGTGGTGGCCCAGGATGCGGATCTGGCAGCTTGTCAGAGGATTGTGGAAGGTACACAGGAAATGACTGTCTATAAGCCTATTGAACAGGAAGCGAATACGGCGGCCGAGTTCGCAGTGGCGCTTGGCAAAGGAGAGGATATTACTTCCGGAGAAGGGGAATACAAGGCAGTAGAAACCTTCAATGACGGGACATATGACATTCCTTATTATAAAATCGATCCAATCGCGGTGACGGCGGAAAATATGGATAAGGTGATCATTGACGGGGGATTTCATACGAGAGAGGATGTCTATTTGAATATTCGATAAGGAAAGGTACTTCAAAGCGGACGCAGTGCGGACGAAATAACAAAAAGACTGATTTTTCATGCAGCTGCATGAAGAACCAGTCTTTTTGTATGGGGAAAAGAATTTTTTATGAATATACTCTGTCGATTTGAATCACGGCACAATAGTTGCCATCATCCATATTGCGGATGCGTTCTTTGAGGAGATTTGTGATCTCCACGTTGGTGAGTTTGCATTCGAAAGGAACCGCTACGTCGAAGATCAGGTTTGTGTGGGTAGGACCTTCTACTATGCGAAAATCGTGAATGGAAAGACGACGGTCCAGATTGCGGGTGATTTCTTCAATCTGGCTGCGTATTTCATTGACCTCCTTGTTGTCTGTGACAATGGGATCAATGTGGATGGTGGCAGAACAATTCAGTTTGTCCTGAAGCTCATGCTCAATGTTGTCAATCTCATCATGGATGATCAGCAGATCTCCGTGGGCGGGAACCTCAGCGTGGAGGGAAAGAATCAGTCTGCCTGGACCGTAGTCATGGACAATCAGGTCATGCATGCCGTGGACAAGGGGATGGGCAAGAACGATCTCTTCAATTTCCTCTACTAAATTTTTTTCCGGGGCTTGTCCGAGAAGGGGATCAATGGTATCCTTCATTGTAGTGGTTCCGGTATAGAAGATAAAAATGCCCACCAGGACACCGAACCATCCGTCCAGCACCAGTCCGGTAAGCTGACTGATGATGGTTGCCAGAAGAACCAGGCTGGTGGAAACTGTGTCACTTAAACTGTCTCCGGCTGTAGCCTGCATGGCAGTACTGTCGATTTTGTGACCGATAGTGCGGTTATAGTAGTACATATATATTTTTACCAGAATAGATGCAATAAGGATAGCAATAATAACCGGGCTGCATTCAATGGGCTCCGGGGTGCGGATCTTGTCAATGGAGGAGCGGATCAGCTCGAAGCCCATGATCAGAATCGCAACTGAGACAAGAAGTCCGGAGATATATTCCATGCGTCCATGTCCAAAGGGATGCTCTGTATCCGGTTTTTGTCCGGAGAGCTTGAAGCCCACCAGAGTGATCACAGAGGAGCCTGCATCCGATAAGTTGTTGAAGGCATCCGCCGTGATGGCAATAGAGCCGCTTAGGATTCCGGCAAGCCATTTTCCTATAAAAAGAAAAATGTTCAAGGCAATTCCCACAGCTCCGCAGAGCATGCCATAAGACTGGCGAACCTGGGGGGAGTTGTAGTCTTTGTAATTTTTGATGAAAAAATGGGATAAAAATGTTATCATGAAAACTTCACCTCAAATAAAAGTAACTGTTCAGTTCTCTTACAGTTACGCGCTTTGTGATGCACAGAAAGGCGAACCCTCCTGCGGCACTTCCACAGCTGTCTCCTGGGGCTTTCATAGTGAAAATGCCTCGCGGAATAGTATTTGCTGAATAGTTATCTGAAAAAATAAAATAGTTACTGTGTATCCTGTGAATACATTCTTTTTAATGTAGCACATTGCGGAGAAAAATACCAGAGAAAATTTATAAAATGCCTGATTAAAGTGTGTATAAATTGTTGTTCCAAAAGACACCTGTTGTGGATGGGCGTGTATAAGGTGGAGGCAGCAAGCTGGCTTTGTGGAAAAATTGATCGGCAATCCAGTAAGAATGTGGAAAACTTTTTGAAAAAAAGATGGAAATATGGGGAAAAAGTGGTTGACAGAAACGGAGGCTTATAATATAATAACTCAATGTGACGTAGTGCGAGATACTTTAGCCAATAGCCCCGGCGACGGTATTTATCAGCGGTTTCGGACATTTCCGCAGTAATTGCACCATCGTTTCCATATTACTAACATATGCGAGAATTCGCATTTATACAAACAATCGTTGATAAATAACAGGAGGTAAAACCATGCAGACTTATATGGCTAATCCAGATAAAATCGAGAGAAAATGGTATGTAGTTGACGCTGAAGGTTGCACCCTTGGCCGTCTGGCTTCTGGCGTAGCAAGCGTTTTAAGAGGAAAGAACAAACCTCAGTTTACACCACACGTTGACACAGGTGATTATGTGATCGTTGTCAACGCTGATAAGATCAAAGTTACAGGAAAGAAAATGGATCAGAAGATCTACTACAATCACTCTGATTATGTAGGTGGAATGAAAGAGACTACATTAAAAGAGATGATGGCTAAGAAACCTGAGAAAGTTGTTGAGCTGGCAGTTAAAGGTATGCTTCCAAAAGGACCATTAGGAAGAGAAATGTACACAAAACTTTTCGTTTATGCCGGACCTGAACACAAACATGCGGCTCAGAAACCGGAAGTTTTAACATTTTAATTAGGAGGTAGAAAACATTGGCTAGCGCAAAATTCTACGGAACAGGAAGAAGAAAAAAATCAGTAGCAAGAGTTTACCTTACCCCAGGTACTGGTAAAATCACTATCAATAAAAGAGACATTGATGAGTATTTTGGATTAGACACACTTAAAGTTATCGTTCGTCAGCCACTGGCTGCTACCGAGACAGAAGGAAAATTTGACGTACTTGTAAACGTACATGGTGGCGGATACACAGGACAGGCTGGTGCTATCAGACATGGTATCTCCAGAGCACTCCTTGAGGCAGACAAAGAGTACAGACCAGTTCTTAAAGCAGCTGGATTCCTTACTCGTGATCCTCGTATGAAAGAGCGTAAGAAATACGGTCTCAAAGCAGCTCGTCGCGCTCCACAGTTCAGCAAGCGATAATCGACTGCTCAGACTATATCAAAATGGTTCAAAAACCCCGGGAAATCAAGGCTTTCCGGGGTTTTCTTACTTGTATAGCAATAAAAAGAAGCAGGACAATGGGAGATGAGACCCAATGTCCTGCTTCTCTGTTTATTCGGAACGAACTGTAATATATTTTTGATTGCGACTTTTAGGTTTATCGGGAATAGTCATTTCTAATTGCCCGGATTCTAAAAGCGGATTGATATGCTTCAAAGTGAAGTTTCTTAAATCTTTGAATCTGCAAAATATTGCAAGTTCTTTCTTGGATTTTGGTGTTGTGCAAAAAGCCAAAATCTGTTTGGACACCGTTGATAGTTCAATATCTTGGTGGGTAACTTGGTGGGCGCCACCCTCTAAGTTGTAGTTTACATTTTTCAAGATGACTCTGAAATCTGTCGCTGTTGAGGAAAATTCGGGCTTATATGCCTCTTTGTATCCGGGCAGCTGTTCAGTTTCACTGACGATTTTGCGCAGACCACTTCCACGGCGTTCCATGTACTTCATGCGGTGGAACAGGTCATCAATCACAGGGTTTCGTCGCATCGAACGAATACTGTAAATATCGTATTCTTTATCGTCCAGCGCATCATCAAAGATAGAGCCTTTTTCCAAGCCATTCTACCGGGTACAGAACATACGGGAGTTATAAACTGTGTGCTGATCGGTCATGAGCTTTCCGGCATTGGTCAAGAACCCATTTTTGTCAGCCAAACCGAAGGAGACATAATCGGATGGCTCGAAGCGGAGGCCGGTTCGTTCCAGATAGGTTGCCTCCAGGAGTGTGAAGCTGTAATCCTTTTTCACAGCTTCTGTTGTTAAGGTGTCAAAGGACTGATTGGTTCCCTTTAAGATCAATTCATTCACAATGTAATCAGGGGCAATTACGCTTTCATTTCCAACACGGATATATGCTTCCATCACGCCGTCTGCCT
>NZ_JBDPGY010000030.1:0-36695 GCF_039841815.1 Ruminococcus sp. 1001136sp1 | reverse complement strand
TGACGCATGCTTTTTATCCCATAGAGATACTGAATGAATGGTATCTTTATCAGCATGACGGGATCCATACTGGGACGACCGTTATCCGGACAGTATTTTTCGTCATCATAAAAAACACCGCCCTTCTGATATTCATTATAGCAGAAAAGCGGTTCCAACAATAGCAAAACCCTGCAAAAGCAGGGCTTTGTCTACAGTCTGAAATCCTCGCCAGAGAGCGGGGATTTTTTTCTGTATAAACAAGTATTAAATGGAATAAAAAAGACAGGCCGCAGCGGACCTGTCTTTTTGAAACTTCAGATGACAGAGAATCAGCAGATGCCCTGAGCTTTCATAGCATCTACAACTTTCTCAAATCCGGCGATGTTAGCACCGGCAACATAGTTGTCTTTCATACCATAACGCTTAGCAGCGTCATCAGCTTTGTGGAAGATGTCTACCATGATTCCATGAAGCTTCGCATCAACTTCCTCTGCTGTCCAGGAAAGTCTCATGGAGTTCTGGCTCATCTCAAGAGCAGAAGTAGCAACACCACCAGCGTTAGCTGCTTTACCAGGCATGAACAGAACACCGTTCTCCTGGAGATAAGTGGTAGCATCAAGAGTAGTAGGCATGTTCGCACCCTCAACTACATATTTGCAGCCGTTTGCAACAAGTGTCTTAGCACCATCAAGAGCAAGCTCGTTCTGGGTAGCACATGGAAGGTATACATCACATTTGATGTTCCAGATTCCGGTACCTTCT
This sequence comes from Ruminococcus sp. 1001136sp1, assembly GCF_039841815.1. Lineage (NCBI taxonomy): Bacteria > Bacillati > Bacillota > Clostridia > Eubacteriales > Oscillospiraceae > Ruminococcus > Ruminococcus sp. 1001136sp1. Next base: position 35,951 of record NZ_JBDPGY010000030.1, on the reverse strand, counting down.
GTGTAAGAAGCACCCTTAACACGGTCTGCGTACTCTTTGATACGTCCACGTTTTACTTCTTTGATATCTTTCACAATGTCAAGCTTGATTCCTTCCGGATCATAAATATATCCGTTGGAGTCACACATAGCAACAACCTTGCCGCCAAGCTGCTGAGCTTTCTCTACAGCATAGATTGCAACGTTTCCGGATCCTGTTACGATGAATGTCTTTCCATCAATAGAATCGTTATGTGCTTTCATGATCTCATCAAGCATATAAACAACACCATATCCGGTAGCCTGTGTACGGATCAGAGATCCGCCGTAGGTAAGTCCTTTACCTGTGAGAACACCCTCGTATAATCCGCGGATTCTCTTGTACTGTCCGAATAAATAACCGATCTCACGTCCGCCTACACCGATATCACCAGCCGGAACATCAGTGTCAGCACCGATATATTTGGAAAGCTCTGTCATGAAGCTCTGGCAGAATGCCATAACCTCTCTGTCAGATTTGCCTTTCGGGTCAAAGTTGGAACCACCTTTACCACCACCGATTGGAAGTCCGGTAAGGGAGTTCTTAAATGTCTGCTCAAATCCAAGGAATTTTAAGATACCCTGGTTTACTGACGGATGGAAACGAAGACCACCCTTATAAGGTCCGATAGCGCTGTTAAACTGTACACGATATCCCTTGTTTACCTGAACAACGCCCTTGTCATCTACCCATGGAACGCGGAAGGAAATGATTCTTTCCGGCTCTACAAGACGCTCCAGAAGGGACATGCTGCGGTATTCTTCTTCATTTTTGTCAATTACGACCTTCAGGGAATCCAGAACTTCCTTTACTGCCTGGTGAAATTCAGGCTCACCTGGATTCTGTGCTACGACTCTTTCGTATACTTCTTCTGTGTAAGACATTGTAATTCCTCCTCATCCAGATAGGTGTAAAATTTTTTAACGACGCTATTATACACTAAAGTGCTAAAAATGAAAAGAGTTTTTTTCATATTTCCAAAAATTTCATTAAGGCTTGCGAAAATGAGCCAAATATGAGATGATAGATAGCAAGAAATACATTATGCCGGAGCAGGAAAAAGACAGATATAGATTTTTTCCATATTAGATATGCCGGCCATAAGTAGTAAGATGAGGAGTGAAATAAATGAAAACATTCGAGAAGTCCAGTAAACTGGATAACGTACTTTATGATGTGCGAGGACCGGTAGTGGATGAAGCGGCCAGAATGGAAGAGGATGGAATGGAGATTCTGAAGCTGAATATCGGCAATCCATATCCATTTGGATTTTCTGCACCGCAGGAAGTAATTCTGGACATGCTGAGCAATATTCGTACCTCGCAGGGATATTCCGATTCCAAGGGAATCTTTTCCGCAAGAAAGGCCATTATGCAGTATGCCCAGCTTCGAGGAATTCCCGGGGTTACCATGAGTGATATTTATACAGGTAATGGTGTCAGTGAGCTGATCAATCTCTGTATGCAGGCACTTCTGGATAACGGGGATGAGATTCTGATCCCTGCACCGGATTATCCTTTGTGGACAGCTACTGCGACTCTGGCAGGGGGAAATGTAGTTCATTATATTTGTGATGAGCAGTCTGAATGGTATCCGGACATTGATGATATTAAGAGCAAGATCACAGACAAGACCAAAGCAATTGTTATCATTAATCCGAATAACCCTACAGGAGCAGTTTATCCCAAGGAGATCCTGGAGCAGATCGTGCAGATCGCAAGAGAGCACGAGCTGATCATTTTTTCAGATGAGATATACGACCGTCTGATCATGGATGGCTATAAGCATACTTCTATTGCATCCCTTGCACCAGACGTATTCTGCGTTACTTTTTCCGGACTTTCCAAGTCCCATATGATCGCTGGTTTCCGTATTGGATGGATGATCTTAAGTGGTGCCAAGAATAAGGCGAAGGGGTATATTGAAGGTATTAACATGCTTTCCTCCATGCGTCTTTGCTCCAATGTTCCGGCCCAGTCCATTGTACAGACTGCACTTGGTGGATACCAGAGTGTAAATGAGTACATTCAGCCAGGCGGAAGAGTTTATGAGCAGAGAGATTTTATCTACAAGGCACTCAATGACATTCCGGGAATCACAGCCGTAAAGCCCAAGGCTGCGTTCTATATTTTTCCGAAGATCGATACAGAAAAATTCAATATTCACAATGACGAGCAGTTTGCTCTTGATTTCTTACATGAGAAACAGGTGCTTCTGGTGCCGGGAAAGGGCTTTAACTGGAATTGTCCTGACCACTTCCGCGTAGTATATCTGCCGAATGTGCGTCAGCTGGAGAAGGCTATGGACAAGCTGAAGGATTTCTTGTCCACCTATAAACAGCGATAAGAAGATAATAAAACAATGGCAGTCACAGATTATCCATTTACAATGCCGGAGCAGAAGCATCCGCTTCTGACTCTGACAGCATTAATAATTGAGGGAGGAACGGATTATCGGACGGATTAAAAAGAAAGGAGTTTATTTGAATGACAGGATTTAAGATGAAAGTAACACCGGAAATAGAGAACCTGACGGAGGTTTGCAAGGAGCATTCCAGCCTGGATCTGTCTCTTTATCAGAAATACGATGTAAAGCGAGGGCTTCGCGATATCAATGGTAAGGGCGTCCTGGCGGGTCTGACGCAGATTTCCAATGTATGCGCCACGAAGGTGGTTGACGGCAAGGAAGTGCCCTGTGCGGGCAGTCTTTCCTACAGGGGATATGACATCAAGGAGTTGACCAGGGGATTTATTGAAGATGACAGATACGGCTTCGAAGAAACTACCTATCTTTTACTGTTCGGCAAGCTTCCGAATGAGGAGGAACTGGAGGATTTCACCAAGCTTCTGGCGAACCAGCGCTCCCTTCCTACGAATTTCGTAAGGGACGTTATCATGAAAGCACCGTCCAAGGACATTATGAATGCCCTGTCCAGAAGTGTGCTTACACTTTATTGCTATGACAAGGAGCCGGATGATATTTCCCTTCCGAATATACTGAGACAGTGCCTGAATCTGATCAGTGTATTTCCTCTTTTATCTGTTTATGGATATCAGGCTTACAATCACTATGTATGCGGCAAGAGCCTTTATATTCACAATCCGAAGAAAGAGCTTTCCACAGCGGAGAATATCCTCCGTATGCTTCGCCCGGATAAGAAATATTCCCATCTGGAGGCGAAGATCCTGGATCTTGCCCTGATCCTTCATATGGAGCACGGCGGTGGTAATAACTCTACATTTACTACACACGTTGTTTCCTCATCCGGAACAGACACCTATTCTGCAATCGCAGCAGCTCTCGGTTCTCTGAAAGGTCCGAAGCACGGTGGTGCCAATATTAAGGTTGTAAGTATGTTCCAGGATTTGAAGAAGAATGTGAAGGATATTTCTGACGAAGAGGAAGTAAGAGAGTATCTGAAGAAACTGCTTCACAAAGAAGCTTTTGATAAGAGAGGTCTTATTTATGGTATGGGACACGCGATCTATTCGGTATCGGATCCTCGTGCCCAGGTACTGAAAGGCTTTGTTGAGACTCTGGCCAGAGAAAAAGGCCGTATGAAAGAATACAATCTCTACGCGATGGTAGAGCAAATGGCTCCGGAGGTTATCGCCGAGGAGCGCCATATTTACAAGGGTGTCAGCGCAAACGTGGATTTTTACAGCGGTTTTGTTTACAGCATGCTGGATCTGCCTCTTGAGCTGTATACACCGATTTTTGCAGTGGCACGTATTGTGGGCTGGAGCGCCCACCGAATGGAAGAACTGATCAATACAGACAAGATCATCCGTCCGGCTTACAAGAACGTTCTGGCTCCGGCTGTATACGTACCGCTTAAGGAGCGTGAATAAGAATGACAGTGAAGCATCAGTCTTCCCTGGTCCTGGAGGGCGGGGGAAGCAGGGGAGTATTTACAGCAGGGGTTCTGGATTATCTTATGGAAAAAGAGGTGAAATTCCCATATGTGGTGGGTGTTTCCGCTGGTTCCTGCAATGCTCTTGATTATGTATCCTGGCAGCCTGGAAGGACCAGGGACTGCATGATCATAGAGGATAAGGCAAACAGCTATATTGCTACTAAGGAAGCTCTTAAGAAGCATGAGCTTTTTGACATGGATATGCTGTTTGACAAATATCCAAATGAATTGTTTCCGTTTGATTTTGATACTTTTTTTCAGTCAGATACGGAGTGTGAGCTGGTAGTGACTAACTGCCAGACTGGTGATGCGGAATATATGACTGAGAAGCATGACAGAAAGCGTCTGATGGATATTGGAAGGGCTTCTTCCAGTATTCCTGTTGTAAGCCCCATGGTAGAGATTGACGGTGTTCCTTATCTGGATGGCGGCATTGCAGATTCGATTCCCTTGATCCATGCCATGGAGAAGGGATATCGGAAGAACGTGGTGATCCTTACCCGAAATATGGGTTACCGCAAGAAGAAACCGGGAAAGAGCACTCCGCTTTATGTGGCTGCATTTCGGCATTATCCGGAATTTTTGAACACTTTATATAATCGTTACCGCAGCTACAACCGGACTTTGGAGCTTCTGGAAAAATGGGAGAGGGAAGGACATATTTTTGTCATCCGCCCGGAAATTCCCACTGTGGGGCGTGCGGAGGCGAACAAAGAGAAGCTGATGGCGTTTTATCAGCATGGTTATGATGTGGTGAAAGACCATTATGAGGAACTGCAGGCGTACCTAAGCAGGTGACGGGATCCTGACAGAACCTCTTGGAAAACAGGCGCGAGGTCATGTGAATACATGATTTCTGTGCATTGCAAAGCGCGTTGCCGGAGTCTGTTTGAAAAATCATTCCCGCAATCTGTATTACCATAGAAAATAAAAGAATTAAAGGATGTAACAGAATGTTTGAACGCTTTTTTCCAGATGAATATCTGGATTCAGCATATGTAGTCAACTATGAAAAACTATACCAGGAGGGATACAGGGGGATTTTGTTTGATATCGACAATACCCTGGTTCCTCATGGGGCACCGGCAGATCCGGAAGCTGTCCGGCTTTTTCAGCAGCTTCGCGACATTGGCTTTTCCTGCTGTCTGGTGTCAAACAACAGGAAAAAAAGGGTAGAACCATTTGCCGCTTCAGTAGGCGCTCAGTTCATTGAAATGGCTGCCAAGCCGTCCAGAAAAGGCTATGAAAGGGCCATGGAGAGACTTGGAACAAACACAGGGAATACGGTCTTTATCGGAGACCAGCTTTTTACCGATATATGGGGGGCTAAGAATGCTGGCCTTCGTAATATTCTGGTAAAGCCGATCAATCCCAAGGAAGAGATCCAGATCGTGCTGAAGCGCTATCTGGAGAAAATTGTATTACATTTTTATACCAAGGAGGAGAAGAATTCATGAACCATATTGTGGTGATCGGATTTATGGGTTCTGGCAAGACAAGAGTGGGGAAACGTCTGTCCAGTGACCTGGGACTGACATTTGTGGATGTGGACAAGGTGATCGTTAAGAAGATGAACATGTCCGTAAAGGAGATTTTACAGAAATTTGGAGAGCCATATTACCGTGCTCTGGAAACTATGACTGTGAAAGCTCTGATTGAAGATAAAGAAAGAAAAGTGATTTCTCTTGGCGCAGGTCTTCCGGTTCAGGAGCAGAATGAGCAGTATATTAAGCAGCTGGGTACAGTTGTTTACCTGAAGGGGTCTGCTGAGACTCTCCGCAAGAGGCTTGAGGGAAATAGCAATCCTCTTCTGGAAGGCGAAAATCAGGATGAAAAGATCAAAAAGCTTCTGAAACAACGTGATCCGATTTATCATAAATTTGCAGATATTGAAGTTGTGACAGGAGTGAAGCCTTTTGAGGAACTAATCAAGGAAATTGAAGAACAGCTTCCGTGAATACAAAAGTATTTTGCCATAATATATGGGAAAAACAGGAAAATTTGGCTGCATATGAAAAAAAGTAGTTGAAAAAATGGTACATATATAATAAAATATTTCTAGTCATAAGCACTATAAGGAGGAAAAATTAATTATGATTTCAGCAGGTGATTTCAGAAACGGTGTCACAGTAGAAATTGATGGCAACGTTTGTCAGATCGTAGAATTCCAGCACGTTAAACCGGGTAAGGGAGCTGCTTTCGTTAGAACCAAATACAAAAATATTATTACAGGATCCGTGTTAGAGAAATCTTTCCGTCCTACAGAGAAATTCCCTACAGCACGTATCGAGCGTGTTGATATGCAGTATCTCTACAGCGATGGCGGATTATATTACTTCATGAACGTAGAGACATTTGACCAGGTTGGTCTTACAGAAGAGCAGGTTGGCGATTCTCTTAAATTTGTAAAAGAGAATGAGATGGTTAAGATCTGTTCTCACAATGGCAATGTATTCGCTATTGAGCCTCCGTTATTCGTTGAGCTTGTAGTTACAGAGACAGAGCCAGGATTCGCTGGAAATACAGCTCAGGGTGCTACCAAACCGGCTATCGTTGAGACAGGAGCACAGGTAATGGTTCCGCTGTTCGTTAACCAGGGCGACAAGCTGAAAATTGACACCAGAACAGGCGAGTACCTGTCACGAGTATAAATAACTGCGGAGCAGTTATTTATTTATGAGCAAGTAGCGGAAGCGGATTGCGAATATCCGTTCTAAATCGCATAAGCTGTTTATTTATGTGCCATCGGCGTATGCCGGTGGCATATTTTGTTAATTTCAGACACATTTTATAAATTATTGTATACCAAAAATAAGGAGGAGCACAAATGGAATATACAACACTTGGAAAAACTGGTCTTAAGATTTCCCGTATGGGCTTTGGCGGAATCCCCATCCAGAGAATTGACGCGGAAGGTACTAAGAAATTAATGAAGCAGCTGGCAGAAGAGGGTGTGAATTATATCGATACAGCCAGAGGCTATACGGTCAGCGAGGAGTATCTTGGTTATGCCCTTGAAGGAATTCGTGACAAATTTGTAATTGCCACCAAGAGTATGGCAAGAACCAGAGAAGCCATGGCAGCAGACATTGAGAAGAGCCTTGGCAATCTTCGAACCAATCACATTGACCTGTATCAGGTACACAACCCAAGCATGGAACAGCTGGACACTGTTATAGGTGAGGGCGGTGCCTTGGAGGCTTTATTGGAGGCGAAAGCAGCCGGTAAAATTGGTCATATCGGTCTGACTGCACATTCTACAGCTGTTTTTGAGCGCGCACTGAATCTGGACTGGGTGGAGACAATCATGTTTCCATATAATATCGTAGAAAACCAGGGCGACGAGCTGATCCGCAAATGTCAGGAGAAAAATGTGGGCTTTATTGCCATGAAGCCATTAGCAGGTGGTGCAATTGAGAATGGCACTCTTGCACTTCGTTATGTCTGTTCCAACCCGGCTGTTACTGTGGTAATCCCGGGAATGGCAGAAGTATCTGAACTGGAAGAGAACATTAAGGCATGCTCTGACACAGCACCTCTTACAGAGGCAGAGCTTGCAGAAATGGAACAGATCCGCCATCAGCTGGGCACCAATTTCTGCCGTCGCTGCAATTACTGTGCGCCATGTACGGTTGGAATCAGCATCCCAAGCGCATTCCTTTTCGCAGGATATCTGGAACGCTACAATCTGGCTGACTGGGCGAAAGACCGCTACGGCAGCATGGCAGTGAAAGCTTCTGCATGTGTGGGATGCGGCAAGTGCGAGACAAGATGCCCATATCATCTGCCAATCCGGGAAATGCTGAAGAAGGTTGCAGAAGAATTTGGAGAATAATAAAAACTGCCCTGTGCGACTCCAATGGTTTTTCAGATAATTTTGCAAAAAAAAGAAAAAATGTATTGACTCTATAGTAACTATATAGTTTACTATAAAGAAGCCTTAAGAAAACCTTATAGCAACTACAAAGTTGCGGATAAGAAAAATAAGTGATACTGACCACGGAGTGAACAGTATCGAATACACGAAAACAGGATCTGATCAAGGAGGATTATGATGAAAAAACTGGTGGTTATGGGATTAGCAATGGCAATGACAGCGGCTATGGTAAATGGTGTATGTGCTCAGCCGGTACAGGCAGCTGATGGAGAAGGACTGAAGGTAGCACTTTTACTTTCCGGAGCAGCAAATGACCAGGGCTGGAATCAGACAGCATACGAAGGAGCACAGAAAGCCTGTGAGAAATACGGATACGAACTGGCTTACACAGAGAACCTGGAAGTTGCTGATATTTCCGCCGCTTTTGCTGACTATGCAAGTGCAGGTTATGATGTGGTAATTGGTCACGGATATGAGTTCGGTGATCCTGCACTGGAAGTTGCAGAGACCTACCCAGACACCAAATTCATCTGCACAGAGGCTGACGCTTCCGCTGACAACGTGGCTTCCTACGTTATGGCATGTGAGCAGACCGCTTATGTAGAAGGAATCATTGCTGCTTCTACTTCTGAGTCTGGTAAACTTGGTGCCATCGGACCGATCCCTGGAGATTCCCTTGTAAAGATCATTAACGGATATGAAGACGGAGCAAAATCCGTAAATCCTGATATCGAAGTTCAGACAGCCTGGACAAACTCTTTTGTTGATACACAGCTTGCACAGGAAGCTGCAAAAGCTATGATCGACAATGGCGTAGACGTAATCAAGCATTGTGCAAATGCTTGCGGAAACGGTGCAATGACAGCAGCTGTTGAGGCTGGAATCTGGTGCCAGGGCGATTCTTACGATCAGAGCTCTTTAGCACCTGACAATATTCTTGATTCTGCAATTTACAATCTTGATGTTGTAATTGATACTGCCCTTGGCAGCGTTGCAGACGGAAGCTTTGAGGGAGATGTTTACAACCTTGGTATGGCAGATGGCGCAGTAGAAGTTCTCCTTTCCGACAATCTTTCCGATGATGTGAAAGCAACTGCACAGGATGCAATTGATAAGATCGTTTCCGGCGAGCTTGAAGTTGAGCGCGACTACACAATGAGACAGTAAGAAATCGGATTTGTAACCGCGGATTGAGATATCTGTTTTTATAAAAATGGCTCGCAATCTGAAATCCGGCAACTGATTGTTCAAAGACAAATGAAGCTGAAATGGAGGAAAGTTATCAATCAGTCAGTGGAGATAACCTTCCGAAGTTTCAGCTTTTTAAAACACTTTAATTATACGAGAAAAAGGAGAAAACCATGTCTCTTCTTCAAATGAAACATATCTGTAAATCATTTTCCGGCGTATATGCAAATGAGGATATCAACCTGACGGTAGAAAAAGGTGAGATCCATGCTCTCCTTGGTGAGAACGGAGCCGGAAAGACCACACTTGTTAATATTATATTTGGTCTGTACACTGCAGACAGCGGTGAAATTTTGTGGAAAGACAAGCCAGCGGATTTTGCCTCTCCAAGGGAAGCTATCGATGCAGGCATTGGAATGGTCCAGCAGCATTTTTCCCTGGTAAATAAAATGACAGTTCTGGATAACATTGTTCTGAATCTGAAGGACAACTCCTTTTTCCTGGACAGAGCTGCTGCAAAAAAGAAGCTGACTGATCTGGCAGAAAAATACGGACTCTACGTGAACCCGGATGCTGTGATCAGTGATCTGTCAGTGGGAGAACAGCAGCGCGTGGAAATCCTGAAAGCATTATACAGAAATGTAGAACTTCTGATTCTGGATGAGCCTACTGGCGTACTCACCCCTCAGGAAACCACACAGTTTTTCGATGTTCTCCGCAATCTGAAAAAAGAAGGCTATGGAATCATTATCATCACCCATCGTATGAGCGAGATTATGGCAATCAGTGACAAGGTTACCATTCTTCGGGATGGCAGACAGGTGGCAGATCTTGTGACTGCAGACACCAATCCGGAAGAGCTGTCTGCCTATATGATCGGACGAGAGCTGAATGATGACTATCATATAGAAGGTTCTCCCAAAAAAGATATTATGCTGGAATTGAAAAATGTGTCCAATCATCACAGAAAACACAGCCGTCATAAGCTTGAGAATATCAGCCTTACCATTCACAAAGGGGAAATCCTTGGAATTGCCGGTGTGGAAGGAAACGGACAAAAAGAGCTTGCAGAGGTGATCACCGGAATTCAGAAAACCGGTGAGGGCGAAATTCTTCTGGACGGACAGAATCTGGCAGGAATCAATATCCGCGGACGTTATGAAGCAGGTGTTTCCTATATTTCAGAGGACAGATTGTCAGACAGTCTGATCACCGGAATGAACATTTCAGAAAACCTTGTTCTCCGGGAATATGGGAAGCTTCCATTTGCAAACCATTCTATTATAAACAAAGCAGCTATCCGTAAAAATGCAGCAGAAAAAATGAAACAATATCAGGTGCGCGCATCCGGAAAGTCGGGGATTGATACGCTTGTAAAGCTTTTGTCAGGCGGAAACCAGCAGAAGCTGATCATAGCCAGAGAGCTGAACGATCATGCAAAAGTGATCGTGGCAAGCCAGCCTACCAGAGGTCTTGACATCGGTGCTACAGAATTTGTCCGTCAGCAGCTTATAGATCAGAGAAATGCAGGAAAAGGTGTTATGCTGATCTCCGCAGATCTGGAAGAAATTATGGCATTAAGTGACAGGATCGCAGTGCTTTTTGGTGGAAAAATCGTGGGAATCCTGAATAGAGAAGAAGCTACTGTACAGAAAATCGGCCTTCTCATGGGCGGAATTTCAGAAGAGGAGGCAAGATAATGGAGAAGGAAAAAAGAACAAGAGGGATCACAGATGTACTTCTGATTCTTGTGATCACAATTCTGGCAGGTACGGCTTTGATTCTTGCATGCGGCGCAAGTCCGGTGGAAGCATACGGTCTTTTCTTCCGTGGAATCTTTGGAACACCTGCTGGATTTGCAGAAATTTTTGTAAAAGCATGCCCGCTGATCCTTACAGGTCTTGGCTGCGCAGTAGCATATCGTACCGGCTTTTTCAACATTGGTGCAGAAGGACAGTTTTATGTAGGGGCTATGGCAACTACCATGGTAGCTCTGAACTGTACTGCTGTTCCGGGAATACCAAGAATTATCCTTTCCCTGGTAATCGGATTTCTGGCTGGTGGTGTGTGGGCATTAATTGCAGCAGTCTGTAAAGCGAAATTCAATATTTCCGAAATTATTGTCACCATTATGCTGAATTATATTGCAATTAATTTTCTTGGCTATGCAGTCCGTTCTTTTTTGATGGACCCGGAAGGAAATGTTCCGCAGTCTGCGAAAATTGACAAAGCCGTACAGCTTGGAACCCTGATCCGGGCAACCCGTTTTCATGCAGGTATTCTGATCGCAATCATCTGTGTACTTGTAGTATGGTTTTTCCTGGAAAAAACAACTATGGGATACGAATTGAAGGCAGTTGGACTGAACAAACGTGGAAGCACCTGCAACGGTATTTCTGTTATGAAAAATATTGTGCTTTCCGCCTTTTTAAGCGGCGGACTTTCCGCAGTGGCAGGTGGAATCGAGGTTCTTGCCATTCAGAAAAAGCTTCTGGAGGGAATCTCCTCAAACTGTGGCTATACGGCTGTTTTGATCGCACTTGTGGCATTTAACAACCCTATTGGCGTATTCTTCGTGGCAGTGCTTTATGCAGCAATGCAGGTAGGTGCAAGCTCCATGCAAAGACAGCTTGGAGTACCGTCTGCAATCGTTAATATTTTGATCGGTCTGGTTGTTGTTTTGATCCTGGGAAGAGAACTGTTCCATTTCAAAAAGAGACAGGCAAAAGTTGGAAAAGGAGGAAATGCGTAATGCTTCAGCAGATTTTCAGTTTAAGCTTTATGACGGCTTTTCTGGCCGCAGCAGTTCGTCTGGCAGTGCCGCTTATGTATGGCGGAATTGGTGAGACCATTGCGGAAAAATCCGGTATTCTGAATATCGGAATGGAAGGTGTTATGCTCAGCGGTGCATTCTTTTCCTTTGCAGGTGCCTGGTATTCCGGCAATCTGTTTGTGGGACTTCTGTGCGGTATGGCAGGAGGACTTGTAGTCAGTCTGCTTCACGGACTTCTTTCCATTACACTGATCCAGAACCAGTCTGTTTCCGGTCTTGCCATCAACATGCTTATGCTTGGCGTCACCAGCTTTTTATTTAAATTAATGTCAAATGGACAGGGCTATCAGCAGATCGAGACTTTCCCAAACATTGCCATTCCAGGCTTATCAAAGATCCCGCTGATCGGAGATGCATTTTTTAACTGCGATTTCCTGACCTATATCCTTTATGTTCTCCTGATCCTTACCTGGGTTTTTTACAAAAAAACCAATCTGGGGCTGTCCTTTATGGCAGTGGGAGAACACCCACGTGCAGCAGAATCCGCAGGCATCCAGGTGAAAAAATACCGCTGGATCGTGATGGTATTTAACGGAATCCTTGGAGGAATCGGCGGTGCATATCTGGTACTGGTACAGCTTGGCGTTTTTACAGAAAATATGATTTCCGGCCGTGGCTATATTGCTCTTGCAACTGTTATTCTTGGACGCTACACACCTTTTGGAATGTTTGGAGCGGCACTCTTGTTCGGAGCTGCCAATGCCCTGCAGATTCGTCTCCAGACCATCGGCGTATCCATTTCCCCATTCCTTCTGGCAATTTTGCCATATGCGCTGACCCTTATTGCAATGCTTGGTGCTGCCGGAAAGAACAGTGAACCAGAAGCTCTCAGTAAGCCGTATGTAAAAGGCTCAAGATAGGAGTATATATGGCAAATAAAGAGTATCTGAATGTAAACGAGCTGGCGACCTTATTCGGACTGAACGTGCAGACTCTGCATTATTATGACAAAATCGGAATTCTGAAGCCCAGCTACAGAGATCCGAAAAACGGATACCGGAAATATCGTTTTGATCAGACCTATAAGCTTGCCTCCATCCGCTATATGCGAAAACTGGGCTATTCCATTGAGGCGGTCCGGGATTTTCAGGACACAAAAAGTCCTGATGAGGCGCTTAAAAGACTGAAGGAGCGTTCCGCAGCCATTCATGCCCAGTGGGAAGAGATGATGCGGATCGACCATGCGATTTTGCGAAAAATACAGTTTATTGAAGATTCGAAAGCAGGAATTGATTACGAAAATATCCAGGTGGTGAAATATCCAGAGCGAAAATATATTCCCATCGGAGCAGAAGAGGAGCTTTATGCAGGCGAATCCTTCTACTTTTATCCAACCATTGTATTTTATGGGGAAAATAGCAAGGAATTTGGAGCGCTTCTTACAGATGCCGTTCCAGAGGAAAATGCGGAGATACGCACGATTCCTGCAGGAACCTATGTTGTGGGGTATCACAAAGGGGCATATGAAGAGATTCAGGACAGCTTTAAAAGGATAAAGGAATGGGGACGGAATCTGAATCTGGAGGATACCATTCTGGCGCTGAATATCATCGACCAGTTTGTGGAACAGGATAATGATAATTATTCTACCAGGATCGAGGTCAGGATTGCAGATACAAAATAGAGGAAAAGCGATGCGAGAAAGAGAAAAAATGCAATGATTAAGAATGTGAGGGACAAAAAATGGCAGTAAAGATTTACCACGGAGATATTTTGTTTACACCGTCAGCAGACAGGTTAGAGATTCACGAAAACAGTTATATAATTGTAGAAGATGGAGTGGTTTCACAGATCTGTGAAAAGATTCCGGAGCAGTATCAGGGCGCAGAGGTTATAGATTACGGTGATAAGCTGATCATTCCGGCTTTTTCTGATCTTCATGTACACGGAGCACAGTATGTACAGCGCGGAATCGGTATGGACTGTCTGCTTTCCGACTGGCTGAATCATTATACATTTCCGCAGGAATCCCGTTTCCAGAATATGGAGTATGCAAAAAATTGCTACGATGCATTTGTAGATGATATGCTCCGCCATGGTACTTTCCATGCCAATGTTTTTGCAACCATTCACCGTGAGGCCACAAACTATCTCTTTGATAAAATGGAAGAGAAAGGCATGTATGGTTATGTGGGAAAGGTGAACATGGACTGCAATTCTCCGGAATTTCTCACCGAGACCACAGAGGATTCCCTGAAGGAAACAGAGAAGTATCTGGCAGAACATGAGGGCAGCAAAAAGGTGAAAACCATTCTGGCTCCCCGTTTTGCCCCGACCTGCAGCAAGCCGCTGATCGATGGTCTTGGCAAGCTGGCTGCAAAATATCATTGTGGTGTGCACACTCATCTGGTGGAGTCTCTGTGGGAGGCAAAGGAAGCTCTGAATCTGTTTCCGGGCTATGGTTCTGATGCAGAAATTTATGAGCGCGCAGGCCTGATGGATCACGGTCCGTCTATTTTTGCCCATGTTATTTTCCCAACTGAGGAAGATAAGCGGATTCTGAAAAAACATGGAAGCTTTTCTGTTCACTGCCCGGATGCCACTGTGAATATTATTGCAGGAATTATGCCGCTGCAGCATATGGAGGCTGAGGGACTGAAAATTGCCATGGGAACCGACATTGCCGGTGGCCATGGAATCGGCATCTACCGCCAGGTTGCAAGAGCCGTGCAGTTATCCAAGCTGAAAGAATTCTACGAGCCACAGGAGAGTAAGACCATTACCATTACACAGGCATTCTACCATGCAACCAAAGAGTCTGGAAGTGTATTCGGTAAGGTTGGTTCTTTCGAAAAAGGGTATGCATTTAATGCCCTTGTGATTGATAATATGGAAGATCCATGGACAAAAATGACTGCAGAGGAGAAACTGGAGCGTTTCTGCTACATCGGAGATGACCGGAATATTAAGGCCAGATATATTGATGGGGAATTACTGGTCACGGAGTGAACAGTAACGAGGGGGAGATGGTGTAAAAAGTTCAGTCACCATCTTGACAGCTGTGCACAAAATGCATATAATAATATCCTAGCGAAAGCACAATTACACAAACTTCGTCTGCGCACCAGCAATACCTATTATATACGATTAGGGCTTGTACTGGTTTCGACGGGGGTTTTGAAGTTGTGGAAGCCATCCGCAGTCTCCCGAACTGCGTAATAACGGGAAATTCTAAATATAAACGCTGACGATCAGTTAGTAATGGCAGCCTAAGTGCTGCCCGTCAGTCCTGTTGCACTCACACTTCAGGAGTCTGGCGTCGACCTTGTGAGAAACCTTGCCGGGTAAGCTTTGCCCCGGTAGATGTATCATGAAGCTACTGAAGCAGTAAGCCTGTCGGTGGGCGTGCTGCGGAGGGAATGTTAATACAGCGACTGTGATGGGAGATGCCGCAAGGGATAGACTTTCGGACGCGGGTTCAATTCCCGCCAGGTCCACTGACAGCCGGATGTATTCCCATAAGGGTTATGTTTGGCAGGAAAGTATGGAGAAGCCTCGGAAATGTTGAAGATTCAATGTTTCCAGGGCTTTTTTTATGGAGCACCGAATAATAACGAATAATCACCGAACAATAACGAATAATCATCTTGAAGTTCTAATATAAAAATGTTATACTTCATATACAGGAAAGAGGGAATGCTATGATACGACAGCTTATGAAGTATTTTAATATTATGTCCGAACTGATTCGTGATGTTTTAAATTATGGTGTATTTTCGGATAGAGATTTTCGCAGTATGTTAGGTGATCCTAACAATCCTATATTACTTGAATTGGCTACGGAGTTTCCGCAATTAATGGATTCCAATCAGAACCCTCATTCTGTTACTCTGGGGACACTTAATAATGATTTTTTTCAAAAAACAAGTTCTTTCATTGCATCTCATAATGTTTATTCGAAATTATTATTGCTATATTATATGGATTATTCCATAGAAGAATGCTATATCAGAAACTTAAGCTATGAGGATGATGTGGAACATTTTGAAGCTCTCAATGGTAATGTAGCGACTACGCAGATTGTGCTTGCTAAAAGGACTAGGTGCTGTTGGGAACATAGTTCTCATGATGGAGATTTAAATGGTATTTTATATAATTTCTATTTTATAGACATTTGCAAACTTCCCAATACAAGAATAATTCAGCATAGTGTTGATTATAATTTGACGGCGCCGAAATCTTGTAGTGTGTATAAATTTGCTCTTTCGCCAATAACTAAACAGAAATCACTTTGCTTAAGTCAAGCGTATCAAAAGGTAAATCCTAATACAGGAGCTCTGCAATATTTGTTTAGAGTTGAAGGTTTATTGAATGAAAAGGATATTAAACAGCAAGTATTGAATAATATACTAAATGCTGGGAGAGCAGGGACTGACGTTCTGGTTTTTCCGGAAATGCTTGGTTCTGCTGGTATGCTGCAAGAGATATTGGTTGAACTGAAATCTCTAAATCAGATTATTCCTACATTGATTGTATTTCCTTCTATTTGGGAAAAATCATCAGATGATGAAATAAATGTAAATAAAAGCTGTATGGTTTTTAATGGAAGTGATATATTGTTTGAACAGAAAAAATATTGTAATTTTAATTATTCTGAAAATGGTCATCTTGTATATGAGGATATAAATGGTTTTAAAAACGAACAAACAGTTTTGCATTTATTGCATATAAAAGGGCTTGGAAGAATATGCATTATCATATGTTATGATTATTTGGAAACACAGAATCGTGATCGGATCATAAAAAATCTTCGTCCAACATTAATCTGCAGCCCTTCCTTTTCGACTGGAAGCTTTAATTTTAGAATTTTGTCTGAAGCATACCTAGATCAGAGCTGTAATTGGATATGGTGTAACACTTGCTCTGCGGTTAACCATACTGATAAGATTAATAATTTTGAAATTTCTGGTATCATTACAACATTAAGCAAACAATGTGATTTTTCTAAAAGTGATGGACTTCATAAAGTTTTCGATGGTGTAAAGAATTGTGCGAAAGAAAATTGTGATAACTGTATTTATTACGCCGAAATATCTTCTGATGATCCTAAGAATATAGTGAAAGGTCGGTGATTAAATGAAAAATGAAAAATATTACATTGATCAATTGGAAACGAGTCTTCGATTAAGCAATAAACAATGCATACAAGAAGAAATGATTGATATTTTCGAAGAGTTACTTACTGCTTCTACAGATGCTTATTTAGAGGCTTATGAAAATCACAATTTAACTCGTCTGAAAGAATTACTTGATGATCAACATAATCTGAGAAGGGAATTTACAAAGATAATACGTGATTATCCGGATCAATTGATTTCTATTTCAAGTAAACTTGTACAAACTTACAACATTTTTAATAAAATACTACAATTAGAAAATCATAAATTAAGTCGGGAAGATTATTTGAATACAATTACAAAGACATATAGCAGAGCTGAAGAAATCTTGAATTATCTATATGATCATACCAATGTTCAGCATAAAACTATGGTTGGTGAACTTCATATTTCAGGTAGTACACTTACGGACACTCTTAAGGTATTGGAAAGTTGTAATTTTGTAAGACGAATTGGGACAGGGAAATATACCTTTTTTAATTTGACTAATGATGGGAGAAAATATGTCTGCGATAATACTGCTATTACAAATGATGAAAGTATTGTAGATGAAAGCATATTTCAGGAGGAATCTCGACAAATGGCTTTGAATAAGGCAAAATATGCGAAAGTGCTTGTTGAGCAGAAAACTTTTATATCTCATCGCGAATATGCAGATTGGGGTGAATCCAATAATAAATTTACTGCTCTTATTAGCAACACCTATGAGATTTAAGAGAGGTGAAATAGTATATGACTCAATTAGAAAATAATTTGAAAATTTTAAATGAACTTGATTCTCACTGGTTGGAAACTGTTTCCAACGAGATGAAGAAAGAAAATGGTACGACTACGCCAGAATTAGTAAAGGCTTATAATAGATTATGGCGTACGTTGCGAGCTGCTTTTAAAGAAGATAAAGAGCTGGCATTAGAAATTTTTCAAAATAACACAGAAGGTGATGGAACCTGGTTGCTGAAGGATATAGAAAATTCTTTGAAAATATATTTTTCTTTTTCATGTCTTCGTAAAATTCAGGAGAAACAATCTGAACAAGTAAAAACAGTGTTGGATTATGTGTTTGAAAATGCGATTCTTTATTATGATCCACAATTTATGAATGAGTATGAAAAATATAATTGCAAATCAAAAATAGATTTTTTGAATGTTGCAAAAGCACTAAATGCATTGGTGAGTTTTTATTTGAATCGCCATTTTTCTTCGAAAATTATGTTGAAAGATCTGGAAGAGGAAACAGGGTTGAACGCGGAACTATGTAGTTATATTGTAAATATAATCATGGAAGATTATCAAAAATTGCAATTGAATTTTATCATAGATTCTCTGCAGGAACTGCAGAATCGCTGAGAAGTAAAAAGGATAAGCCTCTTTTGACAAAAATCTCATTTTACAGTACTGTGAGAAGAAAAAGGGGGCATTTATCATGAATTTGCAGGAAAAAATGGAAGGCTATTTGGAATATTGTATCTACAGAAAAGAACTGGATGTCAAAACGGTTAAAGCGTATCGTATTGATCTGAACCAGTTCTTTTCTTTTACATGCTGTGATGAGCCGGAAAAGGAAACAATTGAGAGATATATTACGGATCTGCATAAAAAATACAAGCAGAAAACAGTAAAAAGGAAAATTGCTTCAGTAAAAGCATTTTACAGCTATCTGGAAGAAGAGGAAGTGCTGAAACAGAATCCTTTTCGAAAAATAAAAGTTAAATTTAAAGAGACAATAGTTCTTCCCCGAATTATTCCCAGAGAAGAAATAGAGCAGCTCCTTAATTATATGTATGTTTACCTGAATGATCTTTCTGGAATTGGATATAAACATGGTTTGCGTGATGCAGCGGTTGTAGAGCTTTTTTTTGCTACTGGCGCCAGAGTATACGAGATTTCGAACATTCGAAGTGAGAGCATAAATCTGAATTCCGGACTGATAAGAATTATGGGAAAGGGTGGAAAAGAACGGTATATTCAAATCAGCAATGAAGCAGTTCTGGAAATTTTGCGAAAATACTATGCAGAAAATGAGAAGAATATAAAAAAGAGTGGATATTTTTTTGTAAATAACAGAGGTAACAGATACACAGAACAATCCATTCGTCTTATGTTAAAGAAATATACGAAGAAGGCAGGGATTGAAACGAAAATTACACCCCATATGTTCCGGCATTCATTTGCCACATATTTGATTGAGGAAGGTGTAGATGTAAGCTGTGTGCAGCAGATTCTGGGGCATTCATCAATAAAAACGACCCAGATATATATTCATGTAGCTGCCAAAAAGCAAGCGGATATTTTGAGAGAACTGCATCCAAGGAATAATATGAAAATTGTAAATGTTGCGTGAAAATATTGAAAGCACAAAGATACTATGACCAGCTGAAAAGGTGGTCTTATTGTCGTATGTTAATATTGGAGATGGTTTAGAGCCTTTTTCAAACACGCTCTAGACAAGGGCAAAATAAGGAATCTGATAGTGCAGATTGCTAAAAGTCCAAATTATGGAATTTCTTTGTCATACGAGAGCAGTAGAATTTAAGGTTTATATTAGTAGAAAAATGAACCAATATTTGTTATAATTGGAACTAAGATAATTAGCAGTTATCCATTATTTCCTATGGAGATGAATACAAATGAACATCCAGCAATATATACATAGCCTTACAGACGAGGAGTTTGAACAGCTTTGCACGGAATATCTGACCTTACATTATAAAAACAAAAATATTACCATACACGGTACGCGTTTGAAAAAAGATGGCGGAAAAGACATTGTAGGAACTGCACAGGATGTCCCCTATGAAATATGGGCCGAATGCAAGCGGCACAACCGTGCCCTTGGCCTTGAGAAAATATCTAAAAATGTTATTTTGGTTATTTCAAAAGGAATTAATGAGCTGATTTATTTTTCTACAAGTGATATTACCAGAAATGCGGTTAAACATGTTTCCATAGTTGCTGCCAAGCATAATTTTTCTGTCACTTTCATATATGGGAACCGTCTGTATCAGGAATTATCAATTCTTCCACGTTTTCAATATGGTTTTGAAAAATCAAATGAAATAATAAAAAATGATTTAAGAATATCTCGTTTCTTTAGTGTATTTGAAGATACGGAAAAATATACAGAAGAATCGGAACTCGTATTGCAACGAGATAATATTTTTTACATTGATATTTATCTGACTAATTTGTATAGTGCAACTGTTTCAGATGTAACCTGCACATTACCGAAAATGGCAGATATTATATTTCATGTTCCTGAAATCCACAATTGTTTTAATATGCTGCAGGGAAGTAACCGTGTTATACAAATACGCGCTGAAGTATTAAGTTCTTACACCGTGAAGCATATACCCGCGCTTACCTTAAAATATAAGTGTAATGGTCATACGTATTCCAAAAAAGTTCCAGGAGGACTTATAGATCCAACAAAACTTATCTACTATCCATTGGTAGGAGAGAATGTACAGAATTTCTTAAGCAGTAAAATTCTTCCGCTTCTGAAAAGCAACGGATTCAGCCCAATTTATATGCTTAATATAACTGGGAAATCAGGAACAGGAAAAACACGGCTATTGTCTGAAATAATAAATTCTGCTAAAAGCTATAATTTTCAGACGTTATATTGTGATGCAAAAAAACAAAACGGATTTGAAATTTTAAGAGAATTTTTATGTGCTTGTCTGGGGTTACCTTATGGCACTGGAAATATCAGCTGCACATTAGATGATTTTTCTAAAATAATCAAGCAATATTATGGGAACCCAAAAGTAAGTGAAGCAGTTTTTTCTTTTGTATTTCATAAGAAATTAGATCCTGATATCTTATATTATCTGAAGGAGGCACTTCTTTTCTTTTCTTGTAATATAGTAGGTGGAGTTCCTTTAATTTGGACAATAGACAATTTACAATGTCTGGATAAAGAAACTCTGGATATCATATATTTCCTGATTGCACATTTACAGGAATGTTTTCCTGAAGTGATTTTTTCTTTAGGCACAAATACAGAAATTGTGCCTCTTGACTCTCAGGGATTTGTAAATGAATTTTTGGCTAAAATAAATGAATACGAAGATGTGGCTTCGTATGTGTATACTTGCGGTGAAATGCAGAATAACGATGCGAAAACATTGTATTATCATGCTATTCCCAATTTGCAAGGGTTTGATTATTTTACGTGCCTGCTATTAAACAAAAGCGGAAAACGACCATTTGATATTATTATGCTGATTCACTGGTTTTATGACCAGAATTTAATTAATATATCAACACATAATATGGTGATTCCTTCAAAAAAAGAAGAAATCGAAAACTTTATAAATAAAGTACCTGTAAAAAGCAAGGAAATTATCGACCAACGATTCCAACTGCAAATGCATAAAAAATTCTCTTTTGATACCACATTGGGATATTTCGATGCATTTAAAGTTGTTGTGAAGTCAATATTGTATTTTGGAGGAGAAACACCTGTTGATTTTTTGGCTAGTTTAAATATAGACGGTGATATGTTATTTGAATTAAGTCAATCTTTATTTTTTAAGTACATGGATAAATACCCTAAAATTGTATTTTACCATGACAATATTTACAGATATTTTGAAGGATACCAATTTTATCAGAATGACCGCTCGCTTTCTCTGAAAATTATTAAGTGGCTAAATGAAAATGCCTGGTACAAATCCAACCTTAGGACAACAGTAATTTTTGACTGTTATATACGCGCTTCCGAATATGAAGAAGCTGTCAGGTTTGGAATATCTTCTATCTCAAGCGAATGTGACAAAAGAAATTTTCAGGCAGTCATACATATTGGCACAGAGTTATTAAAAGATGTTCCGAAAACTCAGGATGCTTCCGAAGAATCAGTGCCTAACCCCTTTGCAGAATTTATGGATGCAGGTGCAAAATTTCATATCTACTATGCAGTGGCGGACGCGTACAGAATTTATCAGGATTTGTCTCAAAGCGTATATTATTATAAGAAAGCCTATAAAATATTACAGCAATACAGTATTTCGGAATTTACGTCCATTGATACCTGCCGTTTCTTTCACAGGTACTCAAATGCCTGTATTTCAGCAGCAGACTATGACGATGCATTAATCGTCTTAGATTATTTCAAGAAGTATAAAGGACGGGATAACTTTTATGATTTCATTATGCACAATCGGTATTCTGTCGTATATTTAGCAATAAATGATATAGAAAACGCATTATTGTCAATTGATGAATCATTAAAAATAGCGAAAGAATGTAAAGAACCACAGTGGGAAAGTGTCTCTTATTCAGACAAAGCTTATATTTATTATCGTGCCTATGAAGATAAGGAAAATACAATTCTATATTTTAGCAAAGCGGTAGAAAAACACATTTCTGAAAAAGCTACCATCAATCGAAGTTCTGAAATTCTTGCGCAGGAAGCTTTTGTGGATTTACTAACAAATAAGCTGGAGGATGCTGAGTATCTGGCAGATTTGGCACTGAACCGTGCACTTGAAATTAATGGAACAGCAATGGAAATAAAAAGCAGAAATTTATTAGGAATTATTCAATATTTCAGTAATAAAGCTGAAGCTGCATTTTCCACATGGCGAAAGGATCTTGTAATTTCCACTCAAAGGGTGAATAAAGATGGAATAGTAAAACTGCATACAAATTTAGGCGCTGCCTACATTCTGCAAAGTAAATATGTGCCAGCTAAGGAAGAACTTGAACAGGCATATGCTCTTTATCAAAAATTCAAGGTCTCCTTGATGACACACAAGCCGCTAATCTACAATTTGCTATTCATTTATAATATTTTGGGCGATACATCAAAAAGAGATAAGCTGTTTGAAGAGGCTTATTTCGATAATCTCTCTTCCTACTACAACCAGCTTATCTCTGGGAGCGAAAACATCCTAACAGACGGCTATTGGCCTTTACAATTTAAACATGTATTCTTTAACTATTAGTTTTCAGGGAATCTGATCCGTACATCAGGTTCCCGTTTTTATCAAAAATAATATCCTCTTCATTACGATTTGTAAACCAATAGTAATTATCCAGCAATAATCTGTAATCATCTGCAAAATATACAATAGGAATATTTAATCGGCATATATCCCAGGTTACACTTTCCTGCAAAATAATGTGTGTGGCGCCGGTAATATTTTTTATATCTAAAAATTGCAAAATGGAAATGTCAAACAATTGTGTGAACAGCTTTATGTATTTATCACGGTATAACGAATTACTAAAACTTACAACAATGACACTTTTTTGCGATATTCTTTTATAATTTGCTTCCATCCAGAGCTCTTTTAAATAGTTTTCAGCATTGCATAATTGATATAATTCATTACCCCATTTTTTGAATAAATATGCTTTTACATCTTGTCTAAAAGGTACTGTCCGAATAGGTCCTGAAATCTGTCCACGGTGAAAAACTTTGGCGTTTGCGCACATTCTGTTTGTATAGCCAGCTTTTCGAACACGAAAGGCCAGATCTACATCGCAATGAATGTTCATGCACATTTCATCCTGTCCGCCAAGTTCCTGGTATAAATTACGATTCATCATCATGCAGCCAGAAGACACAAGAGGAACATCACGGTCTTTTTGGGAGAATACAGAGGGCTTTCCATGGCGAAGAAACAACAGAATATCAATTTCATAAATTCCCATACCGTATCCAAATAAGTTTCCAGAGTCTGTTTCATAGATTGTCGCGGATACACTTCCCTTTTCCCCTATATCTGCATATGTTTTTTTCATGTTTTGCAGCCAGTTGCCTGTTGGATAGATATCACAATCTATAAACAGCAATGTATCATACCGCGCGTGATCAACAGCATAATTACAGGCTGCTGCATACCCTTTATTTTTCGGCATATTTAATACCTGGACAGAATATTCATCCTCTAAAAAGTTAATATTCATGGCTGGATTGTCATTGACGATAATAATTTCATATATATCTTCTACTTTTAATGCATCCTGCAGCAGATTGATACACATTTTTAAGGAAGACAATCCATTATAAAAAGTTATGATTGTTGAAAGACCCTGCATTATTCTTTTCCCTCCAGTACATTTTTTATTATATTTGCGACTGTTTTGGAAGCATGTCCAGTTTCGCACAGGCCATACGCTTTCTTCATCCAATCCAACGTATTTATTTCTTTTTGCGATACAGCTGCTGGAAGTTTATTTATAACTTCAGAAACTGTATATGCTTTTGGAAAAGGCAAAGCATTAAAATCCTGGTTAAATCCTCTGTCCAAAAGATATTCCTTTAAATCTGGGCAGTACAACAATATGGGCTTATTTAATAATGCAAAATCCATAATAATACAGGAATAATCACTGATTAAAAAATCAGCTGCTATAAGTAATTCCTGTACATCTTCATAAGATGAGGCATTTATTACTTTTTCCGAATTTCCTGGCCAGTGTTTTGGATTATAAACATTTGTATGCATATGAATTACAAATGTCCAGTTATTTTTCGTACATTTTTCCAATTCTGATAATATTTGATCGGATGGCAATGTATATTTATCAACACCCATATCCGCTCGAAAAGTAGGTGCATATAATAATATTTTATTATTTTTATTAATTGACAGACATGATTTTACTTTTTGAGATATATCATTATGGTTTCCATTTAATAAAATATCTGTTCTAGGAAGTCCTTTTTGCAGTATCTTTCCTAAATACCACATATCTCTTCTTATAAAAAATGTAGAAAAATCACTGTTGGACAAAAACAAATTTATCATTTTAGAATCATTTTTAGCACTATCAATATATCTTTTGGATAACTTGTTTATTGTGGCACGCTCTGTATTTTTCAGTCGAATTCCTCCATGCCAGGTCTGAATATAATATTGATTTTTCCGCTTTCGAACATATCGTGACTTGCGGCGATTAGAAATCCATATTTGAGCTGTTACCTGTTCGTATATTCCCCGGATCGAATGATATGGAACTTGACGTATGCAAGCTGGCATTTCAGGCGGATTTTCAAAATCGCATAGCCAGACTATGTCTGCCGTGCAATCTAATTTTAACAATTGTTGAATAATATATTTGGGGCTATCACAATAACCGTGATTTTTGAAACATGAAACAACAATTTTCCTTTTTTGAACAGGAAATATTCTGAATAAATAAAATAACAATTTCAAAATTGTATCCTGCATATACTCTATCTTTTTATTTTTGGTTTTTATAAATAGGCGATTTGCTTTCATGTATATCATTCCCCCGAAAAAGAATATCCTTAATACAATTAGTGATAATGGATAACTGCTAATTATCCAACAAACGCCGAACATACCTCTATGCATCTGTTTTTTAACAAGCATTTCTTGAAAAAAGTGAGAAAAGGTTGAAAAACAGGTGAAAAACCACAGGCGTTGTATGATGCATACGTGGAAAGCGAGCGTTCATTGGATGAAACTATTGACTTGATTCGGAATGCCGATGAATGGATATAGGCTGGATTTAGTTGTAAAATTTCTGGAAGTTCACACTTGCATTTTTTTAATTTTTAAGGTAGAATAGAATGAAAAAGAACTTTATAAGTATACTGATAGAACCACAAAACAAATAGTAGATATACTTACTGCAACAGATTAGACCATGGGAAATTTGTTTTATGGTTGTTCAGTATTTGTGAAATATTGGATTTTCAGGGATGCTTTTGCGTATATAAGGCTTGACTATGAGAAAATTACCAATTGATCGTGAAAAATGTGCTATTAAAGAAATATAATATATTTCAAGCTGGTAATTTTAAATAAATAGGAAGAACCTAAATATATTATAATGACCTTTCGGAAAAGAGAAGTTCTATCTCCTCATCACTCGTTGCATCGTTATCATTAGGTAGTTTTTTTGAGAGTGTAGTAAAAATCTATTTACTATCTTATATGAGGGAGGAAAAATTATTTTGAAAAAATTACTGTATTTTGTATCAAATAGTGAAGAAAAGTTTAAGGAATTGAGGAAACTTGCAAAAGGCACATCCTATGATATTAAATGGTTTAAGACTCCTGTAAGTGAACTTCAGACAGATAATATTGAAGAACTGCTTAAACATAAAGCATTGTCAGCATTTAAGAAAATTAAAAGACCGGTGCTTGTTGATCATACAATGTTAGAAGTAGAAGCATTTAACAGTCTGCCGGGTCCTCAGACTAGTTATTTTTTTGAAAAACTTGGAAATTCAGAGATTGTTGGTTATTGCAATTACAAAAAAAAGTGGAAAGCCAATGCAATTACCTGCTTATGTTGTTGCACTGGAAAAAAGCTCATATCTGGTAAAGGAATAGAAGAAGGCGAAATTGTTAAAAAGGTAGATGATTCAGCTGTAGGCTATGCATGGGATAATATTTTTTGCCCGATTTCTAACAATAATAAAAGGATAGTTTACGCTAAGCTTGACAAAAATATGCGTTCAATGCGTAAAAAGGCATGGGAAGAATTGGTTAAAGCGCTAGATAGTGAAGAAATTTTTTCTATAGAGGCTTCGAAATATAGGAAAAGCATAGAAGAAGTAGCAGAATTAATCGCTAAGAAAAAAATGATGTTGTTTATTGGTGCTGGCATTTCTGCTTCTATTGGATTACCCTCTTGGAAAACATTAATAGAAAAACTGGGGAAATCAGCGGGATATGATGCTGACGTCTTTTTGGAGTATGGTGATAATATGCTATTGGCAGAATATAGTGAACTGCTGGGAAAAGGTAAATTACAGGAAATACTATTAGATGAATGGGCTATAAATCGAAATGCAAAATTAAAAAAGAAGTTGGAAGATTCTGCCATATACCAATATATTATGGAATTAAATTGTCCGGTTATATATACGACAAATTTTGATCAGATGATAGAAGAATATTACAAAATAAAGAATAAGAATATGCATAAGATAGCAGTAATAGATCATTTTGAGTATGACGAAGAATCTTATCCAAGGGTTATGAAATTTCATGGTGACTCTGAGCACAAAGAAAGTATTGTATTTACTGAAAGCCAGTATTTTGCAAGAATGGATTATCAGTCGTTTATGGATATCCAGTTACAGGCGGATTTGTTGAAGTATAATGTATTGTTTTTAGGATATAGTTTATCTGATATTAATATTAAACAATTGTTGTATTTTTCCAGAAAACGTTGGGAAAATACGAAAACTAAGAAGTATTCATACATATATACTGCAACACCAAATTACATACAGGAAAAAGTTTTTGAAAAAAACAATATTGTAAGTATTTCCGGTGAGGAAGCGGATAAAGCTGTAGCAACAGAAGCTTTTTTAAAAGAGCTATGTGCGAAAGTAAACGAGATAAAGCAAAGGGGATGATATTAGAAAAATAGAAAAGAAAGGAAAATGACAGAATGATAAAGAAAATTTATATAACATATGATAGTAACGAAACTGTGACATATTCTTTCTGGAAACAATTCTTTTTAATGAGTGGAGTGTGGGTAGTAGGAAACAAACTTGAGAATGCGAATAAAGCAGATTTTTATAATGACCAAATAGATGAGTATTATTTGCATCTGTATTTATTAGCCGAAAAAAGCCTATTCGTAATAGAAGAAAATGATGTTAAACAGAACGTGTTTTATTTTATAGATGAGAGAAATTATGTTGCTAATCCAACATATCATGACAGAACGGATGTCCTGATGTACAACTGGAAACAGCAGAATACTTTTATTGATGCTATAAAAAAGATTGATTTTCGAGAAGATATAAAGTACAGTAAATTGTTAAAAATATATATTGATACTAGCCTTTGGCTGTCAACGTGGTTATATTTTGACTTGGCATATGAGAAAATAACAGAATGGGATAGTTGGATTTTGGACAATAGTGTAATGGCTATAGAGAACCTGGACATATTAAAAAAAACGCATGTTTCCAGAGCGGATTCATGGCACTATGAATTTATGGACTTGTATTGCTGCTATATAAGAACAGCAATAGAAAATAGAGAGTATGAAGATAGAAAAACACAAGTTCAATTGCTATTGGAAAGAGGAAATTTATTAGCTCTGGAAAGCGGATGGCAGCCTGCATTGTGTAATTTATGTGCCGCTATATCAAGTCTCAGTCCATTAGAAAATAAAGTTGCAATTGTATATTATAAAGGAATTCTAGAGTATGATAAAAATTCTCAAATAATGTACAATATAGGGAAGATTTATGAAAAAGTGTACGGTGATATAGAAATGGCTGTGAGGTATTATACAAGGGCTGATGAAAATGGTAGATATTACAGAGCTCGGTATAAAATAGCTAGTTATTTTGAACAGAAAGGAGAATGGAAAAAAGCATTAGCTATATATGAGAGTATTTTTGAAGCTCTTGGTGAAAAATTTGAGAATCCTTCTTTTAATTCTGTGACAGTCTATGATATAGAGTATTATATTAAAGTTATAATAAAAATAAAAAATATACTCACACAAAAGTTTTCATATAGCGGAGACGGAATGGATAGGTTAATTGAGGAGAAAAAAGAAAAAATTGTTAATTTGTCGCATCTTATAAGAATGGTGTATTGTATGCGGCAAATGGCAAACAAAAGTTCTGTGAAAATAAATATTGACAAGAATAGTATGCAAAAAGGTGAATGGCAGCGTACACTGGAATTTCTAAAAGACATTTTAAAACATGTACAAAGAAGAATCGATTTATACTTTTAGACAATGTTTTAATAGGAGAGTAGAGTATGGAAAGAAAAAAATACAAACTTGTTATGAATGATTTGTCTGCTATAAAATACGAAGAGAAAAGTGAATTTGAAAGTTCAGTATCAGCAGATGCTTACGATAAGGCCTTTCAAATTACTCGAAAAATATTGAATGAAAACCGGAATTTTCGAGAATTGAAGAGCAAAGGTGAAACGGGAAATAGATTAAGAAATTCTGAGCAGATATATAACATTTTGTTTTTTACAGGAGCAAAGGGATCTGGAAAAACGTCTGCAATGCTTTCATACATGGAATATCTTAAGGATTTTTATAGGGAAAGTGACAGGAGTGTAAATCGGTTATCTTCAAAAGAGCATTTAATGTTTACGGGATTAGAATATATAGATGCGTCTGTTATGGACAAAAAGGAAGATATTCTTGGCTGTATATTGTCCAAAATGCTTAAGAAATGGAAAGACGAAGAACGCCGTAGTTACGAAAGTAGAAGAATGGGGATTGTGCAAACAAATGATTATGCATATAGAAAAAGAATTATTTCGCTAGCTTTTGACAGAGTATATACTAATTTGAAGAATTTAAGAAGTACTAAAGATGTAATTGAAGACGAAGAGGATACTTTTCTGGAAACCCTGGAGAAATTATCTCTTTCATGGAATCTAAAGGAGTCTTTTCAGGCGCTGGTTCAGGAATATTTGGAAATTATGAAATATCCGAATACAGAAGATCTAAAAACAGATAACCACTTTTTAGTCATTTCTATAGATGAAGCTGATATGAATATAGAGCGAGGATTCGAAATTATAGAACAGGTTCGACAATATTTGATGGGACCTAATATAATTGTCCTATTATCTGCTGATTCAGACCAATTGGAGAAAATATGTGATAATCATTTTTTAAAGGAATTTTCTGCAATTAGTAAGTCTGAAAATATGGATAAGCATATAAGAAGATTGACTAGAGAATATTTGGAAAAAATCATTCCATCTGATAGAAGGATTTTTATGCCTTCCGGAAGAGAATGGAAATTTTTGGATAAAGAAGTAGTAGAAGTATACTATAACAATGAAAATGGTGAAAACAAGTATGGAGAGGGAACAATAAAACAAATTATTCAAAAAAACTGTAAAGATAATTTAGGAATTGAATTACATAAAAATGGGGAATTGATTAAATATTTTGTTCCTAATACATTGCGGGAATTTTCTTCATGGATAAAAAAAATGAATGAAATTTCGAATTCGGATTCTGAACTGAAAATGTCAAAGGCATATGATTGGTTTTGGGGAGAAGCATTTCCTTTGATCTTAAAAAAGGAAGATGAAGTGGATGTGATATTTTCGACTTTAAGTGATCTGGCTCCTCAGGAACAAATTGAAATGATGAAAAATGTGTTAGACCACGAAAACAATAAAAGAAGTCTTCTGGAATTGTTGGCTTCATTTCAAATTAAGAACATAACACAGCGAAAAAAATCCAATGTTTGTTTATTGTATTTTTCTATGAAGATAGCTGAAATGATAAACTGTAATAGTGCCAACAAAGCGTATCTGGAATATTATTCTCCTTGGGGAATCTGGGGAAATTGGGAAAAGAAAATGGGGTATGAATATGGGATTAAAATAATATCAGAAAAACCAACAATGACATGTAATATTCATTGCTTTGAGTTTTCTAAATGGAATAGTGCTTTTGAAACTAATATAGACAAATTTATTGTGAAAATTAGGGAAAAGGGAAAGGCTCTGGATCAGGAAATAGATAAACTGAAAAACTTTCAATATATTATTCTATTTTTGGAAATGAATAAAGATATTGATAAGAATCCATGGAAAATAGAAGGAAATAGCAAAATAGTGTGTAATTATAACAATATGGGAGAATACAGAGGAATATTCAGCTTTTCGAACTCAATCTTGAATATTTTTAAAGGTTCCAGGATGGTTGAATTATTTTGTCAATGCATAGAAAATGCATTAAAAAATGCGCAATTTCCAAATTCCGAAATTAAAAATACCATGGGGAAATTATCAATTATTAGAGCCCAAAAAGAAGAGAACCAAATGCTTATACCACTTTTTAATTTGGAGTTTTTGGTAAAGCTAGGAAAAGAATTAGAGAAAGAATTTGCAGGGAAAAATCCAGAAGAATTTACGAAGGAAAAGGTTTCCATGCATTTGTTTATGTATTTTGATATTATCAAAGAAAATCTTAGAAAGTATGATAACGAATTTAGTACAAATTTTGAAGAACGTTTTTCAAAGCATGAACTGTTTAAAAAGATTATAAACAAGGATCACGATTTTATAGATCTGTTTTATGAAAACATTCAAAAAATTTATGTGCCAAAAGAAATTGGTCTTAGCGACTAAGGAGCCTAGATGGATAATTTACGGTCTGTGTTAAACATTGTTTTGAGTAAAATTCCAACATCATTAATAGTAAATTCTGAAATTCAGTATGATAATATTACGCGTGACATGTTTGTTAAAATAGCTGGATATTATATAAAATATTATTCGAATGATGAATTGAACAATTTGTTTGATTATATACGGAATGAATATGAGGATCAGGCAAATTATGTTAGGGGATTTGAAATTGGCAAATATGAGTATAAGGAAGGCTTTAGTGTGTTTGATGCGATTCTGATCTTTGCAACCAGGGTTCTTCAGGAAATTGACGGAGAGCCAATTTGCCGTTATGAGAATGTACTTAGGTGGCGATTTACATCGCATTTATTAGATGAGGATATATTTACAACTGCGTATTTAGCATTTCAGGATTGCAGGGAAGGAAAACGAAATAGAGAGTTTTCTTGGAAACCAGTAATTGGAAATAATAATGAACACTTAAACTGGATATTGCAGCAGGGGTTGGCTGATAATCATTTTCACTTAAAGGGATCAGCACCGCAGTTTCCGCTTTCATGGATTAATATGATGAATCATGTGCAAAGCAAAAAGTATAAGATAATATTAGATGAATATAGTAATAAAAGATTATCGGTTTCTTATGAATTGGGGACGGAAGAAGAACACCTGTATTCCTTATATTTAAAAGCTGCATTAATCCGTTGCTTTTTATTTGCACACATAACAGATCAGGAAATTCTTTTAAGAGATGAGCGAGAGAGGGGAAAATCTGATGTTCGAAAGAAGGAAACCCCTGATGATCGAAAATGGGCTACAGAAAATTTTGTTATGTTTTTATTGAAAGATAGAGCGGAAATTATTTTTTATCGTAGGCAAATTCAAGAAAATATTGATTTTTTTAGAACCAATAGAGGTCAAAAACAGTTGGACTATGCATTGACGGGAAAATATAGGCGCGGAACTGGAAAGAATGAAGTAAATAATAGTCTTTCTGGTGAAAGATGGTTTATGTATGAAATGTTTTATCGAATATATGCAAAATCAGTCAAAGATCAGAAATATTTTAATTTGTTCTATTTGTATCTTGTTATAAAGCGGGCCATTAGAGCAGAGCTTGTTCAAACAAATGAAAATATTGGTTTTGATAATTTTGAAAAATATCAGAACAGAAAGGAAGATTTTATTGAAGATACTCCTTTAGAAAAAGAATATATAAAAATGGCTTTGAAAGGAACCATTGTTAATCAGAATATTCTTCATCTTGAAGCTCGGCTGACTCCAAGAAAAACAGCTGTAGAAAACAAAAGATATATTGAAAAATATGATAAAGTTATGCAAAAAGATAAAGAACTGATGAAGCGGTATTTTTATGTATTTCATTTCGTGAAGGAAAGAGATAATGAAAAACTTTTAAACAGTGAGTTGTATTGTCGGCATTATCAGAAAAGGCGAAGTTTAGAAAAGCAGGCAAAAGCAATTGCACTGTTTCGGGAAGAGTTCCCGAAAACGGCAAAAAGACTTCGTGGAATAGATGCTTGTTCAAGGGAAATTGGATGCAGACCAGAAGTTTTTGCACAAACATATCGTTATTTGAAGAATCATATAGTCTATGCGAAAGAATTAAGTGACTATGAAGATGATTTTTTGCTAGCATCACAGCTACAGTTGACGTATCATGTAGGGGAGGATTTTCAGAGCCTTGTGGATGGGCTTCGGGCAATTGAAGAAGCAATTATGTTTTTAAATATGAATTGTGGATCAAGATTAGGGCATGCCTTGGCATTGGGAGAAGATCCGGATGAGTATTACGAAGGGAAGAAAAATTGTATATTAATTACACAGCAAGATTATTTAGATAATTTAGTGTGGGTTTATTATCGTATTAAACGTTTTTCTCTTATTGGATATGATGATTTTTTATTAAAAATTGAACAGGAATATAATAAATATTTCAGACTCATTTATGGGGATGCTGTGTCAGATGAGTTTTTTGATGCTGTAGTAAGAGAAGCAAGAGAATATTATCAAGAAAAAAATGAACGTGTTGCAAAGGGATATGGTAATACACATTTCAGCTTTAGAATATCG
Source organism: Ruminococcus sp. 1001136sp1 (assembly GCF_039841815.1). Taxonomy (NCBI): domain Bacteria; kingdom Bacillati; phylum Bacillota; class Clostridia; order Eubacteriales; family Oscillospiraceae; genus Ruminococcus; species Ruminococcus sp. 1001136sp1. Next base: position 2,827 of record NZ_JBDPGY010000030.1, on the reverse strand, counting down.
GAATATTATGCTGCGTGGCAATTGCGGGGGGATGATCCAGAGTGCTATAAGAATGGATATTTTAAAGATTGGGATACTTTTTCAGAATGGAAACGTTTTTCTATAAATAAAGAATGTCCACGGGATTATCGGATTAGATATAATCCGGAATGTGCATATTTGTATTTTCTTTACCATTACAATCCTCATGTAAAAACAGAGGGAAGAAAAACAATAGAAGTTCAAATGAATCATAAAATTATTAAATGTATTAAAGAAATCCAAAGAGAAATGCAGGTTTGGATTTCTAAATTAGGAATAGGAATTGAAGTAAATCCTTCATCAAATTTCTTTATCGGTACATTTGATCGCTACGATAAACATCCGATTTTTAAATTGTATAATATAGGTTTAACATCAGTTGTAGAAACAATTGATAAGTGTCCACAAATTCCAGTCTGTATAAATACAGATGATCAAGGTATATTTTCTACTTATCTGGAAAACGAATATGCATTAATTGCATTGGCACTGGAAAAAGCAAAAGACGAAAATGGAAGAAACCTCTATAATAGAATGTTTATTTACCAGTGGATTGAGAATATTAGAAAATTAGGTTTGCAATTGAGTTTTGCCAAATCAGATTTTTCAGATACTTAGGAAAATGAAAAAGGTTATATGATAGACGTGATTCTGAATAAAGAAATGTCACCAAATGGAACGGTTTTGTTAATTATAACATTATGGATTCTCGAAGGGAGAGATAGGAATATATATTTGGAGCGGTTTAAGTCGGTTTTATAGTTTATCGTTGTTTCATGTATGTTACATAATGTTATGTTTGATTGCAATATGGACAGTGATTCCTGTATTTTCTAAATGCAAAATATATAGATGGTGGAAAAATTAATATTCTTTCTTTTGCTTTTCGCTTCTTCTCATTATAAAAATGACTCTATGGGACAGAAGTGTTGGCTTCAGAGAAGTTGAATTACGTCTTTTTTATACGCTTACTACAATTTCATATAACAATGAGGTGCTTAGAACCTTGTTACTGAATGTGATATTGTTTCTGCCGTTCGGATTGACAATGCCATATGTTACAGAAGTAGTAACAATAAATATAGATGGATTTTATGTGTAGTGAGTGGTTTTCTGCTTAGTGTCGTGATTGAGAGTTTTCAGTATTGTTTATGTTTAGGAAGGGCAGAGACTGATGATGTGATATGTAATACACTTGGATGTATGTTGGGAGTTATGGCAAATATTATGGGATGCTTGTGACGAGATGTTGTAGATGATATTTGCGTAATTTATATATATCCTATAGCTAAGATGAAATTAAGTAAGCACTTAAACTTTGGGTAGCTTTACTGTCTACGTTTTCTAACTCATAATGATAGTAAATAAATTTTTACTACACTCCGCTTGATAGGAGATAGAAATTTACTACATTTGGAGGTTTCATTATGAGTAATAAACGTGCTCCAAGGTGCTCCCTGGACGAATGGATGGAACTGGTAACCGAATGCAGACAAAGCGGCCTGAAAGATTCTGCATGGTGTAATGAGCATGGGATAGCTCCCAGCTGTTTTTACAATGCAGTTACCCGTCTCCGGAAAAAAGCCTGCCAGATACCAGATTCAGTTGGAAAGTAAATCCTCAAACATGAGTACTGGGTATCAAAAATCCCCGCATTCTAGCGGGGATTGAGCAGATTTTACAGAATAGATATGCACATTGAAAATTCAAGACTTTTTGTATCGACTTGGGCATTCTTTCTAGACTCTGGGTGACCATGGAAGGAGATCATCAATAAATCTGAGATCTTTGTCATCCATGTGCTGAGGAATCTCAGTAAGCAGCAGATTGAAATATTCGAAAGTATTTATCATGTTTGCTTTTGCTGTTTCAACCAGACTGTAGAGGATCGCACTTGCCTTTGCACCATTGGAAGGAACTCCAGAAGTTCACACGGTATTTTTTATGGCTGTTATATAGTTTGTGACATATAGATTGTGAGCTGTTGGTGTGATGGCTGTCCCCCATTCTTCAACCGAAGTGGGGGAATTATGAATGTTTGTTACTGTTTTACATTAAAACTGCCATTTGATTTCTTCAGCAATCTTGTCAAAATAGCAATATAAGACAGCTTATTGGCAGCAATTTGCTTGTATAATAAAGGCCACATATAATTTGCCACTTCTTTAAACTTTCCGGTAAATACGATCAGGTCAAGATTCAAAAGGTCAATTAGAAGATTGGCCATTTTTCCTATATAATATGTGAAAATTTCAAATTTTTCCGGGTTAGCAGTTAAATATTCTCTAATTGCTGCTGAATTTAATTCGGAAAAGCTTTCTTTTGTCATTTCAAAAACATCATTTCGGATTCGATAATCAAGACATTCACAACTGCCACAGGAACAACTGGGCTCTATAGCTTTGAAGCGCTTGCTTGGATAAGGTGGCAATTCTATATGACCTAATTCGCCGGCAAAATTCGAAGCATCGCGATAGAGTCCATTGTTAAAAATCAGACCGGCACCAATACCGGCTCCCAGATACAGGATCATCATATTTTTTTATTTCGATATTTATAGTTTGTGCTATCCGGCTGATACATGTTGTATTTCTCTGCAATAACGGAAAAGGAATAAAAGATTTTATAAGCAGTCAGGTAAGAAAACAGAAAGGCACTTTTGAAAACAACTGGGGAAACTGGATCGAGGAATTCGAAGTGAATGGAAAAACAGTCCACACTTTTGTTTAGTAAGCGCTTAATTTTTAGGTATGATAGAAAAATCCCCGACTACTTTTCAGTAGCCGGAGCACCTTGACAATTCACA
>NZ_JBDPGY010000002.1:0-316209 GCF_039841815.1 Ruminococcus sp. 1001136sp1 | reverse complement strand
TGTAAAAAAAAGTATCAAAAGTAACCCATTCCACTAGCTTTGCCACGGTATATACCGTTCCAGATCTGACGGTCGTTTCTTTTGATACTTTTCCTTAAGAAATCTTCTGCTGAAATTTCAGCATTGATAGCAGATAATGGCACAGGCTTTATGCTGCACTTTTGGTTCGTTTCAAACCATTGAGCGCTCTTTTATAAGTCACCTGGTCCAGTTCCTGTACAGATGAAATTCCATACCGCTTCAAGATCTGCTGCATAGTAACCCCTGTTCTTCCAAGCTCCGCATACAGAATCTGAATTTCTCCATCTGATATCCTCTGAACTTGCACTTTCTCACTGTCAATATCTGTCACTTGAACAGCAGCTACCTGTAACATCTGATAGCTATATACCGTTTCACTTCTTTGGTTTACAATTTCCAGTGCTGTAATCACCTTGTCAGAAGTGGTCTGGATATTTTTTATTGAGAAGCTGTCTTTCACAGACTTTTTCCCATTCTTCTCACTCATCCGTACTTTATTTATCGGAATATAGATAAACGGTGCCGAATACAATTCCCGTCCAATCCCAATATTAAAGCAGGCTCTCTTAAAAGAATCTGATGCAGCACCTTTTGCCTTTTCATACTCGCTTTCCGTACCTACGTCTTCCTTCTGTACCCACTGCTTTTTCTCATCATCCCAGATACTGAGAATGCAATACAGCTCATTTCCAATCATATTATGCCGTCTCTGCCATCCACAAATGCCAAATACCTCATCCAGTATCGTCTGGTCTACCCTTGCATTTTTATAAAGGAGCAGAGTAATCCCCTGCTCCATGATTGCACCTACACGGCACTCAATCTCTTCCGGATTTAAATTCCGGATTCTTTTTTCTGCCATTAGCTTTTCCCCCTGTAATCCCTATGCAACAGACAATTTTCTATATGAGCTGACATTGCTATACTCTGCAAATATTTCTGGTTTTTCCCTTCGAAGCCTTCTGCCGTCCACAGATTCCCGGCTGAATTTCTTCCAGGAAACAACGATTCCATCTAGTTCACCAGTCTCGTATGCCCCCATAACAGCCTTGATCTGATTGGCAAGTCCAGTTTTCTTTTTCTCAAGTTCTTTGACTTTTGAATCAACGTCCTGGTACTCTGCTATAACTTTTTTCATGTCTACATTAAGCTGAATCGTACTTGCAACAGAATTGCTATATTTTGTATTCAGATATTCCTGGGTTGCCTCAGAATCATCTACAACAGGCTCTGTGTCCGTAAGTACGCACTCTTCCCAGAACTCCTTTTCTTTGACGATCAGTTCTTCAATTAAGGAATCATCTCTGTAAATTATGGTGAAGACAAATTTATTGCCACCAATCAGTGCCGCTATATATGCCTTATTCATGCCGCATACCGCCAGGTAGTGCTGTACCTGCAATACATATTCCTCGGGTACACCATTTTTCCACTGGTCAGCCTTATACTGACTCGCTGTCTTTGCTTCAAAGATACATTTCTCCCCCCGCTCATCTGTAACAATTCCGTCCACATCTGCAAACAGATATGGATACTCTTCGTGAAAAATCATTGCATGTTTCTGGCGCACCTTAAGCCCGGTACGGTTCATAAATTCCTTACGGATAATCGGCTCCATCACATTTCCCCAGTAAGTAAATTCGTTTCCGTTATCTGCAACTGGCAGCTTTCCTATTTTTTCTTCCCACAGCTGTAAAATACTTCTGTAAGGATTTTTTCCCATAATCACAGAAGCATCGGAACCACCGATTCCGTTTCTTCTAAGCTGTAACCATTCTTCTCTTGTAAGGTTCCCTGTTGGTGTCATTTTTCGTCTCATAATTCCTGGCCTCCTGTTTTCTTTCATTTTCCAGACTTTTATTCCTTGCTTCTTTATACCGCTTCCGGAAGGTCATATCCTTCCAGGTCTTCTACCTCATGTCCCACATACTCTTCCAGTTCCTGGTAGGAATGGTCTTTTACACCAAGCCATTTCCTGTACATACCTTCCAGAATCCCGCTTGACATATTCAAAAGGTTTAAAAGTGCAACGTCACTAAGCTGTGCTGATTTTGCCAGAAGCACCTCATATAATGATGAAAAGGTCTCAATCTTGTATGCCTCGGCGATCAGATCTGTCGGGTTTTCACACAGCAGATGTTCTCTGTAAGTGGAAAATTCCCCGTAAAGTTTCTGGACAAATTCCTGTTTTAATTCTTCTTTCACTTTTTGCTTCATTATGCCTGTCTCCTATACTCTGAAAAAACATAGGACTATCGCATCCGCTGATATCCATACACGATATAGATGTAATATCCATATTCTGTATAAAAACTGCTTATTGCGATAGCCCCATCGATAATTCATGCTGCCTTGACCAGCTGGTACGCCCGGTCAATCATTGGGTTGCCATCTGCTGTTCTGGCGAAAATATTCTCTTTGTAATTTGCTGTCTTTCTTCTTGGCGTAGAATGTGTTGCAAAATCAGATACTGCATTTACAAAACGGTACCCATTGTTCCCTACGTCTTTCAGATCGGGAGCGTCAAAATAACGCATTCTCATATCTTCCCGAAGTTTCTCAATTCCACGCTTCTGTTGTAAGGTATAATTTTCTTCCATTGGAAGAAGAATCTTAATATAATCCAATACCTGCTTCTCTGACAGCTTGATTTTTCTCAGATTCTCAAATTCCTGTCCCAGCGCAGTCATATATTCATCTGCCAAAAGCAGGGTGTTTTTGGCTTCTTCAATTTTTCCACTGATATCCCCAGTATGGATCATAGACCAGCTCCGCTTTGCAGTACGGAGTGCCAGGTTCAATGTGTTATTGCAAACAACACGGATTGGAGTCAGGGCAGTCTTCACAGCTCCCGAACCGTCATGGGTATTGGAAAATACCATATACGGACTGATCCGCTCACCGCCAATGATAAACTCCCTTGGCAGTCTGGCAAGCATCCACACACGGCGTCCTTCCTGCAGGGAACCGGCTGTCTCATAACGGACACCCTCGCCCAGTAATGTATCTGTAAAAGCAAAGGCTTCTTCATTCTGGATTACCTTGTAACGGTCTGTTACTACGCCCAGCACCTTGCGGTCTGTGTCTCTTACATTCGCTTTGTACCCCTGGATCAGTTCTTCATTTTCTGTGTAGACTGGCTCCTGGAGAACTTTCCAGTTAAGTCCTGCTAGGCGCAATGCATCCTTTGAATTTGGTGCTTCTGCTACCATTGTTCCCAATCCGTGCCATGGTTTTTCTCTTGTATAAAACATTGTCTCCACATTTGCTGCCATAATTATTTCTCTCCTTTTCTTTTCATGATCTCGTCCCAGATTACAACTGCTGCTGATAAAATACTGATAATGATTCTCTGCAATTATGATTCCCCCTTATTCATCACACTGAAACACGTTTCCCTCACCTTTTGCCAGACGGATGCAGTTACTTTTTCCATCATAGCAATAAACCTGTTCTGTCAGCTTCTCTTCGAGTTCTTTTACTGTCCTGGATCCGTTGTGCAGTCTTCTCTGCATTTCTTCCACTGACATATCTGCCCTTACTGCAGATACCATAACTTCATGGACAGATGTGAACACCAGATACAAACTTTCTGCACCTAATACTTCACAGATTTTTCTGCAGACTCCCGGATAGAAAATTGCAGCTGCACCATGATGTAGTATGGTGGTGCTGATACACTTGTCCCCACTTCCTTCCAGAAGGACAGAAGAACTGTCCTCTTCCATGAAATCTTCCCCTTTATACTCCTGCATAAACAGGGCTTTCAGAAAATTGTAATATCTGGCAGGATATAATTTTGATGAATTCCTCACGGCCTCCTTTATTACTTCGTTTTCATCTGTCTTCCATAATTTCAGAAATTCCGGAGCAACTTTCAGTCCGATCATCTTACCGTTTCGGTCTAACAGTTTAAGATTTGGACAAATTGCAATATCCCCCACAGTCTGATATATGCACTGTGTCAGTGCTTCCTCATTGTAAATACTTTCTGCACTAATAAATAAATGCTCTCTTGCCAGCTTGTAATTTTTGCACTGGCTTACCGCCTGCGCCAGACAGAATCTGTCATCCTCACAGATTGTCCCGATAACTGAATCCGCTATGGATGTAATACTTTCCCCAATCTGGTATCTGGCATACAGTTCCGGGACTCTGATGGAAATAACAGATGCATCTCTGTCGGTATTCATATAATGAATCTCCAATGCCGTATCCGATGTCGGTCCTTCATCCGTCAGACTCCCCATACAGTCAGATTTCCAGCCTGTCTGTGAATAAATTGTCTGTTTTAACGTTTCCATGAATTCTTTGTAGTTTAACATTTCATTCCTCCCTTGATGAAAGTAAAAAGAGCTGAAACGCATATTCACGTCTCAGCTCCGTATAACAGGTTGCTATTTGTTATGTAATTAGTTTCCTCCTTCACGGAAATATTACATTAATATATTTTATAATTATACGCTTATAATATTTATATGATTAGTTTACTTTTTTAACAAATTAATTCCATTCAACTTTTGATAATGCTCAATAATCTTATATATTACTTCTTCCGTAAAAAAATATCCTGGTTTATTGTATAAACTTTTAAAAAGTACTTTTGAACGTTTTTTATATTCAAATTCATAAGAATCTTGAACCGATTTTATTATCAATGAAAATTTCTCTTCATTAAAGCTACACCCTACAATATCTTTAAACAAAAATATTTTACCAGTAGTAAAGAATACTATTCCTACATCAAAGATACCAAATCCATCTTTCCCATAAAAGAAATTGCCATTATCATAAATAAGTAAATATTTCTTTCCCTCTTCAATAAACTTTTTATCATATACTTCCTGCAAATCGTTTTTAAAGATAAATGGACCTTGCATTTCTGTTCCTGCAACCCACATACAATCCTTATACCCTCCAAGACTATGCTCATCTGTGTGTCTTTTTATTAGTAAAGGAATATATTCTTCCATAGGTGCTTGCTTTTCCTCAGTACTTTCATCTTTTGATACATCTGAAATCTCGCACTTTAATATGTAATCATACAATCTTGAACAATTTGCACTAGCCATATATTCAGATTTCAAAAATTCTTCCTGTACTTTTCCTATAGCTTGTTTCGCCTCATAATATTGATCCGCTGTAAGCTTATCAAAATCAAATTTTGATAAATCCACCCATTGCTCTAAAAGGTGATCTACTTTCATATATTTTGCTACAGTTGTCTCACCAATTTTCGCATTTATTCCAAAAAAATCTAAGAAATGATATATACTGGCTTCTTCTGGTGTTTTTTTATATTTTTCATATAAAGTAGCATATGGGGAAAAATAATAAGGATATGTAGTAATTGCATTTAAACATCCTATAATTATTTTTTTATCATCTGTTTCATATTTAGTTGTAGCTGTATAAATATTTCTTGCTTGACTCCAACGTTCTTCATTAAATTCTACCCTACCCAATACATTATTTTCGCACAGTTCATTAAAAACAGCATTAAACACACCAATAATTACGTTATAGGCACCACCGATTAGTTTCTGGTGCACTTCCTTGGAATTTCTTAAAGCATTAATTTGACTATTAATATATTCGTCATCTGATTTTCTTTGTGCCGCATCTCCAAAACTCCGCATGAAATCCGTTCCTGCATTTAACATACCAGCCATAATAGCACCTTTAACAGCACCTTTAACCCCAAATCCATATCCTCTCCACTTACTTCGTGAAGCTTTTTGCATTTCTCGATATTCTGCTAATTCAGATTGTTTATTTGTTACCTCCGCATACTGTTCTACAACTTCTGTAATTATTTCATTATAATCCAAATTATAATATTGACCACCAGCATAGTAATTATTTTTTTCAAAGTATTTCTCAAGAAAATTGTCCACTGACATTGGAATATTATATTCATACAATAACTTCATACTCCAATCTAGCATTTGATCCATCCTCACTCCAACTATGTTCGGAAAACTCTTTATAATGGATCCAAAACATGCCGCATTTCTATAAGCCCCTTGTAAATCCAGCATTAATGTACCTGCTGTTAATTCATATACCTTACGCAACTGTATATAGTTCCAATATTTTCCATTAAATCTCACCCTATAACGACCTAACATGAGAACGATATAGTCTTTTTCATCTCTATTTATTAACGACACGAACCTACTTTTAGGGCATCCACACTCCGGACACTCCTTATTACTATCTATGATTTTTTTTGCACATTCTGGACATATTATCACTGATATCTTCTCCTTTCTTTCCATCTGATTACGTAGTTACACTCTAGTCATTTATTCTCTTCTGAATACAAAACAAGCGAACAAAAACCGTTCTTGTTCGCTTATCCCTCTATTTTTACTTTATCACTTCTTTTTATGAAATCTTGGCAATGCTCTTTACTGCGGTTACAAATTCTTCTGTGACCTTTTTACTTCCCGAATATAGAACCGCTTGATTTCCACTTCTCAAGCTAATTGTAATAATTCGATTCATTCCAAGCCACGCAAAAATCGGAACTAATATTATAGTATATGGTGCCGCAAAGCAACAAAGAAGTGCCACAAGCATAAAAAAGATATAATAACCTGTAATCTTCTTAGTTACCCTTACGTCTGTTATGTCCTCATAATAAAGTACCGGAATAGTACTTTTTTTCGCTGGCTTAGTTTGAATGGTCATTTTTTCTTCATCCATTGTAATCGTACTGTAGATACGTCCTTTTCCCAACGCTGTCATGAATGTCCCACTTGCTGATACTAACTTATATTCTTTTTTTGCAATTTCTGTTTTTGTCTCTTCACTCATCTTTTTGCCTCACCACTAATATTTTTATATAAGACCTATTGCACTGCCCACTAATCCAACAATAATTGCGCCAATCATAATACACCAAAACCATTCAGTAAACACACTCTGGAAACTGAAATGAATAACTGTAAAAAGACTGGAATAAATCTTATGTACAATTAATCCCATTACAATGATTAAAATTAGTAATACAACCGACATAGTCTTTCCTCCCTCGTATTTTTATATTTTAACTTTCTATGTACTTCTACCAAAACCATTATTGTAGAAATATCATATTTTCTTTTATTATACCCTCTATAATTCTATCAGTCAATGTTTGATTCTATTAGTTCATTCGTATTTTTATCTTTTAAGGGCATAATCTTTGTTAAAAGGAGGATTTTCCATGAAATCAATTGATTATACCGAGATCGGACATAAAATTCGACAATCACGCATTTCCCATTCCTACTCCCAGGAGCAACTGGCAGAATTAACAGGAATCTCCACAGCCTTTCTCGGACATATTGAGAGAGGAACCAGAGCTATGTCCCTGGAGACGCTGGTCTCTATTTGTTCAGTTCTGAATATCAGCATTGATTATCTACTGCTTGATGAAATCTCCGAAACAGATTCTGAAATAACGGCGCTTATCTCCGAGGTAAAGTCCAAAGGCGATGTCCAGTACCGTAAATTTGTTAATATAATGAAAGCACTAACCCTAGTTGCTGATAAGATTTAAAATGCGTATTTCAACGTTCGATTTAATATAATATATACTCAAAAAACTTCCAGTCCTTATTGTGAGAACCGGAAGCTTTTTCATATTAGCGTTACTATAAATCAACCACTTATGCAAAATGGGGTACAAATGGGGTACGACCACATTTCCTCTTGCATTCCTCTCCCAAATGTGCTATACTCATGCCCGTTGAAAAGCCCGTAAAAATAAGGTCTTAAGCGGCTTTTCCGCCGATTCCCGGCGCAAAATGAATCGAGTGTTCGTGACCTTCCACTCGTAAAACAAAACTAAAGGAGACAAATGAATATGAAAAACAAGAGTACCCTGTTTCTGGTGCAGGCAGCGCTAATTGCGGCTGTCTATGTTGTACTGACACTGGTGTTTGCACCGTTTAGTTATGGAGAGATTCAGGTTCGAATTTCCGAAGCCCTGACCATTCTTCCATTCTTCACACCAGCTGCCATTCCTGGTCTTTTTGTAGGCTGTATCCTTGCCAACCTGCTTGGCGGTGCAATTCCTCTGGATATTGCATTCGGAAGCATCGCAACCCTCATCGGAGCTGTATTTACTTACAAACTTCGTAACAGCAACAAATGGCTGGCACCAGTTCCACCAATCGTAGCCAATGCAGTTCTGGTTCCATTCGTACTTCGTTACGGCTATTCCGTCAATCTTCCGATTCCACTTATGATGCTTACGGTAGGTGCCGGAGAGATCATTTCCTGCGGAATCTTTGGAATGGTACTTCTCACTGCACTTTCCAAGTACAAGAATACACTGTTTGGCAAACAGGCTGCTGCTAAATAATTTTTTTAATTTGCAAACCCGGGTAAGAGGTTTTTATGCTCCTCCTTACCCGGATTTTTTTCTCTATTTTTTCTTTTTTTCAAAAAAGTCTCTCATTTTCATTAATTTCATCATATATTTTATTGCGAATCCTCCCTGCATACTATATAATTAATTAATCTTTTATCAAATTAAAGAGGGAAAGAGGTAAAGAAACAAATGAAAAATTTATGGAACAAATGGACCGGGATTGCACTGGTGAAACGAATCGTCGTTGGTCTGATTCTTGGTGCCATCCTTGGAGTTGCAGCCCCCGGTGCAACCAGCATTGCCATCCTTGGCGATGTATTTGTAGGTGCCCTGAAAGCTATCGCACCCCTTCTGGTATTCTTTCTGGTTCTCAGTTCACTGTGCAACGCAGGAAAATCCCATGGCGGCGTTATCAAAACAGTAGTTGCCCTTTACATGTTCAGCACTGTACTGGCAGCTGTGATCGCCGTTTTCGCCAGCATGATTTTCCCTGTACACCTGACACTTACCAATGCAGCCGCAGACGCCAGTGCCCCACAGGGTATTGTGGAGGTCCTCAGCAACCTTCTTCTGAATATTGTTGCCAACCCGGTATCTTCCCTGGTGAATGCAAACTATGTAGGTATCCTTACCTGGGCCATCCTTCTTGGTCTTGCCCTTCGTACAGCAAATAACACCACAAAAAAAGTCCTTGCTGACATCGCAGACGGAATATCCCTGGTGGTCAGCTGGATCATCAACCTGGCACCCTTCGGAATCTTCGGTCTGGTATTTAACACCGTATCCACCAACGGATTAGACATTTTCACTACCTATGGAAGACTACTGCTGCTGTTGGTAGGCAGCATGCTTTTCATCTACTTTGTAACAAACCCGCTTCTGGTTTACTGGTGTATCCGCAAGAATCCATATCCGCTGATTCTGCACTGCCTGAAGAAAAGTGCCATCACCGCATTCTTCACCAGAAGTTCTGCTGCCAATATTCCAGTAAATATGAAAGCCTGTGAGGAGATGGGGCTCGACCGTGACACCTATTCCGTAACCATTCCTCTTGGTGCAACCATCAACATGGACGGAGCTGCTATCACCATCACCGTTATGACAATGGCAACTGCTTTTACCCTTGGAATCCACGTTGATATCCCAACAGCTATCATCCTCAGCCTTCTTGCAGCCCTTTCTGCATGTGGTGCTTCTGGTGTTGCCGGCGGATCCCTCCTTCTGATTCCTATGGCCTGCTCCCTTTTCGGAATTTCTGACGACATTTCCATGCAGGTTGTAGCCGTAGGCTTTATTATCGGAGTTATCCAGGACTCAGTTGAGACAGCCCTTAACTCATCTTCTGACCTGCTTCTCTCTGCTTCTGCAGAGTTCAGACAGTGGCGTCTGGAAGGAAAAGAGATTAAATTCTAACACCCAATAATGCTCTGGAAAATATGAGAAAATACTTTGCTTTTTTCTCCTTTTCCAGAGCGTGTTTGAAAAAGGCTCTCTGCAAAATGTGCATCACAATTTGTGGGAGATTTCTCTCAGCTTCTTCAATATCCTTTTCTCCATCCTGGAAATCTGAACCTGGGACATTCCCATTTTTTTTGCAACCTCTGTCTGTGTCATATCCTGAAAATACCGAAATACAATCAGTCTTTTCTCCTCTCCTTCCAATTTTTCCAGAATTTCCTCCAGAAAAATCCGGTTCAAAAGCTTTTCATGGCGATCCTCTTTTTCCGGAAGCCTGTCCACAAGCTGCAAATCCGTTCCATCTCCCTGATACACAATCTTGTAAATAGAATCCACCTCTGCAGCCGATTCCAGCGTCATCGCCAATTCTTCCATCGGCATATCCATAGCATCTGAAAGTTCTCTTAGATCCGGCTCACGGCCTAACTTTTTCTCCAGTTCCTCCCTCATTTTACAGATCTTATATTGATTCTCTTTTATGGAGCGGCTCACCTTCAGAATTCCATCATCCCTAAGAAACCGCTTAATCTCTCCAATGATCATTGGTACTGCATAAGTAGAAAACTTTACATCAAATTCAGGATTGAAATGATCTACAGCCTTCAAAAGCCCGATGCTTCCAATTTGAAAAAGGTCCTCCATTTCCACCCCTCTCCCCAGAAAACGCCTGGCAACACTATACACCAGTCCCATATTTTCCGAAAACAAAGTATCTCTTGCCTCTTTATCTCCCTGGTGAATGCGCCCAATGAGAGCAAGAGTGTGATCCATGCTTCCTCCTGATCAATTACCGATTTTTTTGCTCATATGCACACAGGTTCCTTTTCCAACCTGTGAGGTGACTTTAACCTCATCCATAAATGCTTCCATAAAAGTAAACCCCATTCCTGACCTGTCCTGATCAGCGCGGGTCGTATATAAGGGCTCCATTGCTTTTTCCACATCTGCAATCCCTATGCCATCATCCTCAATATCCAGATAAATTGTTCTCTCTTTTCTGACACACTTCATCCGTATCTTATGTACCTCGCCTTGATAGCCATGAATGATACAGTTGGTTACAGCCTCTGACACAGCCGTTTTCAAATCTGCTACTTCCTCCAGTGTGGGGTTCAGCTGGGTGCAAAATGCCGCAGCAGCTACCCTTGCCAACCCTTCATTCTCCGGACGGCTGTCAAAAATAATGGTCATTTCGTTGGAATTTCCCATCAGACTCCCCTCCCTTCCAGCTGCATCTCATTTTCTGTTCTTTCCAGTTCCAGAAATTTACTCACACCTGAAAGCCGCAGCAATTTTTCAATATATCCGCTTACATGGCAGGCCTTCATGCAGCCAGAACGCATCCCCAGAGCCCGGTATCTCCCCATGATCAAACCTACGCCCGAACTGTCCATAAAAACAGTATTTCCAAAGTCAAAACAAATGGTTCTGATATATATTTTTCCCATAATCCTGTCTGATTCTCTCCGGATCAGCTCAGAAGCCGGATGATCCAGTTCCTCAGGCAGTTTAATATTCAGACAGGTTCCCGTAGTTTCAAAAACAGGTTTCATAAATAAAATCCCCCTTTTTTACTCTATTTTGACCCTCTGCACAGGAAAAAGAAAAAGAGATGTGTAGGTCTATCCCGCACATCCCCGGTTCAGAGGTTTCTCATTATTGTAATTCAGAAATTTTTATTCATAATACTGAAAATCACCATTTTCATCATAATATCCGTTTTCGTCGCTGTAATCAGAATATCCGGATTCATCATACCCACTGTCACCAGATGCATCATTGTAAGAACTGTCATAACCAGAGGAATCCGTTTCAGAGGAATCCGTTTCAGAGCCTTCTGTTGTATTGTCAGTTCCATCATTGCTTTCGGAATCAGAGGAATCTTCGCTACCCTCAGACTTACTGTCTTCCGTGATTCCAGACACACCAGTAGCTGAACAGATGGTATTATAAATTCCCATTACATCATCTCCCAGCTGATCTTCATAAACCTTCTGGATTTCCAACGCAGCTGCATCATACTCATTCTGTGTATAAGCTGCATACGCATTCAGAAGTGCCTGATAACTGGTGCTCTTCTTCTGCTCGGCATCAAGCTGCTGGGTGATTTCCTCTGCCACATCTCCGGATTCCTTCGCCTCACCCTGGGCTTTGGAAAGCTCCGCACCCTGGCTGACCAGAGACTCGCTGTACTTTACAATCTGTTGATTGGCTTCTCTGTAAATCCCCTGCTTGATAGCCGGAACTGCCAGAAACCAAAATGCAGCCGCACCTGCTGCCACACCCGCCATAAGTGTCACAAACAGTGAAATTCTGGAATTTTCCCTGTAAACTGCCGGCTGTACCACAGTACTTCTGGAAATCTCATCCGAACCTTCTGTCTTGCCCTTGGCACCAAAAAGTCCTTTTTTCTGTTTCTCAAGTCTGGTCGTTACACCGGTTCTCTCATCTACTTCACGAAGAAAACGTAATGTAGTTGTATTGGTCTTGTCAATACGAGCCGCCTTTTTTAAGGTTCTTCTTGCCTTGCCCCAGTCATGATTCTTCATATAGATCAGCGCCAGCAGATGATAACCTTTGATCAGCTTGGTATTCTGGTTCAGAATTTTGCGAAGCTGAATGGCAGCCATATCCTCATGGCCTTCCCTGCAAAGAGCCAGGGCATTATTATATTTTCTTATTGTCTCATTAATAGCATCCAGTTTATTCGAATTCGCCTGAAGACGATTAATATATTCATTCGCAATATTCCGGGTAGGCTGCAGATTCTTACTGATCACCCACTCGCTAAGAGCAGCAACCACCTCTCCCATTTCAAAATACACAAGACCCAGAAGATTTCTCGCCTGGATATTTCTCTTGTTAAAGGTAAGGCTCTGCTTCAGACAGTTAACGGCTCCTGAAAGGTCCCGGATACTGGCCTTCTCCAAGCCCTGATTGTAATAAAGTTTGGATAGATACTCCACCTTTTTCTGGATCAGGACGTTGCACCCGCAATGAGGACAGTAATCCAGATCCTTATCAGCCAGGAACGCGCCGCAATTCATACAGTTCATTAAGTATCTCCTATTCTATTTCATCCTGCGTCCGCTTTTGGACTCCCTGAGCATTTCCTGAAGAATGTCCAGAATATCCGTCAGCTCTCTATCGTAAATAGCCTCTTCTGCGTCTGTCACATCCAGACAGGGCTCAAATTTCTTCAGTTCCTCTTCGTAATCGATCATAAAATTCCTCCACAGACTCCTGAAAAATCAACCAGAAATCCCATGTTTTCTTTTTTCTGCAGACAATTTACTTTTTCAACAAGAGTGTCTTAATCTCTCCCACCAGGTAAAGAGAACCCACGCAGAACAGCATTCCGTCCTCTCCTTTGGCCTCGTGCGCCATATGAAAAGCTTCTTCAATATTATCAGAGTTTCCAACATCCTTACAGCCTTCTTTGCAAAAGATCTCTGCCAGCTCCGCAGACGGCACCTCACGGTATCCCCCAACCTCTGTGGTCACAACTTTACGGAATTTTATCCTGCTGCAAATTGTATGGATCATATCCTGGTAATCCTTATCATTCACAGCAGAAAATAAAAGTGTCAGCGGATACTCCTTCTGAAACCGCTCTGCAGTCTCCACAAACCTGCGCACGCCATCCTCATTATGTGCACCATCCACGATCACGCCCGGCAAAATGGTCTCCATTCTGCCCTGCCATCTGGTATTTGCAATTCCTGCCTGCAGCTGTTCCATGGTCACCGGAATCCTGTCTTTCAGCACTTCCATAGTTGTAAGCGCCAGAGATGCGTTCATCACCTGATACCATGCAATAAAAGGAATATGGAACCTGGTATCCCCATAATAATCGTCCTCCAGGGAAAAATCAATGCCATCTTTATTATTTCCCAGTACCTTTGCTCCAGCCTGAATTACTTTATAAGCCGGACTTCCAAGCTCCTTTGCCTTCGCAGCGATCACTTCTGCCGCATCCTTGTCATTTCCATCATAGATTACAGGAACTCCCGGAACAATGATTCCAGCCTTCTCCCCTGCAATCTCTCTTACCGTATTTCCCAAAAACTGCATATGATCCAGACTGATAGATGTGATCACGCAAGCCACAGGATTCTCTACCGCTGTAGTCGCATCCAGCCTTCCGCCAAGCCCAGTTTCCAAAGTCACATAGTCCACCCCTGCCTCTGCAAAGATCACCATTCCCATAAGAAACAGCATCTCAAAATAAGTAGGATGGTAACTACCTTCAGCCACAAGCTCGTCCGCCAGCACTTTCACTCTCTCAAAAGCTTTCAAAAAGGTGTCATCATCAATATTCACCTCATTGATCTGAAACCGCTCGTTGATCTTCACCAGATGGGGAGACGTAAACAGACCGCAGGAATACCCTGCCTCCCTGAGAATAGATGTGAGAAACGCACAGGTACTCCCCTTTCCATTCGTTCCCGCAACATGTATCACCTTAAACTTCTCCTGTGGATTCCCCAGTCTCCTCAAACATTCCTTCGTATGCTCCAGACTGTTCTTTTTGGTAAACTTCGGAGTCTCCTCAATATAAGCAACCGCTTCCTCGTAATTCATAATCTAAACCACCATTTATCTATCGTATTTCGTCCGTAACTTCTCATGCTCATAGTAAGCCTGGCAGAATACTGCCTTCTGAATCGTTACATTACTCTACCATTATATAATAGTCACACCAGAAGTCCACCCCTAATCGTAACTTTTTATCCGACAAACCTCGCACAGAAGAAATCAGAGAGGTTCCGAAAAAATCTCATACGGCAGAATTTGGGGTTAAAAAAGGAGAGGACACAGTCTGAGCTCCAGCGGAGCAAATTTGTCCTCTCCTTTCTTCGGTTTCAGCAAAATTCTGATGTTTTTAATTTTTTTTGGCCGCACACCGCGCTCAGAGCAGACCTGATGAGACCAGGTGCCCAGCCGGGAAACGTTCCTATCGGGAATTCACCTTCCACTGACTATCATACAATGCATAAACCGCTCTGTCAAAGCTCTTACTAAGAGCCTTCCTCGTCGAACTGTTACTTCTCTGTACAACTGCCAGTCTGTCAAAATCCGACAGCTCCGTACCCGAGATCACCAGCATGTTCGGACTTACATATGCCGTATCATACCACTCTCCATTCAGCTTCACCTGACTGGACGGGGTGAAATTCGTGCCTTGGATATAATAAGTCCAATCTGTACCCGACACTAACCGAATGGAATCTAAGGTCACATCATAAAGTCCCATCCGCATCTTTGTTCTCTCAAAAGGATTTTCTCCTCCATAAGCATATCGCTGACCGTACAGCACATCATACTGCAGTGTCTCCAGATCGACCTGATAATTCTTGGTATTTCTTCTTGCCTGATGATATTTCATGATCGTACCCTCATGAATACCAACTCTGTCCAGAACCTCTGCTGCGATCTGATAAGAAGCCAGATTCTCATCCTTCTTGGTAAGTCCCATATTATCCCAGATTACATACTCCGTCTGGAAAAGATACTTATTTTTCAGATCCTCCACAGTCAGTCCCATAGTCGGCAGATGATCCCCATACATAACCAGGATCACATCCTCCGGATAGTCTGCCAAAGCATCTGTTAACTCTTTCACAAACTGATCCATCTCATGAATCTGATTCACATAGTACTCCCATTTACAATTCAGCTCATCCGTAGGAGAACCGGAAACTGTAATAGAAGGATTGTCCAGAATGGGCTCGCTTGGATAATCACCATGTCCCTGCACGGAAATGGTATACACATAATCCGGACTGTCAGTAGAATCCAGACACTTAATGATCTCATCCGTCAACACACTGTCTTTTACCCATCCAAGAGGATTCTGCAGGTTCTCATCTGCCATATACTCTTCAGAAGTAAAGGTGTCAAATCCCAGATTGGGGAAAACAGACCTTCTTCCATAGAAGTTGGCTTCATTATTATGTACCGCATGTGTAGAATACCCCAGATTTTTCAGAACATAGGGCACACTTTCGCAGGTAGTCTCCTTAAGAATACTCTTATAAGGATATTCACCTGGTCCAAAATAGTGAAGACTCATACCTGTAATGGTCTCAAATTCCGTATTTGCCGTACCAGCTCCAACAGAAGGAACCTTGTAATATCCGGAAGAATATTCTTTCATCAGCTTCCTGAAGTTCGGGATTGGATCTTCAGAAATATCCAGGTAATTTACCAGTGTTGGGTCAAAGAAAGACTCAAGCTGAAGGAACAGAATATTCGGTCTCTTTCCATCCTCCTTGGTCTTTGGAAGATTGGACTCTGTCTTCTCGATCCGGTTAATCTCATCCTCAGAATAATCCCTCGGCTCACTGATGCCTGTATTAAAAATAGTAGTCGCCAGACAATAAGGATAACCATAATCCTCATAAGCAAACGCAATATTGCCAAAATAATTAGACAAAACCCTTTTTTCAAGAGCCAGCTGTGTCACGCCTCCAAAAGCCACAAAACCAGCAATTACCAGCGGAATCACATACCGGTACTTAATCTTCTGCTCATACTTCGGTCCCTTGACCAGTAGGATCAAAAGCCCCAGCACCACAATTCCGATCAAAATACATCCGATCACCACACCATAAAACGGCAGATATTTCTGCATGATTGCAATACCATCCGTCAGCATATGCAGATCCGGTCCGGTAAATGGTGTAACACGGTTCATCAGAAGAATACAGTTTACGATTCCCAGAAACAGCCAGAAAACGGAAACCACAACTCTCCAAAAGCACCGCCTGTGAAACAGATAAACGATCAGCATTGTAGTAAAAATAAACATCGTATTATAAGCAAATACCAACGGTTTTCCCGTCATATAATCCCAGGCCTCCACTACAGAATGGCGGCACAGTGCCTCTATAAGGAAATAGAGCACTGCGCACCAGAGTGCCTGGAGAATCAGGGAAATCTTATTGCAAAATTTGCTCAGCTTCATGCAAAATCTCCTTTTTATCTCTTAAGCTGCTCAAGCTGTGTTTCAACCTTATCTTTCATCTCTTTGTACTTCGCAAGCTTCTCCTTCTCTGCATCAACCTTGGCAGCAGGAGCCTTATTTACGAAATTTGGATTATTCAGCATTCCCTCACAGCGGGCGATTTCCTTAGTCAGTCTCTCCTGCTCCTTTGTCAGTCTCTCAAGTTCTTTTTCCTTGTCAACAAGGTCTTCCAGAGGCATATAAACAACTGCATTGGAAACAACAACAGAAACTGCATCCTCACCGATACCAGTCTTATCCTGCTGAACATGGATTTCTTTTGCAAAAGCAAGATTTGCAAAGGATTTCTTGCTGTTCTCATACATCTGACAGATAGCAGCATCTTTTCCAACAATGATCAGATGTGTTTTTCTGTTCTGCGGAACATTCATGCTGGTTCTTGTGTTACGGATGCCACGGACAACTTCCTGGAAACTTCCGATTGCAAGCTCAGCCTCAGGAGAATTCCACTCGTCCTTATATACCGGCCAGTCAGAGATCATTATGGACTCTTCCTCCGGAAGCAGTGTGCAATAAATTTCCTCTGTGATAAATGGCATAAACGGATGAAGCAGCTTCAGTCCCTGGGTCAGCGCTGTGCGAAGTGTCCAGAGAGCCTCGTTTGCCGCCTTTGGATCCTCTTCTGCCTTCCACAGACGAACCTTGGCGATCTCAATGTACCAGTCGCAAAGCTCATCCCACAGGAAATCATAGATTTTCTGAACCGCAATACCCAGCTCATATTTTTCCATATTGTCGGTTACTTCTTTGATCACATTGTTCAGTCTGGAAAGGATCCATTTGTCCTCAGCGCAAAGAGAACCAATCTCCGGCTCCGTTACATCCTTTCCTTCCAGATTCATAAGAACGAAACGAGAAGCATTCCAGATCTTATTTGCAAAGTTACGGCTGGATTCTACACGCTCCCAGTAGAAACGCATATCGTTTCCAGGTGCATTACCAGTCATCAGAGTAAGACGAAGAGCATCTGCGCCGTACTTGTCGATTACTTCCAGCGGGTCAATACCATTTCCAAGGGATTTACTCATCTTGCGGCCCTGGGAATCTCTTACCAGACCATGGATCAGTACATGATGGAACGGTGTCTTGCCAGTCTGCTCAAGAGCAGAGAATACCATACGGATAACCCAGAAGAAAATAATGTCATATCCGGTTACCAGTACATCTGTTGGATAGAAGTACTCCAGTTCCGGTGTCTTATCCGGCCAGCCAAGTGTGGAGAATGGCCACAGAGCAGAGCTGAACCAGGTATCCAGCGTATCCTCGTCCTGATGAAGATGCGTACATCCGCATTTCGGACATTTTTCCGGCATTTCTCTTGCAACTACAGTCTCACCGCACTCATCGCAGTAGTAAGCCGGGATTCTGTGTCCCCACCACAGCTGACGGGAAATACACCAGTCACGGATGTTCTCCAGCCAGTGAAGGTAAGTCTTGTCAAAACGCTCCGGAACGAATTTCAGATCTCCATCCTCAAGAGTCTTGATAGCAGCTTTGGCCATTTCGTCCATCTTTACAAACCACTGAGGCTTGATCATCGGCTCTACGGTTGCATGGCAGCGGTCATGTGTTCCAACGCTGTGATTGTGCGGAACAACCTTCACCAGAAGGCCAAGCTTGTCCAGATCCTCTACCATGGCTTTTCTTGCTTCGTAACGATCCATGCCGGCGTATTTACCACCCAGCTCATTGATGGTAGCATCATCATTCATGATGTTTATTTCCGGAAGGTTGTGTCTCTTTCCAACCTCGAAATCGTTAGGGTCATGTGCCGGTGTGATCTTTACGCATCCGGTACCAAATTCTTTATCAACATACTCATCGGCAATAACCGGGATCTCTCTGTCTGTGAGAGGAAGCTTCAGCATTTTGCCAACAATGTCTTTGTAACGGTCATCATCCGGGTTTACTGCAACTGCAGTATCTCCAAGAAGTGTTTCCGGACGTGTTGTTGCGATTTCCACGAATTTTCCTTCTTCTCCAACAACCGGGTAATTGATGTGCCAGAAAAATCCGTCCTGATCCTCATGCTCAACCTCTGCATCGGAAATGGAAGTCTGGCATACCGGACACCAGTTGATAATACGGGAACCTTTGTAGATGTAGCCTTTTTCATATAACTTGATGAAGACTTCCTGTACGGCCTTGGAGCATCCCTCATCCATGGTGAAACGCTCTCGCTCCCAGTCTGCAGAAGCACCAAGCTTCTTCAGCTGGTTGATAATTTTTCCGCCGTACTCTTCTTTCCACTCCCAGGCATATTCCAGGAATTTCTCACGGCCGATTTCTGCCTTGTCGATGCCTTCTTTTTTCAGTTTCTCAGTAACCTTAACCTCTGTAGCAATAGCTGCATGGTCAGTTCCTGGCTGCCACAGTGCTTCGTAGCCCTGCATTCTCTTGAAACGGATGAGAATGTCCTGCATGGTCTCATCAAGTGCATGTCCCATATGCAGCTGTCCGGTTACGTTTGGCGGCGGCATAACAATGGTAAATGGTTTCTTATCCGGGTTTACTTTTGCATGAAAATATCCGTTGTCCATCCATTTCTGGTAAAGACGTTCCTCGATTCCTTTTGGATCGTAGGTCTTTGCAAGTTCTTTGCTCATAATTTTCCTCCTAAAAAAAGAGCCCCTCACACAATTGTGTGAAGGGCGAAATTAACGCGGTACCACCTTCATTATGTGCAAAATGCAAAGTACTGTTTCCCTGAATGTATTTACAGTCTTCGCTCTGTTGTACACATATCTCTTTCCTGTAACGCTGGAATTGCGTGAAAACTTACTGCAGATATCACTGCCTGTTCAGTTTCCCGGCTCAGAAGCTACCTTCAGTGAATGCGGATCTCGAAATGTCTTCCACCACAGTTATCCCTGGACATTTCTCTCTGGGAGGGCATTTACTTACTCCTCTTCTTCAACGCTTTTCGCTGCAGCGGTCTGATCTCCTTGTAAATAGCCGGAAAAAGCCGCCACTTTTATGGATATAACTATAATTGCATTCTTCCGGCTTGTCAAGCTAATTTAAAAATTTCACAATTACAATAATTTTTATTCCACACTCTTTAAGGATTCCACCATATCAATGGTTTTCAGCTTAAAATGCATCACCCCATTCACCACAATGGAAAATATGCTTGTCAGAATTCCACTGTATAAAAAGCTCAGCGGCTTAATATTTCGTCCAAACATAACTGCATCTACCTCAACCGTAGTAATCACATACCTGTGAATGAGAATTCCAAACACTGCTCCAAACATAATTCCAAGCACTGTCAGGATCACGTTTTCCCGAAGCACATACTGGGAGACCTCTCCGTCATAGAAGCCAAGCACCTTCAAAGTTGCCAGTTCCCTCTGTCTTTCTGTAATATTGATATTATTCAGATTATACAATACCACAAAAGCCAGCATTCCTGCGGAAACGATCAGCACCAGGATCACCGCATCCAGAGTGCTCAGCATACGGTCAACCTGTGATGCCAGACTACTGGTATAACTGATGCTGAGAGCACCAGGATTAGCAAGGATCCGGGTTCCTGCCATTTCCAGATCATCCTTGCAGTCTTCCTGCATAGTAAACACAATGTTCTCATACTCCGGCATTTCCCCGAACGTCTGCTCATAAACCCTGGGCGTCATATAAAGGTAATGGCTCATATAATTCTCTGTGATCACAGCCACCCTCACCTTATATTCCTTATCTCCCTTTTTTAGGGGAATCATATCTCCCACCTTTAATCCCAGCAGGGATGCTGTTTTCTCGGAAATAGCAGCACCTTCGTCGGTAAGCTCATATGTTTCCCCGGTAATACGGTTCTTTAAGGTTACATCCCTTGCAAACTCACTCAGGCTCTCTGGCACAAACAGATAAATACTGATGTTGGAGCTGCCTTTCGGAGCACTGATCTTCGTCATCTGTACCCGATTGCAATGGGCGATTTGCTCATTTTCCTTCATGTATTCAAACAGCTCTGCATGTTCTTCCTCTGTAGCATCGCTGTCCTCAATCACCATTCCGTCATAATGCTGAAGCTCCCGGTACTGAATAGCGGCAATATCACTGATGGAATCCTGAATCCCAAAGCCAACCAGCATCAGTCCCATGCTTCCTGCAATTCCAAAGACCGTCATGATCAGGCGCTTCTTGTAACGGAAAAGATTTCGAATTGTGGACTTCCAGGAAAAGCTTAAATGCTTCCATATAAATGTGAGCCGCTCCAGCAATACCCGCTTGCCCTCTTTCGGAGCCGGTGGGCGCATAAGAGAGGCCGGTGTCTCCTGCAGCTCCTTTCCACTTGCAAAAAGAGTCGCTCCAACTGTACATACAACAGAGGCTGTGGAAGCGATCAATGCGAAGCCAGGCTGATAATCAATGGAAATGGTATTTGCCACATTGTGATACATAATCCCATAAGCAGTTATAATAATGTATGGAATGATTTTCTCTCCGATCAGCATTCCCAGCACACTGCCAAGAAGAGTTGCAAAAAATGCATAACAGATATATTTTGCTGCAATAGCAGACTTCTTATATCCCAATGCCTTCAAGGTACCGATCTGGGTTCGCTGCTCCTCCACCATACGAGTCATAGTGGTAAGACTGATCAATGCCGCTACCAGGAAAAAGATGACCGGGAAAACCTGACCGATGTTTCGAAGACGGTCTGCATTATCACCGTAATCCGTATATTCCGGAAGCTCCTCCCTATCTGTGACCATCCACTCCGGCATTCCCAGATCTTCCAGTTCCTTTTTCGCATCATCCAGCTTCTGCTGATTCTCGGCAATCTCATCCTCCGCATCTTTTTTGGCGTCTTCGTACTCTTTCTTTCCATCTGCAAGGTCTTTCTCACCTTTTTTCAAGTCTTTAGCCGCATCCTGAAGCTTTTTCTCATTGTCTGTAATCTCTTTTTCACCGTCTGCAAGCTTCTTCTCATTGTCTGCGATTTCTTTCTCACCATCGGCAAGCTTCGCCTCATTTTCTGCAATTTCTTGCTCTCCGGAAGTAAGCTTTTCCTCATTTTCCGCGATTTGCCGGGCACCGGAATTATACTGTTCCAGACCGGAAGCATACTGCGCTTCACTGTCATTCAGCTTTGCCACATTGGCATCCACTTCCGCCTGTCCGGCAGCCAGGGTCTCTGCATTGGAATCAATTTCTTTCTGGGCTTTATTCAGTTTTTTCTTTGCTGCCTTTAACTGCTTCTGACCTTTTTCCAGTTCCTGTTCCCCTGCCTCTATCTCAGCTTTCGAAGCAGCAAGAGTATTCTCCTGTTCCTGAATCTGAATCCATCCGGCGTCAATCTCTGCCTGACCTGCTGTTATCTGTTCCCGTCCAGCATTCAGCTCGCTTTCTTTCTGAGAAAGCTGGGAAAGTCCATCCTCGACTGCTGCAAGCCCGCTTTCCAACTCACTTCTAGTCGCTGCAAGCTGCTGCCGCTGACTCTCAATCTGCGCTTCACTTGCCTGAATCTGCTGGCTTACCGCCGCCTCCTGTTCTTCCAGTGCAGACACCTGAGCTGCCAGAATATCTATTTCCTCCTGGGAAGCATCCGGATTTTCCAGTGCTGCGTTGTAACTTGCGCGTACTATCTCAAGCTGACTCTGCAGCTCCGTCAGCTGAGCTTTTGCACTTTCCAAAGCACTTATTCCATCCTGAAGCTGTGCTTCTCCTGCTGATACCTGGGAAAGTCCATCTGTAATCTGCTGCTTCTGGGCATTTAACTGGGTTCTGGTACTTTCGATCTGCTGCTGTCCGGCAATGATCTCCGCTTTTGACTGATCCAGTTCACTTTGCTTTGTTGTCAAAGTCTGCTTTGCGGCTTCTAACTGCTGCTCGCCTGCCTCAATCTGGGCTTTTCCATCTGCAAGTTTCGCTTTATTTTCATCTAAAGTCTTCTGATTTTCCTCTAATTCTGCCAGACCACTGGTTACCTGCTTCTGCGCGGAATCAAGCTGAGCCTGTCCGTCAGCAAGCTGGGCTTTTGCTGCATTTACCTGACTCCATCCATCATCCAGCTGGCTTCTGGCAGTGTCAAGCTGGCTTTTGCTGGAGGAAAGCTGACTCCTGGCAGATTCCAGCTGACTTTTTCCATCAGCAAGCTGCGCTTTTGCATCTTCTAACTGGTTTTTCCCATCAGTAAGCTCTGTCTTCGCATCTTCCAGCTGTTTTTTTCCATCGGCAAGCTCTGTTTTTGCGTCTTCTAACTGGGATTTTCCATCTTCATACTCTTTCCTGCCGTCTTCTAAATCCTTTTCACCTTTATCCAGCTCTTCTTTTGCGTCAGCAAGCTTTTCATCTGCCTCTTTTTTCCCATCGTCCAGCTTCTTCTGGGCATCATTGATTTCCTCCTGTGCATCCGCCTTCACAGCTGCAAGGCGGATCTGACAGCGATCATCTGCTATGTTTTCAACACGGTCTTTGATCTTGGCGATCAGATTCTCATAACCGTCTGTATAACTTGTAAGACCCTTTGCTCCATGAACGGTCACATAAATCTGCGTATAAATTTCCTGGTCAAAATCTTCTGGGAGCACATATCCAAATCCATTGACTTCACCAGTTCCAAGGGTGGTATTTCCTCTATTAAAGGAAATATAAAGAGGACTTCTTCCAGTTCCCACTACCGTATATTCTGTGGTCACAAGAACGGGGGAATCTCCTTCTTCACGCAAAGCCACCTTATCTCCTACCTTATATTCATTGGAAGAAGCAAATGTGCTATCCAGAAAAATCTCTCCACTTTTTTCCGGAAGGCGTCCCTCCTGCACATCCAGTTTATTCACTGTGTCATTTATGGATTCAATGTGAAGAACCTTCTGCTTCTGGCCTTCCCCGCACGTCACATCGGTAGACCAGGCACCTTCTGCGGACTCGATGCCATCTATACTTTCTATGGAAGAAACATCATCAGATGTCAGGCCCATTGTGCCCACAACCTTGATATCCATCAGGCTGCTTTCGTCATAATAGGCATCTCCGGAATAGCGCATATCCGGCGAGGAAGCCTGAATACCGGAAAAGAAGGCCACTCCAAGAGCCACGATCAGAAGAATGGAGATAAACCTGGATTTGCTTTTTCGGATCTCCATCCAGAATTCTTTTCTTAATGCTTTCATCTCTCACCTACCACTCAATTTCTTCTACCGGGGTTGGGTGGGCATTCAAAGTCATCTGTGCCACCTTGCCGTTTTTTATTTTAATCACGCGATCTGCCATAGGCGTCAATGCAGAGTTATGAGTGATAACCACTACTGTCATCCCCTTCTGGCGGCACATATCCTGTAAAAGCTTGAGAATCGCCTTACCAGTCTGGTAATCCAGAGCGCCTGTTGGCTCATCGCAAAGGAGCATCTTCGGATTCTTGGCAAGAGCTCTTGCAATGGAAACTCTCTGCTGTTCACCGCCTGATAACTGGGCAGGAAAATTTCCAAGTCTGTCTTTCAGCCCCACCTCTTCCAAAACAGTTTTCGGATCCATGGGGTTCTTACAGATCTGTCCTGCCAGTTCTACGTTTTCCAAGGCTGTCAGATTGGGAACCAGATTATAAAACTGAAAAACAAATCCAATATCGTCCCTGCGGTAGCTGGTGAGCTGGCGGTTATTGTATTTCGCTATATTCCTTCCATCTACCCAGATCTGACCGCTGGTGGCAGTATCCATTCCGCCCAGAATATTCAGAACCGTAGTCTTGCCAGCACCACTGGGCCCTACGATCACGGCAAACTCGCCTTTAGCTATGTTAAAGCTGATCTCATCTACTGCGATTATTTTTACTTCTTTCGTTCCATAAATCTTAGAAACCTTTTCAAGGTGAATATAGTTTTCTGTGGTACCCTGCAATTTATCACACTCCTGTTTTTCAAATATATTTTAATTTTAGTATAGCATTGCAGGTTTTTTTGTTCAATCAGAGAAAGTATGAAATTTCTATAAAGATAACTATACGTTACTGGTCACGGAGTAAACAGTAACAACTATACCAATCGCGTAGGATATGAATTCAAGTGTGCAGTTATAAAAATTATAGTTATTTCAAAAACAGCCTCTGACTTTCCCAGTAAAAAAGTCAGAGGCTGTTTTTCTTTCCTGCTCATCAATTGCAGAATATATAATTACAATCTGCATATCCGTATTTCATAAGGCGTGGAGAATATACATACCAGTATTTATCTGAACTGGAATCAATTACTACCACAGTATCACCGGTATTCAGTTCACCAATCTCATTTGCCGCATCATATCCCATAGCGGATCGAAGAGCCAGATATCCGGTAGGCACTTTTACATACAAGGTAGCATATGCATTTCCACCCACCAGATAATCTTTGTTTACAAATCCATTGGTATCATATTTCGGGGAATACACATACCAGTACTGGGAATCACTTGTGTCCAGAAGCTGTACGGTATCGCCGGAATATAATTCCCCGATTTCATTGGAAGCATCATATGCCTTCATATTGCGAAGTGCCAGATAGCCCTTGGCTACACTGACCGTTCTTACTTCGCCAAAATAGCTGGAATCTGTATCCAGTCCCTCTTCTCTGTACAGGTACTCCTGGTTCACATATCCATAGCCGTCCAGTTTCGGGGAATACACATACCAGTACTGAGAATTGCTACTGTCGGAAACCCAGACGGTATCTCCCGAATAGAGCTCACCGATTTCATTAGATGCATCATATTCCGGTGCATTGCGAAGAGCCAGATATCCGGTGGAAACGCTTACGGTCCACATTGTATCATAGGAAGATACGGAAGATGTCACAGAATCCAGATAATCATTATTCACATATCCGAAATCGTCATACTTAGGAGAGTATACATACCAGTAACCAGTGGCGCCAGTGTAATCCATTACCTCCACCAGATCACCACTGTAAAGTTCTCCGATCTCATTACCACTATTATAGGATGTATCTGTCCGAAGAGCCAGATATCCAGTAACAACATTCACACGATAAGTATTACAGGAAGCCTCTGCCTCCTGCGTAGTTCCGGGAACTGAAAACGCAAGGGCTGCAGCTGCAAGAACAGGTATGCAAATCTTCTTCATTTTCGTCATAGAAAAATCCCCCTTCATATAGTCGTTGCTGTCCACCCCATGACCAGCAACATACAATTTTCTGAAAAAACACTTTTTTCATGTATTTATATATGAAAATTATAACGGATTAACCATGGCTTTTCAACTCCGTTTTTCTTATTATACACCACCTGACTCTGTTTTTTGTAATGCTTCATTTCCATCTTCTGTGCCATAATTGCGCAGCATAAAACTGTCCTCTACAGCTTCTTTCATATTGGTAGCGTCTGCATAATTATTATTCAGGATCAGCTTATCTAAACCATAGCAGGTCTGCCCTTCAATGTAATGATCAAATTCCAGTTTAAAGCTATACCGATCTGTATCGGGGTCACTTGCAATAGACGAAAGACTAGTACATCGCTTCGTAAATAACTATACCAATCACGTAGGATGTGGATTCGAGTGTGCAGGTATAAAAACGTAGGCGTAGCGGGCTACGCCGAGGCTTTTATACCTGTGCAATCGGATTCACAGACAAGTGAGTGGTATAGTTATTTCGAAAACGATGTACTAGTATTTCCCTTAGAGCGTATAAAAAAGCGCTTATCAGAATTATTTTTTCAGACAACCGTAGCTGCCTGTCTTATCTTTTCCATTGAAATATTTCTTTGAAAATTCCTCCGCCGGACAGGGTCTGGAATAATAGTATCCCTGAAGCAATTCCGGCTTATAAGTCTGGACAACGGAAAGGATTTCCTTATTCTCCACCCCTTCCACACAAACCTTTATTCTGGTCTGCTTACTCAGATTCATAATATATTCCAGAATCGCCTGATCCATCTCATCATCCTGAATGGAACGGACAAAAGTATGATCGATCTTGATCCACTGTGGTTTCAGCTTGCGAAGCAATGCAATGGAAGAGTACTCCGTGCCGAAATCATCCAGTGCCATATTGATCCCCATATTTTTAAAATATTCAAAATCATCCCGAAGGCCGTTGGGATCCGATACCTTACAGCTCTCTGTAAGCTCCAGGATCAGCTGCTTCTCCGGTGTGCCGGATTTTTCCACGATCCGTGTCACCATTTCTCTGAAGCCTTCCTGAAGTATCTGGATATAAGAAACATTCACGGAAATTACAAAATCAGGATTCTCCATGCGCCACAGTGCCGCCTGGGCAAGTGCCTTATTCAAAAGCCACTCTCCCACCTGTCGGATGGTTCCGTCTTCCTCCAGGATCGGAATAAATTCCATTGGGGAAACCAGCGTTCCATCCGGCAGATAAAAACGCATCAGAGTCTCAGCACCATAAACCTCCTGAGTCTCTCCGTTCACCAGAGGCTGGTATACCAGCGCAAACCCTCTGCAATTATTGGCAACAGACTCACGGAGCACTTCCTGCAGTCGGAATTTCTCCACCGTTTTTCTGTGCATTTGTCCGGAAAACTGCGCAATGCTGCCACGTCCCACTTTCTTCGCCTGCTCAAGGGCGTATTCCACATTTGCATGCAAAGTCTCGAAATCCTCTGCATCCTGCGGAAAAAAGGCCACTCCGCATGAAATCGTCAACTGGATCTCCAGATTCATCTCCCTGGGGACTTCCACTGAAAATTTCTGCATTTCCTGGTAGATCCGGTCAAGTGCATGCTCGGATTTCTCAGTGGTAATACAATAGAATTTACCTCCTGGTCCCCGATAAGAAATAACGCCTTCCAGGCTCTGACATTTCTGTCCCAGACGCTGCAGAACCTCATCTCCTACCAGATACCCAAGAATATCATTGATTCTCTGAAGTCTGTCCACATCAAAAAGAAGAACAGCACCTTCCATTCCATGACTGATAAATGCCGGAAGCTGCTTCTTCAGCTCATGAAACGTATATAAACCAGTGGGCTGGTCAAACTTGGCATTCACACCAAGATTCATCATCGTGCCAACAAAAAGGCCAAGGCTTCCATCCGCATTTCGCTCCACAATTCCCTGGCACCTTACCCATACATATTTCCCATATTTATTTAAAGCCCGGTATTCACAATTATGCCGGTTGCTTTTCCCCTCAAAAATACGGCCGATATCCTCCAGAAAAATATGCTGGTCTGCAGGATGAATATGCTGTACCCATTCCTTCGCCGTATTCTCTATAAATTCTCCCGGCAGATTGAAGTAATCCACACTTGGCTTAGACCATCTGGAAAAATCGCGTTCCAGATCTGCTATATAAATGTACATATTATCTGAAGTCTGAGACAGAGCATCAAATATATGGCTGTCAAGATTAGAGATATCTATCACACAAAATCACTGCCTTCCCTTTTCCCCTAATACGTCAATATTTTACCATACTTTGCACAATTCTGACTACAGATTTTGACAATTCTGCACATAAAATGTTAATAAAGTATAAAAAGAAGAATAAATAATACAAACATTTTTATGATAATCTGTAATCATTCCGCAGGTGCCAGAGCCTGTCTGAAAAATCATTCCCGCAATCTGCACGCCCCACTTTGCAATATATTTTGCCGAATTCGACTGTTGTAGCCTAAAAAAGGTACCATATCTCCCATTTCAGGAAATACAGTACCTTTTACAGAAATGAATTTATTTTTTAATTACTTTACTGCCTCAAATGCTGCGTCCAGAGCCGCGATCAGGTCTTCCACTTTCTCAATACCGATGGAAAGACGGATTGTGTTTGGTTTGATGCCCTGGTCAAGAAGCTCTTCCTCTGTGCACTGGCTGTGTGTGGTTGTTGCAGGATGGATCACAAGGGATTTTACATCTGCAACATTTGCAAGCAATGAGAAGATTGCAAGGTTATCAATAAACTTCTGAGCGGTCTGTGCATCACCCTTGATCTCAAATGTAAAGATGGAACCGCCGCCGTTTGGAAGGTATTTCTTATAAAGATAATGACTTGGCTCACTCTCCAGTGACGGATGATGAACAGCTTCTACCTGTGGATGTTTAGACAGGTAATCTACGATTTTCAGGGCGTTGCTTACGTGACGCTCCACTCTTAAGGAAAGAGTTTCCAGTCCCTGTAAAAACAAAAATGCATGGAATGGAGAAAGGGTAGCTCCTGTGTCACGAAGGATGATTGCACGAATATAAGTTACAAATGCTGCCGGAGCGGTTGCCTCTGCAAAGGAAATTCCATGATAGCTTGGGTTCGGCTCAGAAATCCACGGGAATTTGCCGGATGCTTTCCAGTCGAAGTTGCCGCTGTCTACGATCACGCCACCGATTGCAGTTCCATGGCCTCCGATGAATTTGGTTGCGGAATGAACGACGATATCTGCACCATACTCAATCGGGCGAACCAGGTAAGGAGTTGCAAATGTAGAATCAACTACAAGAGGAATGTTATGTTTGTGCGCAATTTTTGCAACTTCTTCAATATCAATCAGGTTGGAGTTCGGATTTCCAAGGGTCTCAATAAAGATTGCTTTTGTGTTTTCCTGGATTGCAGCTTCGAAAGAGCCTTCTGCATCCGGATCTACAAATGTTGCGGTGATGCCGCTGGTCTGCGGAAGAGTATGTGCCAGAAGGTTGTATGTTCCGCCGTAGATGGTCTTGGAAGCTACAATGTGCTCACCTGTTTTTGCAAGTGCCTGGAATGTATAATTGATAGCTGCTGCACCGGAAGCAACTGCAAGCGCTGCAACTCCGCCTTCAAGAGCAGCAATTCTCTGCTCGAAAACATCCTCTGTAGGGTTGGTAAGTCTTCCATAAATATTTCCGGCATCGCGAAGTCCGAAACGGTCAGCTGCATGCTGTGAGTTATGGAATACATAAGATGTAGAAGCGTAGATTGGAACAGCTCTTGCATCTGTTACTGGATCTGCTTTCTCCTGTCCAATGTGTAACTGTTTTGTTTCAAATCCCCAGTTTTTAGAATCTCTGATATCTGCCATTTTTCTTTCCTCCGTATGTTTACTATTTTTCATCATTTTTTGTTAATGTTAGTTTTGTTATTGTTTTTGATGTTTTTCTTTGCTGTTGCTTTGTTTTTGTTGATGAATGCATAGTAACATACTGGGGATTATCTGTCTAATATGTAAAAATAATATCTGGTTATAGGTTCATTCTATAACCAGGTATTTGGGGAATTTTTCTTTGCATATTTCTTTACACTATTCAGAAACGCCTCATGTATCCTGTCATCCTCATCCAGTTCCGGATGAAATGCCAGTCCATACTGCTCTTTATACTTTACAGCTACAATATTTCCATCCACCTCAGCCAGTACTTCTGCGCCATCTCCGCATTTCTCAATATAAGGGGCACGAATGAATGTCATGGGAACCTGACCGATTCCTTTCATTTCCCTGATGGTGTGAAAACTGCCAAGCTGTCTGCCGTAGGCATTTCTTTTTACTGTCACAGGCATGGTTCCGAAATACACATGCCCGTCATTAGAGAGGTGGTCAGCCAGAAGGATCACCCCCGCACAAGTGGCAAGCACTGGCATTCCAGCCTGGATTTTCTCTTTCAAAGGCTCAAACATTTCCAGCTCCCGAAGGAGTTTTCCCTGTACCGTACTCTCACCGCCTGGCAAAACCAGTCCTTCAAAGTCTCCATCCAGGTCTTCTTTTTTTCGCAGTTCCACGCACCGAGCACCCAGTTTTTCCAGTTTGCTCTTATGTTCTGCAAAAGCTCCCTGCACAGCAAGGATTCCGATTTTCATCTTATTTGCCCCTCTCTGCCATCAGAAGCTGGATTTCCTGCTCATTGATTCCGACCATAGCTTCACCAAGGTCTTCGGAAAGCTCTGCAAGCATTTTGGAATCCTGATAGTTAGTGACCGCTTTTACAATAGCTGCTGCACGCTTCTTTGGATCACCGGATTTGAAAATACCAGAGCCCACAAACACACCTTCTGCGCCAAGCTGCATCATAAGGGCCGCATCTGCAGGAGTCGCAACACCGCCTGCTGCAAAGTTTACCACTGGAAGTCTTCCGTTTTTGTGTACATACTCAACCAGCTCATATGGCACACGCAGGTTCTTTGCTTCTTCAAAAAGCTCATCCTCACGCATGGAAACCACTTTCCCGATTTCGCTGTTCATCATGCGCATGTGGCGCACCGCCTGTACCACATCGCCGGTTCCTGGTTCGCCTTTTGTACGAATCATGGAAGCACCTTCTGCGATTCGCCTTAAAGCTTCCCCTAAATCTTTGGCTCCGCATACAAATGGCACTTTAAACTGACGCTTGTCAATATGGTAAACATCATCTGCCGGGGAAAGCACCTCGCTCTCATCAATATAATCAATCTCAATTGCTTCCAGAATCTGCGCTTCTACAAAATGTCCGATACGACATTTCGCCATAACCGGAATGGAGACTGCCTCCTGGATTCCTTTGATCATTTTGGGGTCGCTCATCCTGGAAACACCGCCTGCTGCACGAATATCTGCCGGAATCCTCTCCAGCGCCATAACCGCACAGGCACCTGCCTCCTCTGCGATTTTTGCCTGTTCCGGAGTGGTAACGTCCATGATCACTCCACCTTTTAACATCTGTGCAAGCTGTTTATTTAATGCATATCTTTCCTGGCTCATTTTGATTTCCTCCTGTATGTATTGTGCAGAAAAATTGTGGGGCACTGTTTTAACAGATTTCCATTTCTTCAACTGCCTTTTATTTGTCTGAAAGCATACAGGAATACTGTACCGTTATAAATATCCAATTTTTATATATTTTAAAAGGACAGTTCGAATATTTTCTCTCAAACTGTCCTGCAGGACTTGTTTTTTTCCAGCAAAACCTTCAGTGCCCGGGCAATTTCTACCTCGTCTTCTGCTATCAGGATACGCATAATTTTCCTCCATTTTTTCTGAAAAGGAGACGCTTACGCGTCCCCCATTTTCCCGCCCCTCCTAGAGCCTTTTTCAAACAGGCTCTAGCCTGATAACAGGTTGCAGGGGCAAATAATATACTATTATTTTTTCGGTTTCTTTCGCGCCATTATGCCACCGATCCGGCCCGTTTCTTTGGCGGAGAGGCTTTTCCAGCCCCCTTCTAAGACTTTATCCAGAATGCCAAGTTCCTGAGCAATTTCATATTTTGTCTGTTCTTCAGGGGTAAGATTTCCGGATTTGTAAGCTTCTACTTCTTTGTCTTTGTTCATATGTCTATGCTCCTTTTTACAGTGTTTGGATGTATATAGGGAGTATGGACAAAATATAATACATTTATTCAAAGTGGATGCAATTTGACATGGCATATTCCACGCGAACCGTCGCAATATTCTGCCAAGCTGACTGTCAACTACAACTAAGCAGATCGGGGCCCCTTGCAGCTAAGTTTTCGTAGGCAGTGGATCTTGTGCGATTCTTCTTATGCTTTCGGAATAATAATCGCTGCAATAATATATGCCCAGATTCCTGCGCCGCCGAAGCAGGTCAGGATTACCCAGGCCAGACGGACCAGGGTTGGGTCGATATCGAAATACTCGGCAATTCCGCCGCACACCCCGCACAGCATACAGTTTACGGTTGATTTGTATAAACGCTTATTGCTCATAATTGATTCCTCCGATCTGACATTTCTGTCTTATTTTTTTATTTATTACATAACTTTACACCAGAGCGTGTCTGAAAAAAGCGTTCTGCAAGATTTTAGTTTTCCCCAGTAAACTCCACATCAATCTCGCCCATTCCGCATTCCAGCACCATATCTTTTTTGGCACCTTCATTGGAAATGGTTTTCTCAATGCCAAGTCCACTGTACTCAGAATTCTCCAGATCAATCTCACCCATGCCACAGGAAAGATTGTAATTATAGTCCTTCTCTTTTCCAGTTACCACCATGTCAATTTCACCAGCACCGCAGTCCGCATTCAGTTTCTGAACATCAATCTGATCAATGTCGATGGTTCCGGCGCCAACCTGAAGATCACAATTCGCTGCTGTGATATTTCCATAACCGCAAAATTCTCCGGCACCAACTTCCACCGAAAGCTCCTGTACTTTTAAATCGCACTCCAGATCAATGGTTCCCATGTCAACACCCAGGCTTACCGTATCAAATTCTTTCACTGAAGGAACACTGACTTTTATCTGTTTCTTCTTTTTTACATTGCCACTGCGGGTATCTGTAATCGTGATTTTCCCGGAAGTTTCCTTAACCACTACATCGTTCTTCGCATCATTTGCCACATTTACCCGAATCTTGTCACCATCGTATTCCTGGATAAGGAGCTCATCATACTTTAAACTGATTTCCAGATCACTGGCAAAATCCATATCCACAGTATTTCCATCTAAAGCATCCCAATCTATGTCAGAAGAATGATATTGGGCGTTTCCCCAATGGATCAGACCAGCCAGCGGATAATCATTATCCTGAAGCAGCTGTCCAGCCTGATCAAACACATTTCCGCCTGTTTCCACTGCTGCTACAGAAATTCCACCGATACACAAACCAATTCCTGCCACTGCGAAAGCACCTACTGCAATCAGCATTCCCTTTGTTCCTTTTTTCATGCCTGCTCCTCCTTCTTATTCCGATACACGATTTTCTGGAAAAAGTCTGTTACCTTACGAAGAATCCATGGGAAAATCGTGGAGCCCAGCCATCCTGTTAAAATGCAGAAGAGAATTCCTGATGCAAACAAAAGACAGCCGATTCCCATTACCAGAAGTCCCACAGCTGTATTGGTAACCAAAGTTCCAACCCCCACACTCATGCAGGCGCAAGCTGCTACGATAAATGCGAACGCCACAACTCCGGATACAAAAATTGCCAAAAACGGAAACAAGATCACCACCAGTAAAATACTGAACACGCCGCTGGCTGCTGTGATGATAAATGGGGATAGAAATACCAGGGCAATTAGGATCAGGATAAATCTGCTGTTGCTTCCCTTCTCTTTCGGGCGATATCCCCTGTGGATACGATCTGTTTTTCCTGCATGTTTCCCATCTCTTTGGCGAATCTCCGGCATATAAGAAGCCTTGTTTTCCCTCAAGTCCTCATATCCATTCTCTGTATACTGTGCATATTCCTCATTGCTTTCGTCAAGGTCTGCCTTTATTATGGCAGCCACTTTTCCGGGGCTTCCAAGCTCTCTGATCACGGAAGCCTCATTCTCAGGACCGGCTTCGTCAAAATAACTGTTGTAGTAAGCCAGCGCCTCCTGCTTTTCTGCTTCCGAAATATCAGACAGCAGCCTCTCTAGCTGTTTCATAAACTGCGCTCTGTCCATACCTGTTAATTCTCCTCCCTCATGTGGCCGCTGTCCGCATTTCTGCCAACGTCCTCAAACATACTGCCTATCTTGGTGGAATAATTCTTCCACTCGATCTTGTATAAATTCAGCTGTGCCTGCCCTTTCTCTGTCAGTTTATAATATCTGCGATTTCGTCCGGCATATGCCTGATCGTAGACTTCCAGGCAGTCATCCTTCTGCAGGCGGCGCAGCACTGGATAAAGTGTGGATTCTGAAATATCCAGAACTCCGCGTACATCCTGGGTGATCTTGTATCCGTAAGTACCTTCCGGCTCCTTGGACACAACCGCCAGGACAATAGCGTCCAGAAGTGCAGCTCCTGTGTTAAATACCATCTGATCACTCCAATCATATTATATAATTCATCAATATTATTTAATTAACAATACTATATGATATATAATATAGTTTTGTCAATACCATTTTTGAAAACAAATTTCTATATTTCTATCATTTACACAAAAAAAGGCGCAGCCAATGCCACGCCAATATTTCAACATATTTTCTTTCACTTCAAATAACTGATAAATTTCTCCGTCACAGGTGAAAGCTTTTTTATCCTTCACCACAAGCCCAATTTTTTTTCTTTTTCAACGCCTTCTATTGCTTTACCTGGCAGGCAATTTATAGATACTTGTGAGTAATTTTTTGCCTGTATTGGTCTCAAATACGCGCTCTCTGGCTGTTTCAACAGCATTCTCAGACATTTCACTTTCATCTGCATTTACAAGGAAATCAGCTTCCAGAAGAATGCGGTAATCCATTCCGTCTACGTTTGTATAGGTATGGTGATGGCTGACCAGATAGTTGATTCTCTCTTTCATTTCATCATCAATTTCCACATCCTTGAGGAAATTTTCTACCAGCTCAGGACTTTCTTTTTCCTGGTTGGAGCCGTTTGTATTACCATATTTTACGCGGCATACAGGGCAGGCAATGTCGTGGATCACGGCTGCGATTTCCAGAATTTCCTGCTTTCTTTCGGTTAAATTTTCCATCTCGCCAATCATTCTGGCATATGTATATACCTTCAGAAAATGGGCAATATCATGCTTGTTTCCATCGGAATATGCGATCATTTTTGCGATAACATTATTTATGGTTTTCTGTGTTTCTGTCATGTTTTTTCCTCCTCGTTTGCATTCAAAAAGCGGCAGAAATCATCTGGAAGGGGAGCTTCCAGAGTGATTATTTCATCTGTAAATGGGTGACAAAAAGTCAACTTCCAGGCATGTAGCGCAGCTCTTTTGAAGCAGTCATTCCTATTATTTATTCTGCCTTTCGTATTCTTTTTTTCTTTGCTGTTACTCATGTTCAAACATGTTCCAGGATTGTACATCGTATCTCCCAGAAGAGGGTGACCTATCCCTGCCATGTGAACCCGGATCTGATGGGTTCGTCCGGTTTCCAGCTGAAGCTTAACAAGAGTCGCGTTACCGAAATTTTTTATGTTTTTATAATACGTAACTGCATTCCTGCTTCCTGGCAACAGTCCATCTGGAGAAATTGTCATTTTCATGGAATTTTCCGGATCCGGGGCAAGTGGTATAGCAATTTCTTTCCAGACTACAGAATCATTTGCTTCTGATAAATCGCCTTCTGCAAGCGCCAGATATTTCTTCTGCAACTTTCCTTCTTCCCTCTGCTTCTGCAATCTGGCTGCCGCCACCTGGTTTCTGGCAAAAAGTAAAATCCCGGAGGTCTCTTTATCCAGACGTCCAATGGACCGAATGCGTGTTGCCTCATTTTTTTCACGAAAATAGGCTGCGAGCAGGTTAGAAATGCTGTCCTGATAATGGCTTCCGGATGGGTGCGTCACCATACCAGCTGGCTTGTTTACTACAAGTAAATCCTGGTCTTCATAAAGGATCTGAAGTTTCTGGAGTTTTAATCCGTCTTCCAGCTCTTGTCTTTCGAAATCCAATAATTGTTTTTTTCCTTGTTCTATAAAACTACTTGTATCTGGACACACCAGTTGCTTTGAATCAATCCCTTTCGCTTCCAGACATACCTGAAGCCGATCACCAGGCACTGCTATTTCTGTTACACGGCACTGTTTTCCATTTTTAAGGATACCTCCCGGCCTGAACTTTGCCTGACTGATCTGCCTCTTTGTAAGCCCTGCCTCAGCCCGCAAAACCTCTCCTACTTTTCCAGACTCTGTGATCCTTATCTCAAGATATCTTTCCATATCTCCATCCTTGATAGCTCCTGCCCATATCTTTGTCAAAATGAAATCTCCGCTGCTCAAAACACGAAGCTTGTTTAGCTTTATCACATAGTTTATCACAAAATGAAAGCTTATGAAATCCCCTATGATCTTAAAACAGTAAATAATAAACAAGCCGAAATACACATAGGTATTCGGCTTGCAAAATTTGTCATATATTTTTCAGGAAATTCTTTTTGTCCACGTCCCAGAGCGTGTTTGAAAAAGGCTTTCTGCAATCTGCACACTCGAATCCCCATCCTACGCGATTGGTATAGTTATTTACGAAACGATGTACTAGTTTTACCTGCTTATCAGTATTCCATCAGCCTTCCTGCCTCATCAATATAGAACACGTCATCCGGTCCTATATAATAGCTGTCGGAACCATCAAAGTACATTACATTTCCTTCCCCATCATACCAGTAATAAGTATCTCCCGGATCACTTTCCTCTACATAATCTTCATCAGGAATGTAGTCTCCGTATCCTTCACCATCGTCAGCTGTCTGGGCTTCGTAGGCGATAGAATCGGACTCTCGTAAAAAAGCTGCACCTGCATAAATATTTCCATATCCGGAAATCACAGGACTGAGCATCAGATCGCCATCTCCATCCAAAGTAACATCTGCCACATAGATTCCGCTGTCATTGACCAATTTCAGGGCAGTTGTGCCAAGTGTGGTAAAAGTACCGCTGTCAAAAAAATATCCCCCTGTTTTATCACTATTCAGGCTGTTGTAGATTTCCCAGGTTCCTTCTCCATAAAGCCGGATATTCATGGCATTTAAATCTCCATACTGGTACCAGCTGTCAAAATAAGAGATAAACATTTCCAGGCTCTCTCCTTCGGCACTTGGGTCATAATCTTCTCCTTGAGTGAGAGTGGTTTCTGTATTTTCAACGCCCTCAATCTCCGTCAGCTCCAGAGAAGAAATGGCATCCCGGTATTCCTCCTCCATCTCTTCAGCAAAATCCGCTGAAACTCTGTAAGCATAAGCAAAGGTATTGGTATCCGTCTGGAAATACAGCATTTTCCATTTGCAGGCATCTTCATTTGCTCCGGTGGTAAATTCCAGTTCATATGCCGGATAAGTGAATTTCTCTGTATATTCCTGGTTCTGTACTGCTGTGAAATCCTTTATTTCCGATTCACTTACAAAGCCTGCAAACTGTTCCATATATTCCTCCGGGGTACCGGTGAATTCATTGTCATTTAAAGCACTGCAGTTGACGATCACCGTCATACAGTCCTCTGTCATATCGGAATAGA
Organism: Ruminococcus sp. 1001136sp1; assembly: GCF_039841815.1. NCBI lineage: Bacteria > Bacillati > Bacillota > Clostridia > Eubacteriales > Oscillospiraceae > Ruminococcus > Ruminococcus sp. 1001136sp1. The sequence goes on along the minus strand of NZ_JBDPGY010000002.1, from coordinate 278,580 downwards.
AATACCCTCCTTCCCAACTGGAATTGTTATAAAGAGGGCGCAGTCCTGTATAGCGTTTATTTGACATGAGGACATAGCTTTTCTTTTCCGCGCTGTCTTCGTTTTCAGTCTGACCTTCCGAATTCTCTTCTGCCTGATCTTCCTCTGCTCTGGTAAAAACCGCAGCCCCGTCATTTCCCATATGAAGAGTATCCGCGGAGTCCAGATAAAATCCCTCCAGCCACATGCCCATGCGATTGTACATGTCATATCTGCCATTTCCGTCGTTGTATTCATCCACATATTCCAGATATCCCTGAACATCATCGCCTTCTCCGGTGTGATATACAAACAATCCGTCTGCACTTAAGGTAAGAGTTTCATCAGCCTGTGCATCTTCATTTTCCCATACACCGGAAAGTGCTGCATAGTCAGCTCCGTCCTCTACCTGAAGCGTATCCTCGTTTTCTGCCATTACGCTGCAAATACCAGCTGTGGGAACAACTGCTGCACATAAAATAAACGCGATGACCGCTGTAACTATTTTTCTCTTCATACCATTTTCCTCCTGTCGAAATATGTTGTACCTTTACTATACGTTTTCTCTGACAAAAATAGTATTAACTTCCAGTTAGCTTTTCCCTTCCATCATCTCCAAAAGATACTTGCGCTTCACCCGGACATCCCCGGGAATCTGTAATTTGGAATAAATCTGATTGATGTACTGCTTCACAGTTCCCTCGGATAAAAACAGACTCTGGGCGATTTCTTTGTTGCTCATATGCTTCGCCATAAGCTCCGTAATCTCCAGCTCACGATCTGACAGTACTTTAAAGACCGGCGGATACGCCTCCTCTTTTTTTAACTGATCGCACCGCATTTCCCATTCTTTCCCCATTCTGGTGATCCTGAAAAGAAAATTTTCATTGATTCCGAAAAAGCTTCCCTTCAAAAGCTCCTCTATGTATGGATAATTCTCCACAAATGGCATAAGGATTCCATCTGGAAAAGCCTGGGAAAGTGATCCTCTCAAAAGTTCAAGCGCCTGTTCTGTTTTTCCCAGCTTCCAGTTGGCCGCAAGAAGCTGGATCTGCACATGAAGCGCTACCAGATCGTAGTGAAGAGCCTGACACATGGCAAGAATGGATTCGCTTCTTCCGATCACCTTCGAATATTCTCCCTGGGCAAGATAAACCTGATTCTCGATCATTTCCATCATCGGTCTCCCAGGTGCCAGAAAATTCACCGTAGAAAGCATGTGAGCTCCAAAGAGAGCCGGAATCCGCTCCGTTTGTCCGGTAACTGCATAGTAATAGGCGCAGGTGCTGTCAAAAATATTGACCCAGGTGGTATTATGCCCCTGCAGCAGTTCTTTTCGACGTTCTTCAAATGTATTTCTCATTTTTATGTCCATACAGATAGACAGCCTTTGTGCCAGAAAATCGCAGCAAAGTGCAATGCTCTCCTGCCCATTTCCCTGAATCTGGGTATAAGCCTTTTCCAATGCTATGTGGGCATCAACAAAATTTCCGCGCATAAAGTGAGCCTCTGCGCTCATAATCGTTTCTGCACCCTGTCCGTGTCCGTTTGTGATCTTGTAATAATGAGGCATACACTGGTTCATCTCTTCCAGCTCTTTGTCAAGATCTCCGCTTTTCCTGTGAAACATCATAAGTACAGATGGGGAGCCAAACGTCCAGCCTCCGTCACTTCGGATACTGATGGCAGGTCTTGTCATCTTCTCGCTGGCACTGCGGTGAAACTGACTCATTCTCGAAATATCATTGTACATAAGAAAGCTCTGGATCAGGTCGCATTCGCCCAGAAGATTTCCTCTCTCTTCCTCAGGCAGCTTTGGATGTTCTCTGATGGATGCCAGAAGAAGTTCTTTCAATTCCAGCATTTTTGGAATATTTTTCCAGTTAAACATGCATCTCATAAGAACCAGAATTGCAAGCGGATATTCTTTTAAAACGGAAACCGGACATCTGTTCAAAGCTTCCAGAACCTCTTCCGGTTTTAGAGAAGCAAGTAAGATTCCGGCATCTTTTTGCACCACCCGGAGGATAGCTGCAAAATTCTGATTCCGCCAGTATGCTGACAGGGCATGAATATAGGCACCATGTTTTTCATACCATGCACCATATCTTTCATAGTAGAAAGCCTGCCTGGAATTATCCAGTGTTCTGAACGCACGAAATGCGCACTCTTTCATCATATGGTGAAAGCGATAAGTCTGCCCGTCATTCAGGCAGGTGACAAATGCATTCTGCCTGGTGAGCGTTTTCAGGATCTGGTGTACGTCTTCTCTTTTTGTAATAAATTCTGCCATCTCTTCCGTGAATTCATCTGCAAGCCCCATGGCACTTAAAAATTCTTTTCTGTCTTCTGGCAAAGGATTCAGCATGGAAGCGGAAAACATCTGGTAAATATCAGATGTTTTTCCTGGCAATTCTCCTGATTTTGAAAAAGAACACAAATTCAGGTAAACAGCTGCGAACCATCCTTCGCTGGATTTCAGAAGCTGCTCAAGCTGGCTGTCTGTCAGGCTGGTTCCGCAGCGGCGGATATAGGCTGACAGCTCCCCAGCGTTCAGACGCAGATCGTCTATTTCTATTCTGTGAAGTCTTCCTCCAAGTCTTACAATCCAGTCATCACTGATAAAATGATTTCGGCTTGCTACGATCAGATGCACATTTTCCGGAATCCTCCCTGCCATTCTGCACAGGAAAGTGGCCGCCCGGTCATCTTTTAACAGATGAAAGTCATCTATAAAAATATAACAATTTTCACATTTTTCCAGTTGATAGCATAGAATTTCCGTCAAGAATCCAGCGGAAGCTTCATCTTCCGGGCAATCGTAGTTTTCCAGAAAGTTAAGACCTGCGAAGGAAAATGCATTTTGCACACTTTTCCAGAAGATGGAAAGGTTTTGGGAGTAAATACTGATCCGGATCAGCAAAGCCAGACTGTCTTTCGCCAGTCTGGACAGATACCAGTTTACTGCGGTTGTCTTCCCATATCCCATAGGGGCTGTTATGGCAGTCAGTGCGCTGTTGGAAACAGGCTGCAGGGATTTTTGTAAACGGTCTGATATGTAAATGGAATTCAGGCTGATTTTTTCTTTAGGCATTTCATACCCTCACTCTCTTGTTTTATAAGTATATTGCTGTTTACACCGTTTCCGGAGTATGATTTGTAGGAATAATTTTTCAAACACGCTCTAATGATCATTCTATATTTAATTATAGTGGAAAAACCAGGAAATTCCAATGGATTCTTTTGCTTATGTTTGACTTGTTCTTTTTCTTCCGCTATACTAAAATGTGTTTAAAAAATGCTTTCTGCAAGATGTGTTTCACTGTTTTCGTGAAATTTACGCAGTAAATCTGACACTCATATCATTCTATTTCAGTACTAAGGAGATTTTTCTATGGATTCAGATAAATTATCAGCTCTGCCTCAGGCTTTTCTTCATCGGATGGAGGATATGCTTGGGGATGATTTTGAACCTTTTCTGGCAGCTTATGAACAGCCGCGTACTTATGGGCTCCGGGTAAACACGGCAAAGATTTCCTGTGAGGAGTTTGAACAGATCGTGCCCTTTGAAGTAAAAAAAATCCCATGGGTTTCGAATGGTTATTTTTACAATGAGGATGTAAGACCATCCCGGTGTGCTCTTTATCAGGCCGGACTTTATTATCTTCAGGAACCAAGTGCCATGACCCCCGCTTCCCGTATTCCGGTGGAGCCAGGAGAATATGTGCTGGATATGTGTGCAGCTCCTGGAGGAAAAGCAACTGCAGTTGGTTCCGCCCTAAAGGGTGAAGGACTTCTGGTTGCAAATGATATCAGCACTACCAGGGCAAGAGCACTGCTTCGAAACCTGGAACTGTTTGGGATTCCCAATCTTTTTGTTGCCAATGAAAAGCCTGAAAAAATGGTAAAGAATTTTCCGGAATTTTTCCATAAGATCATTCTGGATGCACCTTGTTCCGGGGAGGGGATGTTCCGTAAGGAGGAAGCTCTTGCCAAAGACTGGACTCCTGAGAAGTCTGAGGAGCTTTCCAGAATTCAGAAACAGCTTTGTCTGAATGCGGCAGACATGCTGCAGCCGGGAGGACAGATGCTTTATTCTACTTGTACCTTTGCACCTTGTGAGGATGAGCAGATCATTTCCTGGCTTCTCAGGGAACGGCCGGAGCTGTCTCTGATTTCCATGGAGGATTATGAGGGCTTTTCCACCGGAAATCCTGAATGGGGAGATGGGAATCCACAACTGAAAAAATGTGTGCGCATTTTTCCCCATAAGATGCAGGGGGAGGGGCATTTTCTAGCCCTCTTGCAAAAGGAGGGAACGGCTGGACCTTCCGCTGGTACTTCTAAGACCAGTCGTCTGGCTGCAGATGTCCGGAAGTATATGGAAGAATTTTTCAGAGAAATCGGGTTGAAAACTTTAGATGGCCAGGAGTTTGACTGGAACCGGGTGGAGGTCCGGGCAGATAAAGTTTATTATCTGCCGTCTGTTTCCTATAATTTCAGAGGACTTACGTTTATTCGGAACGGACTTTATCTGGGAGATCTGAAGAAAAACCGGTTTGAACCGGCTCAGCCGCTTGCACTGGCTTTCCGGAAAAATGAAGCTGAAGCTGTGATTTCCCTTTCTGTGGATGATCCAAGACTGGAGCGGTATCTGAAAGGGGAAACTCTTACAATTGAGCCTGAGGAGGCTGCTCATTCTAAAGGATGGCATTTGCTTTGTGTGGAAGGGTATCCCCTTGGGTTTGGAAAACTTGTGAATGGGACATTGAAGAATAAGTATCCAGCGGGGTGGAGAGTGTAAGTTTGTCAAATTTTCGCTTTCCCTTCCGCCTGCGACGTGCGTGGATGTGGCGTGCCTGGTCTGAGGGCTTTGCGGAGGTTCCGAGAAAATCTTAGAGGACAGGATTTTGCGTTGAAGACATGAGAGGACACTGTCTGAGCTCCGAAGGAGCGAGTTTGGCCTCTCATGTCTTCGCTTTTAGCAAAATCCTGTTCTCTTAGATTTTCCGGGTTCTTCGCACAGTTCTCAGATCAGGCACGCCACATCCACGCACCTTCTGCGAACACAAGCAATCATCCTAACAATATCTCTTTTTTCAACGTAAAAGAATAAATATACTTCTCTTTCACCCTACGCCCAGTCATTCTATGAAGTGCCTGAGCATAATCCTCCAGCTGAGTGTGATACAGATTAACCAGCTTCTGCTCTTCCCCTCTGCGCACACGATCCGTCTTGTAATCAACCAGCACGATCTCATCCCCTTCCAGAAAATAAGCGTCTATGATTCCCTGCACAAGCACACGTTCCTTGGGATCCCATGCCTCATCTATTTCAGCAGCACTTCTGGAAATGACAAAAGGCTGTTCCCTGAAAAGAAGCCCCGATAATGCAGCGACTTTCATTCTCTGCCCCAGTGCCCCATTCACAAAAGACTGAATATCTGAAATTCTGATACATTCTGCTTCTGCCTCAGACATTTTTTTGCTCTGAACCAGTGCGTTGATCTGCTCTTTCAGCTGCTGTGCACTATCCGTTTTATTGTACTCAAGACATTCCATCACACGATGGTAAGCAGTACCTCTTGCCGAACCTGTGAACGCCTCTTCCGTTTCCTTCTTTTCCTCAATAAATCTTGGAACCAGCGGAACAATGTCCGGTTCAAAATATACAGCTTCTTCAATATCCGTATCTTCATGGTAACTCTTCTTTTTCAGATCCGATACGCTGACCTTCACCGGAATATCTTTACGATATTCATAAGGATATACAAATCCAAAACGCTTTTCCAGTTCCGCTTTGATTTCAGGATCCACGATTTTCTCACAATCCCAGTTATCCAGAATATCGTCTTCCATCTGCCCGACAGCCTGTTCCACCACTTCAGCCTCCGTTAAAGTCCGCGCTGTGATCCTTTTCACCTGAAACTCTGCCGGATCATCATAAAGCAGATTATCATGGGATGGCAGCAATCCAAACTCCTCAAAAAGTTCATCCATGCAGCGGTGCCTTGCAAGCGCAGGAAGCACATAATCCCAGTAAGTTTTTCCATTCAGTCTCGTTTCTGCCGGAAGAAGTTCCTGTTCATTTTCGCGGAATCTGTATAAAGAAAGCAGCCTTTTTTCCAGATTTCCTATTGTTCCGGTCATGATCAGTTTCTCCTTGGCACGCGTCAGGGCAACGTAAAGTACTCGGATTTCCTCCCCCAGAGTCTCTTCCAGAAGCTTACGGCGGATCACCTGCTTATACAGTGTTGACACAATCATCCGCCGGTCTGGCAAAATGGCGTCAGCGCCAAGACCGTAATCCGGATGAATCAGAAGTCTGGCGTTCAGATCCTGCATATTGAACTGTTTTCCCATACCGGCAAGGATTACAATCGGAAACTCGAGTCCCTTGCTCTTGTGGATCGTCATGATTTCCACGGAACCTTCTCCTGCGCCAGAAAGATTTACTTCGCCATAATCAACTTCATATTTTTGCAAATGTTCAATATATCGGACAAAATTAAATAAGCCTCTGTAACTGGTCTTCTCATAATCCATTGCCTTTTCCACCAGCATAGCGAGGTTGGCGCTCCGCTGTGCACCATTTGGCAGAGCTTTCGCATAATTACCATAGCCGGTTCTGCGGAGAATCTCAAGAATCAGCTCATGCACAGGAGTGTACACCGCAAGATCACGCATTTCATTCAGCAGGACTATAAAACCATGTAATTTGTGGTAAAGAGTTCTTTCCTGCCCCTCATATTCTTCCAGGAAATTCAACACGCTGTCATACAGCATCCCCTTCGGATGTTCTTCCCGCAAAACGGCAAGCTCCTGGGTAGTACATCCCACCAGCGGCGACCTCAGCACACCCGTCAAAGGAATATCCTGAAGAGGATTATCGCAGACCTGCAGATAATTCAGAATCGTAACCACCTCAAGTGCGGAAAAATATCCCGTCTTTGAAGCGGCATACACAGGAATTCCGTGGGCAGAAAGCACCTCTGTAAAGGTTTCTGACCAGCCGGAGGCGGTGCGAAGAAGGATTACAATATCTCCGTATTTCGCAGGACGATATTCTTTGGTTTCTTTATCAAGTACCAGCTCTTTTCCCACAATTTCCTTAATTCTGTGGGAAATAGCAAGAGCCTCCAGTTCCCGGGCATCCTTTCCTTCCATCAGATCCTCCAGTTCTTCAGAATCCTTTTCTACCAGAAGAACTTCTGCAGGAAGAAAGCTTTCCTTGTTTCCTTCCGGAAACACAGCTCCAGGATAAAGAGCTGCGGCTTTATCGTAGGCAATTCCACCAAGATCTGTTCCCATAATCTGACGGAAAATAAAGTTTGCACTATCCAATACCTGAGACCGGCTGCGGAAATTTTTATGAAGATCGATTCGCTGTTCCGTACTGTCCGTTAAACTGTACTGTTCATACTTTTCCATAAAAAGCTCTGGTCTGGCAAGGCGGAACCGGTAAATGCTCTGCTTCACATCACCTACCATGAATATATTTTTTCTTCCATCTGCCCAGCCGGAAACACAGTTAGTGATCATTTCCTGTACCAGGTTACTGTCCTGGTACTCATCCACCATGACCTCGTCATATTTCAGGGAAAGTTCACGTGCTGCCGGACTCATGTGATAAATATACTTGCTCTCTCCAGTCCAATTACCGTCGTTTTCGCCATTTTCTTCCGCTGCATGAACCCTTTGAATCAGGATTTCCAGCGCAAAATGCTCCATGTCCGTAAAGTCCAGAATATTTTTTTCCCGCTTCTTCTCTCCATACATACGGATAAATTCCCTGGTAAGCTCCACCAGCATTTCTACAGGCTCCCGGCAGGTTTCCAGAAGCACTGGAAGTTCCTCCTCCTTTACGGAAAAATACCGTGTTCCAATATCCTTTAAAATATCCTTTGCATTTTCCCGAAGAGATTTTACCTGCTCTTTCAGCGTATCATCTACAGGATCTTTTGGTTTCTTTCTGGAAAGAGCGGCAAAAGCCGGTTTGCCAAGAAGCTCTCCTGCTCCGTCAAAATCACCGGCGGCGGCTTTCTCTTCTGCTGCACGAATGAGGATGAGATCACTTTGCAGTGCTTCATCATACAGGTATGGTCCTCCTGGCGCATTGCAAAAGCTTCTTGCCTGGGTAATCAGTTCCTTTGCCTGGCAAAGATCCTCCGTAATGTTTTTCCATAACAAATTCATCCATTCTGATGATTTTACAGACTCTAAATCCGTATTTCTATAACTATCTATGCATTCTTCCAGCCAGGTATCCGGATATGGATTGCTCATGGCAGCATTATACAGAGAATAAATCAGTTCTTTGATTCCATCATCTGTTTTGCCTGATGCGTAGCATTCGATAAAATACTTAAACTTTTTGTCATCTTTTATGTAATAGTTCTCCAGAAGCTCCTTCATCACGTCCTCTTTCAGAAGCTTCAATTCTCCCTCTTCTCCTGTCCGATAACCAGGATCCAGACCAATAAGATGGAAATAATTGCGGATCACATAAGCACAGAAGCCATCTATCGTGGTGATCTGCGCCGTATGGATCAAGGTAGTCTGGCGCTGCAGATGCTCATTGTCCGGATTCTCACAGAGAGCATCCTCCAGGGCATTTGCAATTCGTTCCCGCATTTCCCCTGCTGCTGCTCTTGTGAACGTCATGATCAGCAGCCTGTCAATGTCAACAGGATGCTCCGGATCCATCACCTTTTTTAGAATTCGCTGCACAAGCACCGCAGTCTTTCCGGAACCAGCTGCTGCACTTACCAGAATATTCCGGTTTCTTAAATTAATAACCTGCTCCTGTTCTTTCGTCCAGTTCACTGCCATTATTCATCCACCTCCTTCACAAAAGCATCCCACAGCTCTTCATCTGTAAAGTTTTTCAACCTGCGGAATTCATAGCCTGGAATGTCCATATCAAAACCGCATACGCCGCTGTAAGGACAGTAGGTACAGGCATTTTTCTTTCCCATCATATAAGGGGAAACCTGGGCATCTCCGGTCATAATGGACTGTCTGATATGAGAAATCTTTGTTTTTACATAACGGTTTAAAATATCAAACTGCTCTTTTGAGGCTACAGAAGAATTTTTCCGGAAGCTTCCGTCTTTGTTAAAGGATACGGGAATTGACACAAGGGAACTGTCCATTTTTTGTACCAGTTCTTTATCTTTCAGAACCAGTCCGTTCATCTTTAGTTCCTTCAGCACTTTTTCCTGGACAGTCTCTATATCTGCATCTATTTTTTCCTGAATCATAGGATCCTTGATATTGTAATAAAATACCCCTGCAGGAATCACATCTTTATCCTTATGCTTGTTTTGCTCTACGGTAAGGGCACCGTCCATGTAGATCATCAGCTGCAGCTGCAGACCATGATACAAAGAAACCAGATCAAAAGAAGTATTCCCGGTCTTATAATCAATGACCCGGACATACAGCTTCCCATCATCTGTCTCCATAGTATCCACGCGATCGATCCGACCGCCCTGAAAAACAACTTCCACACCTTCCGGCTCAAATTCCCCGGATTTCAGCTGTTTCTGAATTGCCCACACAGTTCTTCGTACCATTCGCTTGGTGCGCTGAATCATATATTCATTGCGTGCACTGCTTTTTAGAATGGTATTGCCATAATCTGCACTTATTTCATCTACCAGGCGGTCTGCCAGCGCATCCCGCTCTTCCTCAGAAAGCTCTGCCAGAGAAAGCTTTTCTTTGTTCACTTCCTTTATCAGAGACTCCAGCACCTTGTGCATAATATTTCCCATATCCATGGCGCGGAATTCATACTCTGCACGCTCCGTAAGTTTGAGACCATACTGGAGGAAATGGGCAAAAGCACAGGCAGAATAACGCTCCAGCCTGGTGGCACTGTAGGGCGACACCTCTCCATAGAGAACCTTTGCCACACTTTCGCTGATAATATCGGCAGGCTTTCTGGTTCTGGAAGCCTCCACCAGCTTCCTGGCTAAAGTCCTATATTTAGGACTTCTAAGATACCAGCTGTAAAGCTCGCTGTACAAAGGACTTCCCTGTCCCACAGCGCCCTCTCCAAGACCTTTCAGGAAGCATTCCAGACTGGTTCCCGGAAGCTCCATGGCGTTCAGGCTGAATTCCTCATCACCTGCATTTTTCACCTCCAGTCCGGGATATAGAGCCTGTATACTGTGGATCAGATATGCAGGACTTATAGGTTCTCCTTTTCCATTTGATAAACTGTAGGAAAGGCACAAATGCTCACTTGGCTTTGTCAGATTCAGATACAGATAAAAGCGCTGGGTGTTCATCAGCTCTTTCGGACCTGGTGCAAGCTCCATTCCCTCATCTGCAAAGAATTCTCTGTCCATCTGGGTCAGAATTCCGCCAGAGTCTGTATTTTTCGGAATATTCCCCTCGTTTACACCTACAAAAAACAATGCCTTTATTTCTTTCAGACGGGTTCTTTCCATATCTCCAACAAGGACCTGATCCATACTGGGCGGGATCAGCGCAACCTTTGACTTGGCAAAACCAGTTTCCAGAAGCTGGACAAATTCCGTTCTTGTAATTTCTTCCTCTCCAAGGATCTCTACCATGCGGTCAAGAAGTTCCATAACAATTCCGTATATCTGGGCGTATTCTTTTTCCAGAGCTTTTTCTCCTTTTTCTTTAAAGAAAAGCTCCTGTTTCTTTAGTTTTTTCTGTATTTCACAGCTTTCGATAAACTGATATAAACTATAACAATATTCACATACTTTTCTCTTTCCACTGGAAAATCCCTGAGCCAGGATCTCAGCCTCCCTCACAAATATTTCCCGGTATTCGTTCAGGACTTGAATATCCTCCGGATCCATGGTCCGGTAAACTCTCACCCACTTCTCGGACCACTTTTTGTAACCGCGAATTCCAAGGGCAAGCACATAATTCTCCAGCATATCCACCTGGTCCCTTGCAAGGCCTGACATATCACAGCGCAGATACCGGAAAACACTTTCGTAGGAAAAACCCTTTGTAACCATTTCAAGAGCAGCACGAATATATTCTATAAATGGGTTCATCAGAATGGTGTGCTTCTCATCCAGGAAGTAAGGGATCCGGGATTCCTCGAATACCTGAGATGCAATACTTTTGTACGCCTCCAGATTTCCGGTAATCACAGCGATTTCTCCGTATTTCAGATTTTTTTCACGGACCAGACGGCGTATTCTCCTGGCTGTCTCTTCCAGTTCTTTTACAGGGGATTCTGCTGCAAATATGCAGATTTCTTCCTGTTTCTTCTCATAGACAGATCTTCTGTAGCGGAAAAGATGCTTCTCCAGAAAGTCAAGAGAGGTGAAATTTCCAAAGCGGCCCTTTCTCTCATCTTTCAGAAGAATGGGATCATCCAAATTGCTGGTCAGACCGGACAAGGTGTGGATCATTTTCCTGCTCATATAGAACAACTGATGTGGTTTTCCCATCTGTAAAGGATTTTCTCCGGCATCCATGGTAACAGTTACCAGAACCTTATCGCAGACATTTAAAAGTTCCCGGATCACGTTCATCTGCACCGGAGTAAAACCGGTGAAGCCATCCAGAAGGAGTACGGATTTTTTCAGTTTATCAGAAAAAGGAATGGCTTTTTTCAAAGCGTCCATCACGCCTTCGCCGGTCATATAATGACCTTCCAGATACTGAAGAAAGGCCTGATAAAGGACACCCACATCCTGCATTTTCATATGAAGAAGAGAGTCTTCCCCTGTTTTTCCCAGCATGTCCTGCAGTTCTTCTTCCCGGATATCATACTGCATAAATTCTGAAATCAGAGATTTCACTTCGTCCAGATAGCCCGGTTTGTTCATCTGGCTGCCAAGATAGGGCAGATTTTTGCGATGCTGCTGCACCAGCTTCTGAAGAACCATACTTTTTCCAGTGTCATCCAGAAGCACCTCCATAGCGCCGCCTGTCTCCTCGAAAATACGATAGGCAAGGCGCTGAAAGCTGAGCACGTCGATATTCAGGATTCCCTTTCCGGGATGCATTTCGACTACGTTTTTCTGTGTCTGCATGGTGAACTGTTCCGGGACGATAATATAGTACAGGTGCTGTGGATTTTCCATAGATTCCCGGATGATCTGTTCACATGCATAATGCGTCTTGCCAATACCGGAGCTGCCGATGATGAATTGTAGGGACACGTTTTTTCCTCCTTCTGCCAATTGTATGGAATAAAAAAGCCTGTATCTGATAAAAAAACATTCTGCTTTATATTCTATCATATTTTCCATGCTTTGATAATAGGATAGAATAAGAAGATTAAAGCCTGGTTTTTGCGGCCAGGATTATTTTTTTCATTATCAGTGCGATACAGGAGGCGCAGTCCATGAGTTCGAAAACCAGGATCATCGTGTTACATATGAAGGAAGTGGTATATACCATCGCCTTTCTGATTCTTGCTGTTCTTCTGGGAATCCTGATCTACTTTATGTTCGGGCCTGGAAAAAGCCAGACCACTTCTGCTGCTGGAGAGGGGCTTTATACGCCTGGCGTTTACCGCAGTTCCCTTACTTTGAATAAAAATACTTTTGACGTGGAAGTTACAGTAGATCAAAACAATATCCAGTCTATTGAGCTGGTAAATTTAAGTGAAAGCACCACTGCCATGTTTCCGCTGGTAAAGCCTTCTCTGGAGTCACTGGCCAGCCAGATTGTTGACAGCCAGTCCCTGGACGACTTGAAATATTCCACAGACAGGAAATATACGTCACAGCTGCTTATTTCTGCCATTGAAGATGCATTAAAAAAGGCGGAGAACCATGTAAGTTCTCCGCCGGCAGAGCAATAAACAAACCTAATTATTTCCCACCTTTACAGCTGCATGCTCCGCGAAATACAGCTGCAAAATGCATGAAAAGCGTACCGTACAATCGTTTTATACTTCAAGCTTCTCCAGAGCTTCCATCCATACCTCTGCGCTTGCATCACTTGGCATACGCAGGTCACCTCTTGGAGACAGTGCCACACTACCTACCTTCGGGCCGTCAGGAAGACAGGAGCGTTTGAACTGCTGGGCAAAAAATCTGCGGTAGAAGATTTTCAGCCATTTCAGAATCGTAGCCTTGTCATAGGTACCCTCAAAGGTACAGCAGGCAATGCGATAGATCTTATCCGGTTCAAAGCCTGCACGAAGCATATAATACAGATAAAAATCATGAAGTTCATAAGGACCAACCAGATCTTCTGTTTTCTGCGCGATCTTGCCGTCCTTAGGCGGCAGAAGTTCCGGACTTACCGGAGTATCCAGAATATCCAGAAGAACTTCTTCCAGTTCTTTCTCTCCGCAGGTATCTGCATAATAGCGGACAAGATGTCTTACAAGCGTTTTGGGAACAGAGGCATTTACACCATACATGGACATATGGTCTCCATTATAGGTTGCCCATCCAAGAGCAAGCTCGGAAAGGTCACCGGTTCCCACAAGAAGTGCTCCCTCCTGGTTTGCCATATCCATAAGAATCTGCGTACGCTCTCTGGCCTGACAGTTCTCATAGGTTACATCATGAACGGAATCATCGTGACCGATATCACGGAAATGGATATTTACCGCCTCTTTAATATTGACCTCCGTCAGAGAAGCACCAAGGCACTGGCTTAATTTGCAGGCATTCTGGTAAGTTCTGTCTGTGGTACCAAAGCATGGCATGGTAATGCAGCGGATATTCTCAGATGGCAGTCCCATCAGCTGGAAAGTACGTGCAATTACAAGCAATGCCAGTGTAGAATCAAGTCCCCCGGAAAGTCCGACCATTGCCTTTTGGCAGTGGATGTGGCTCATTCGCTTCTTAAGTCCCATAGCCTGAATGTTCAGAATCTCCTCACAGCGCATATCACGCTCTTCTTTTACAGAAGGTACGAAAGGATAGGGGGCAAACTTCCTGGTAAGAGAGGTCTCTTCCACTTCCACATCAAAAGGTACGATCTGGCAGTCAGCATCATCAGATGCCGGATAGGTGGAAAGTCGTCTTCTCTCATCTGCCAGTCTCTGCACATCAATTTCTCCGTAGATCACAGTGTTCTGGAAGCGCTTCGCCTCTGCCAGCATGGTGCCATTCTCTGCGATCAGGTTCTGTCCGCCAAATACCAGATCCTGGGAGGATTCACCCTCTCCTGCTGTGGCGTAAATATAGCCGCACACCAGTCTGGCAGACTGACCCTTCACCAGATCACGGCGGTAGGAATCCTTGCCAACCATCTCATCACTGGCTGAAAGATTGACGATAATATGGGCACCGCCCTGTGCCAGATTTACACTAGGCGGAAGTGGAACCCACAGATCCTCGCAGATCTCCGCGCCAACTGTCAGCTCCGGCAGTCCTTCACATGAGAAAATCAGATTGCTGGCAAAAGGTACGCTTTCCTCCCCAACTGTCACATCTGTCCACACATCCGCCCCGGAAGCAAAGTGTCTCTGCTCATAGAATTCATTATAGTTTGGAATGTGAGTCTTAGGTACAAATCCAAGAATATTTCCGTGGTTCAATACTGCTGCCACATTGTAGAGCTTGCCGTTCATCCGCATAGGAAGTCCCACAAAGATCAGCGCATCCACATCCGCAGTCTCCTCTGCAATAGTCAGAAGGCTCTCCCAGGCACTGTCCAGCAGTCTTCTCTGAAGGAAAAGATCCTGACAGGTATAGCCTGTGATGCAAAGCTCCGGCAACACCATCAGCTTGGCATGCTGTGTCTCCATTTCACGGATTACTTCCAGAATTGCCCTGGTATTGGCCTTACAATCAGCAACTGTAACCTGCGGCGTTCCTGCCGCTACTTTAATAAATCCCTGATTCATATCCTAATCCTCTCTTATCTAACCATTTCCACGCCTTAGAGCATGTTTGAAAAAGGCTTTCTGCAAGATGTGCGTCTACGACGGAAAATAGTGATTCTGTCTCAATTCAGCTTATTTGCATCTTCTTAGAATTTCTTTCAGCTCTTCTACTGTAAAATTGTAGTTGGTATTACAGAAATGGCAGTTCATCTCGATTGGCTTGCCTTCCTGGATCATTTCGTTTAATTCTTTTCTGCCAATGCTGATCAACGCTTTCGCTACTCGCTCCTTGGAGCAGTTGCAGCGGAAACGGGTGTCCATTTTCTCATTGATCTGCACGTCAAAGCCTTCCAGCACTTTCTCCAGCAGACTCTCCGGGGTATGTCCCTCCTCTAACAGGTTGGTGACAGAATTGATCTTCTGTACGTTCTGCTCTAACCTGGAAATCACTTCTTCCTCTGCAAATGGCATCAGCTGTACAATAAATCCACCAGCCTGACGTACTGTATTATTCTTATTCATCAGGACTCCAAGTCCAACTGCGGACGGTACCTGCTCACTTGTTGCAAAATAATAGGTCAGGTCTTCTGCAATCTCACAGGTCTGAAGCATAACCTGTCCGCTGTAAGGCTCTTTCAGCCCCATATCCTTAATCACAGTCAGGAATCCAGGACCAACAGCTCCTGCAACGTCCAGCTTCCCTTTGGAATTTGCCGGAATGCAGACATCTGGATTTCCTACATAGCCCTTTACATTTCCCTGGGAATCGGCAGTTACCGTAATTCCCTGAAGAGGGCCGCCGGCCTTGATCTGAAGAGTCAGAACATCTTTCTCTCCCTTCATCATAGAGCCCATCATGGCTCCTGCAGTAAGAAGTCTTCCAAGCGCTGCCGTAGCCACCGGACTTGTATTATGGTGCTCTCTTGCAGTCTCCACCATCTCAGTGGTCACTGCCGCAAATGCACGGATCTGGTCGTTAGCTGCAGTCGCGCGGATGATATAATCATTCATGTGTATTCTCCAATCTATACTGTTATAATGTTAATCGTAATCCTATAGCTATTTATCTTATTATTATATTATCATTTACCATGTTCCCTTACTACAAAGGTAAGCCTTCCGCTATCTTCCTTCGGTGGCTCCAGTGTATAAGCATCATACACTGCCAGAAGCTCCATTCCCGCTTTTCCAATAAGTTCCTTGATCTTCTCCAAAGAATAGGCTCTCTGATAGTGAACCTCCTCATCCTTCTCATAAAGTCCGTCCTCTCTTGGAATAAACAGAGCCAGCTCATACGTATTAATCCCGGTCTCCTCATCATAACTGTTCTCCCAGATAAAGCTTCCCTCATCCCGGTTCTCAGCAATCGTAGTATTCCCGATCATAGTCTGATACTTATAAACCGTATTCATATCAAACAGAAAAATCCCCTGAGGATCCAGATAATTATTTACCAGGGCAAACACATGCTCCAGCTCCTCTTCCTCTGTTATGTAATTCAGACTGTCACACACGCTTACCACAGCCCGTACGGTTCCATAAAGTTCAAACTCCTGCATATCCTGAAGAAGATACAGGATGTCATGCCCGGACTCTACTCGTTTCTCCATGGCCTCTGCCAGCATTTCCCCGGAATTATCCACTCCGATCATGTCATAGCCAGCCTCTGCCAGTATCTCAGTCATGGTTCCCGTGCCGCAGCCAAGATCCAGCACAAGTCCGTCTGTGATTCCCTTCGCTGCAAGCTGCTGCTTCAGCCATTTGCCCCAGGTCTGGTAATCCACATTGTCCATGAAAATGTCGTAGACGTAAGCGAAGGACCCGTAAGCACTGGTATTATAAGCATTTTTCATTGTTTAAAATCTCCTTTTACTACATTTTTACTACAGTTTGCTACACGTCGTCTAAGTTTACGATCGCTATACGTTTCGCGTCCGACCAGGCGGCGTTATCCTTTTTCAGAATATCCAGGACACGGTTAAGCTGTTCGCTTCCTGGGTGGAACGCCTTAACAGCATCGTCATAGTAAAATCTATTTATTTCCTTTTCGTCAAGTACCAGGTTTATAACCGAAACGTCCAGCGCGTCAGCTATTTTATATAGCATATCTACGCTGGGCTGTCTGCTTCCTTTCTCTATATGGGACAAAGCGCCGACGGAACACCCTACCTTCGCGGCCAGGTCTTTCCCCTTCATTTCGCGAAGATCACGGTAAAATTGTATGTTCTTGCCTATCACTGTTTCCACCCCTTTCGTTTGTCTTATAGACAATTATAATAAGCGTCGGCGTTTTTGTCCACTATTTAATTTTACACGCGGCAGACTTAAGCTTGCGTCCTTCCTGGAAAGGAATAACGGTATCTTCCTTCTTTACGCTGTTGGCGTCTTCTGCGTCCTCTGCTTCCGGGTTCCTTACCTTTTCCAGACGTTCGCCAAGCTTTACAGCTGCGCTATTTCTCATTTTAGCAGTAACGTGTCCGTATCTGGAAGCTGTAAAGCCAGCGTCGTAGTGTCCTAGCTGTTCCTGTACTGTATTCATAGCTTCGCCGTCTTCCAGCATAACCGTAGCCACTGTATGGCGTAGATCGTGAAAACGCTTATGGTCGATACCCATAGATCGAAGGTTTTCACTCCACATTTTTGTAAAGTTTCTAGGGTAAATGTAAGTCCCTTTCCTGGTACAAAATACCAGGTTGTCCGGGTTGTATTCTATCCCTCTTTCTGCGGCTTTCCTTTTTTCTGTATTCTGTATCAGCCGCCAGAAGATCAGAAGCAGAACCATTTCTTCGGTAATCATAAGGGAACGCCTGGACAGATCAGTTTTAAGTTCGTCCCTAAATGGGGTACCGTTGTCGTCTACCATCTGATACACAAGCCGTAAGTATCCGTCCCCCAGTGTAATATTATGATCTTCCAGAAGTATTTTTAAGGCTTTCGTGTCCCACTTAGGAAGCTTCTTTATATCGCCCCAGGGAAAGTACCGGTCTACTGTTGTCCAGGGTATCCCTATATCTACGTGCTGCCAGTCAAGGCCAAGTATTTCGCCACGTCTGCAAGCTGTAGTAAGTGTCAGCATATACGCCGGATAATAACGGTACTTCGTTCCTTTAATACCTAGTGTTTCCATATCTTCGTCTGTCAATATATTATTTGTCTTCGGTTTACTTTTTGGCCGCCTTGTCTTTTTTCCAGGGTTTCTATTTATACGTCCCTTGTCTACAGCATATTCTAAAGCAGCTATAATAAGTCGTCGCTGCTGGATAAGAGAAGACGCCGCTACCGGTCCGTG
The DNA here is from genome assembly GCF_039841815.1 of Ruminococcus sp. 1001136sp1. Lineage (NCBI taxonomy): Bacteria > Bacillati > Bacillota > Clostridia > Eubacteriales > Oscillospiraceae > Ruminococcus > Ruminococcus sp. 1001136sp1. The sequence goes on along the minus strand of NZ_JBDPGY010000002.1, from coordinate 260,479 downwards.
GGACGGTGCCGCTTCGCCTGTGTCGTCGTTAATTTCAAGTTTAAGGTTTCCGTGTTCCTGCTGATCGTTCAAGTATTTTTGTATTACGTCGTCGGTAATGTCCTTAAGCTTGTATCGTCCGATACCAGGTATAATATGTTTTTCTATAGATGCCTTATAATTTATGTAGGTTCGTTCTTTAATACCGGGTTTTATAACAACTTCTAACCAGTTCATTACCCACGTACTAAAAAGAACATTGTCGCCCCCAGGGATAACACCAGCATCAAGCTTATTTTGTGCTTCTCTAAGCTTATCCGCTACTTCTTTCCTGGTCTTTCCATACAAAAACTTCCGATCTGGTTTACCGTCTGGCTTAACGCCGACAGTAAGAACCGCCGCCCAGGTTCCATCTTTACGCTGGTATACGCTACCTTCCCCGTTTCCGCGTCTGTGTTTCTTTGTATTTCCCGGCATTAAAACCACCCTTCTTTCACTCTGTTCTTTGCCATATCGTAGGCGTCCTTTGAACGTTTGGCGGCTACGATATATGTAAGTGGGTTTCCATTTGCAAGGCGGATTCTGATATACACACGGTACTTATCAGACTTCACATTAAACAGCGCCTTAGATATGCTGTAGAACGCGTCAAAGGCTACAGTACAGCCGTCTTCCTGTATAGTTCCCTGGGATTTTTCCGCGAAGTCTACAGCCTGTTCCCTTGTGGAACATCTTTTATAGAATGTTTTATTATTCTGCATAGGCTACCTTCCTTTCGTTGTCTTAAAGTATATTTTTGTCTACAAGACAAGTATATGATATGTTTTATAATTTGTCAATAAGACAACTTTATACTTTCGGACAACAAAAAAGAAGGCGGTTACCGAAGTAACCGCCCACCTATCTTACTGTTTCTTTAAATATGTCTTACTGCTAAAGCCTGTGTACTGCACACCGTTAAGTGTAACCTGGATATACAGCCATTTTGTACCGTTATAGCTTGTGTAGTATCCGTAGTTCTGTACTTTTGTACCCTCTGGAATAAGAACCATAGCGCGTTTATTCTTACCGGCACCGTGACGCATATATAAACCGGTCGTCGTAACGTAGGAACCAGCAAGGGACTTGTCGAAGCTTGCAGCCCCAGAACCCGCTACTACTTTTGTTACACCCGTATTCTGTGGTTTAGAAGGTGTAGGAACATTCTTGTTAAGAAGTTCGTTTACCTTGTTCTGTACGTCAGTGAAATTATAACCGCTGGCTTCCAGTTTCGTCTTACGTTCCGGCATATTTCCCCATACGCCTAAGATCACTTCACGGGCTACCGTAGTAAGGTCTTTTCCAGCTGCCGGGGTAACCGGTGTAACTGTATCGTCGGTATACTTCGGACTGATAAAGCCACGGATATAGCGACCGTTAATTAACAAGGTACGCTTTTTAACAGCGTTGCTGTAGTTACCTTCTGTCACGACGAAGTAACCAGCTTTTTCGTAAACCTCTGTTACAGTACCTACATGATCTGGAACACCTGTACAGTCAGTGGTAGCGAAGTTCATACCATCTTTCCAGTAGTAAAGAACCCCTTCACCTACTTTCGGTACGTGTGCGTCGTTTTCAATCCAGATACCTTTTTTCTTAGCTGCTTCGATCAGATAGTAGCAAGAAATTTCGATAGGCATAATCGGGGTATAACCCAGCTTAATAGCCGCTGCGGACCAGGTACAAGCGCACCACGGCCAGCTATAGTCCATTTTGGTACCGCGCGGGAAAGTCCCCTTATAACTGTTGTAAATCTCAATGATTGTTTTATAACTGCCGTCTGCTTCGTTCTTTCCTACCCAGGAATTAACAAGATCAGCTACAGCCTGTCTGGAATATCCCATAGTATTAACCCCTTCCTTGTTACAGTATTTCGTGATAAAGCCGTACACGACTTTCTGACGTGTTACGTAGTCGCCGACCTGGTTATTATTGGACTTGTCCGCCGGGTCGGTGCAAAGTGCCGCGTAGATTGTCTTCGCGGTATACGGCTTCTGTGTCTTTGCCAGGATACGGGTAAGCGCTCCACTTCCGCCCTGGTGGATAATGTTAATACATTCCATCATAGCGTCGTCGCTTAAGCTTCCATACTTCTTTTCGATCGAAGCGGCATACGTTTTAATCTGTGTTTCCATTAAAGCGTCCTGGCACTTGATACCGCCAGCGGAAGTAATGATAGTGATAATACATTTACCTTTCGCGGAAGTCTTCGTTACCCCGTAGGTTCCCCAGCTTTTATTTAAGTCAGCTGCGATACCGGCCGTATCCAGCTTCTTAAACTCTTTTGGGTACTTCTTCTGAATATTAAGCAGAAGTGTACGGGCTTCTTCGGCGTACCACTGGCCCGCGCCGATCGTAATAGCCTTTTCGTTTTCTGTATTCGCGCCGACACCGGCAAAAGCGCCGTAGTTCTGTTTTCCATAGACCTGGCCGCCGGATTCTACAGCGTAAAGAATTTTTCGTAATACTGTAATGTTTTCTTTTTTCATGTTAAAAGTTCCTTTCTTCCAAAAGAAAAAGACGCCCCGCGCGGCGTCAGATCAGTAATTATTTTTTCGGTTCTGTGTAAGTAAGTGCCTGTTTGCTATCCCCTACACCGTCGGTAGTTGGGTCTACCACGATACCAAGAATAGAAAGAACCATAAACAGGGCTTCCACGACGGAAAGCAATTTATTACCCAGGTCGCCCAGGTCAAGGGTGTAACCGAAGACCGAAGCGATAACCTGGATAAGAAGAAGTACCGCCGGGATAAGTGCCAGCCAGAAAGCCTTATTTTTAATTCTGACTTTCCAGTTAATTTTACTCTTGTCGTTCTGCTCATTCTCCACAGCTGTAAGCTGCTGTACTTTTTTATTCGCCATGATGTTCATTCCTTTCTATTTTCTCATGTTCAATATGTTCTATAAGGTCCGCCCTACCGATACCGGCGCTATCCATACGTTTATGCGCGGAACGTATCGAAGCGTCCAAAAGGGCTACTTTTTTGTCAAGTTCCCGGACCTCTTTTTTGGTCGTGTTAATGTCTTCTTTAATTGATTTTACGTCGTACCCTATCTGGTCCAGCTTAAGACTGATCTTCGTATCGGCTGCCACCTTCTGGGTGGCTTCCTTAATCTGCTGATCTACGTCTTTCTGGCTCTGCGATTTTTTACCCGTAAGTGTGTTATATACAGTACAGGCGATCGTAACAAGGGCGATAAGTAAAGCGAAAGACATTGTTGTATCTCCGGTCATGCTGCTACCCCACTTTCATTTATTATCGTTTCTACGTCTTCTAACAGCTGCATTTTAAAGCGGTAACAGTCGTTATGTTTCATCATACCCATATAAGACTGTAACGTGCTGTTATATCTTTCGTAAGTAAGATTCCCTGCTACGTACTGTTTTGCAGCTGCCTTAAGTCGGCGTTTAATACGTAAAGAAGTAGACTTTCTTACAGTTCTGTGTGTAGACCAGATATGTAAGCCTACGAACTGGATACCCATAGATACCGGACGTATACAAGTCTTTTTGTTTAAAGCAAGCTGTAGTTCTTCGTCCAGGAACTTACTTATACGTTCTTTGATTTCGTGTAATTCTTCCTTACTCTGTGAAAGTATTATTACGTCGTCCATGTAACGTATATAGAATTTTGTTCCCAGTACCTTTTTACAGAACTGGTCTAACTCATTCAAATAGACATTTGCTAAAAGCTGGCTTGTCAGATTACCGATAGGCATACCGCGGTCAGTAAGGCGTTCGGCGTCTTCTACATTGTCACATATAGACAAACCGAAAGCGTTTGTACCGTCACCTTTTACGATAACGTTTAACAGTTCCAACATATCCGGGTCTTTAATTTTTCTTTCCAGAATTTCCATAAGCTTATCATGGTAAATTCTGTAGAAGTATTTCGCTATGTCCAGCTTAAGGTAATACCACTTACCGCCTAAAACTTCCGTCTGCTTTATCATATCTTGCAGACGATCAGCAGCGGCCTTTTGGCCTTTACCGCGCCGACAAGCGTAACTGTCTTCTATGAAAGTTTTATCAAAGATAGGGTAAAGCAAAGAATACACCCACCACTGGGCGACGCGATCACGAAAGGGAAGCGCCATAATAAGCCTTTTCTTTGGCTCATAAACGTAAAATTCCCGGTACGCGCCTACAGTATAGGTGTGGTTCTTTAAGTCGTCTAACAGGGCTAACAGATTTCCTTCAAGGTTATCAGTAAATTGTAAAACGTCACCACGGTACCGCTTACCCTTTGCGGCTTTCCGATAGGCGTTATACAGACAGGTATAGTTACAGTTCGGAAGATATATGTTGCCTACGCGTTTTGCCATTGTAACTACCTTCCGTTTTTCTTTTTCAGCGTGTCGCACCGTTCGCCGAAGCTACTAAAGTACGTCCGTTCCTAACCTTTATTTTCTGCTTTACAGCAAGGATACATAACCCTTTACCTGGTCGCGTGTTACAGCCCTTAAGCTGTAGACTAGAGGATTTCCAGGTTAAGCGGGGCGGAAGCCAATGTTGTCATTGGAATTAGAACGCGGGTTGTTGTCATTCAGATAGAAAACGCCAGCGTTAGACGTGTTGTTCCAATTCCCACCGCGGAAGAAGCCACATTTAATGTCATGTACCCTAAGTATTTATTTGCTTACCGACTGTATCCAACCACCGACCATACGGCCGATTTCGTCTACCATGGCCGCCCAGTTTCCATACTTATCTACAGATAAATACTTAAGTTCTGGGTTCACTGATAGACGAAGATAAGACCGTAGTTTGTCTACTTCTATGTCCAGTTCGGTAAGCGTAGTTTTCTTGTAGTGCTTATGATTAGTTTCTATGACGATTCCCAGAATACGGTACATACAAAGCCTTATTTCCGAAGCAAGGGCGTATCGTTCATGTTTCGGAAACTGTTTTAAGCAAATATTCCCGTAAACTATCATATCTTCTACTTTCGTTTTAATATAAAGTTCTCTGGTATCCGCCATAGTTTTTCACTCCTTTAGTTGGCGGTGTCCGCTGTCGCGGCCACTACAGATTTACAAAAGAATGTAAGCGGGGCGGAAGCCAATGTAGTCATAGGAAACAGAACGCGGGTTGTGGCCATACAGACAGAAAACGCCAGCGTTAGACGCGTAGCTCCAAGACCCACCGCGGAAGAAGCATTTTTCCCCGTCATTCCTTGCGTAAAATCTATCCCCGCCATGATCGCTGTTATCCGAAGGGAAGACGGCTAACGCCTTCAAAATATCCGGTATTGTGATACCGGATTCTACAGCTAAATCTTTAAACGGTGTAGACGGCCACTGGTCGCCGCTTGTCGTCGTTTTTACTGTAGTGCTGATCTTCGGAACACCGCTTACAATGTCGATCTTAAGCGTACCAGCTGTACCAGGTGCCACCAGGGTACCGTCTGGTAAAATAGCTTTCCACTCCGCGCTTCCAGCTGTAAGGTCTGCTGTGTTCTTTGCTGCATTGTTTCCGGTCAAAATCTGGATTTCTCCATTATTTGTACGAAGTCCGATAGCCCATTCCCAGCCGTCGCCGTTCAAACCGTAGATACCGTTCGGGGTTCCGTCGTGTGTCCAGCTGTTCGGACCACTACCAGTAAGCCCCAGGTTAATACGTCCGTCGCTTCCTACAGTTCCAGGTCTGCACTTTTCATGCGGATAACCGTGATCGCTGCCGTAGTTGTTATTTCCGCGTGGGTAGTAACCATTTGCCTTACACCAAAGGGCAATAGCGGCATATTCCGCGTTTGTCATACAATGCCAGCCCGGACCTTTTGCACGACAATAAGTGATAGCCTGGTCCATGTTGGTATAAACTTTCGGCACCTGTCCAGGAAGGCTACACGCCCTTCCGTCATGTACCATAGCCATAAAGGTACCTACAAAGATTTCCGGCTTTTCCGCGTCGTCAACCATGAACGCCGGAAGTGCTTTTGTGCTGTCAGATAAACCGACGTCCTTATAAGACAGCTTCGGGATAATGTTCATAATAGACGGATACCCTTTGTCGTCGTATAATACTGTCTGCTTTCCACCGCTGGCAGCTTCTACAGCCTGTCTGTATGTGTCCTTAATTGAAAATGTAAAAGCCATTTATTTTACCTCGCTTTCTTTCTGTGCCTGGGTCATATCTGGGATACCCCACAGGCATAAAGTAACGTCCCTCATGTTTACGTCTAAAGCTACTTCTTCCAGAATGTCGTAGCCTTCGTCGTCTGTTTCGCCTGTCGGCTGATAATCGTATTCCCTTGCCGGGATTTTTACGGACGCTACATACCAGTTACCTACACCTTTTTCCAGCGCTGTAAAGCCGGAATTAAGGCTTACGTCTACGGTTACAGCTATGTCCTGTAATTCTTCGTTAAGGTCGATTTCGATAGGCTCTACGCCTGGTACGGTAAGCTGTAAAATGGTTCCTTTTGTTTTCCACTTCGCCTTAGTACCACTGTTTACGTGCTGTATTCTCATTGTTATTACCCCCTTACTGAATATTTGTGTTAATGATCGTCCAGGTAAAGCTTACAGACTTCGCGCTACCTAAATTTCTTACTTTAAAGCCGTTACTTGCTTTATCGTAAACTTCAAGGTTTACCTTTCCAATGTCGTCGGCAGCTGTCACACACAAAGTAACGTCATAGTGTGGCGTATTGGTTTGTGTATGTTCTGTACCGGCCGGAATAGGTACCAGGACGAACGGATAAGTAGTAGAAAAATATCCCCCAGGCGTTCCGGTAATAGTGGCTTCGCCCTGTAAGAAACGTTTTTCAAAGTCTACCTGTCTGTTTTTGTGTGCAAGTCCAGCCTGTCTAAGCGCTTCGGTAGCAATAGCACCGATAACGTTATGTGAAAAGCTGATACCGTCAGTCATACGGTTAAGCCTGGACTGTGAAAGTGGTGTACCCTTCTGGATAACTTCTACGTTGTCTGGAACCAGCTTATAATGTCCGCTGTTTTCCGGTACTTCTTGTAACGTATAAGTCTGTTCACCGTTAATAATACGGTCTAACCACTCTACCGGGTCCCAGGTCTGTACCTCTCTTTTTACTTCTTCACTCATAAGGCCACCTCTCTTAATTCAAGTTGGAATACTACCAGAAGATTTTTTTCTTCTGGTTTTGGTACGACGTCCTGGCGCTGGATAAGTAAGTTTCCGTCTTTGTCGTACAGCTTCGTGTTTGTTACGGTACCAGATAAAGTATCATCTAAATAAATGTTTACTTTAAACTTAGCGCCTTCCACTGTTACGCTTTTGATCGGAAGTGTATAATCCTTGCCACTAATCGTACATACTGCCCTTGTAATCGTTTCTGCGACTGCTTTATTAAATACAGCAAGTCCTTTCTGTTCAATCATAGGCGTTTATCCCCCGTTTCCATTTCCCCAGCTTGTACATATCTGGTACTTGTTACGGCGTCGCTTTCTTCCACGGACATTACAGCGCTGTAAATACGCCCTTCCGTAGTTACCGACGGTATGGTACCGGTTTCTGTAACTTCGCTGGATTGTTTATAAGTTTCTATGGTATAAGTGCCGTCTACTGCTTCCGCTATCACGGTACGATATACGCGCCCTTCCGTAGACACGAAAGGTAGCGGGCCGCTGGCAATCGTCCCGGTTTGGTCATAGTCACGAAGAACGGTATCTACCTTTCCAGACACACCAAGACTGGCACTATATAAGCGCCCTTCTGTGGCAGTAAAAGGAAGGGTACCGCATATAGCAGACGCGCCAGCTTCCGGCACGTTGTACCCGTAAACATGGTACTGTGTAAGCATTTCCAGGCCGCCTGTTATGATATACTCAAATTTGTACTCTGTTCCCAGGTGGGCGTGTATAATGTTATCTACAGCTTTTTTAAATTCTTCCAAGAATGTAGGTACGCCGCGCTGGAACACGATAGTAACCAGACATTCCGCCGGGTCTATGTAGACCCTTATCTTTTCGCCGTATGCTTCCGCGATTCTGTGTATCATAGGGGCGCCAAAGTTTTCGTAATTCTGCAAACGTGCTAATACTTTAGGTCGGCGCGTAGCGTAGTCACCGTTTGGAAGCATAGGCAAGCCTACGGACTGTTCCCAAAAAACAAGCCCCCAGGTCGCCGTAAGTGGCGATAGCTGTAGGGCTAAGTCGTCTTGTTTTTCATTTACCAGGTCGTACCCCCTGGCTTTTGCATTTATGATATAAAAAAATAGCTGGCTTTCCTGGTAGTAACTGGCGGAAGATTCTACCATACCTTCGGTACGATCACTTATTACAATGTCTTGTTTTTTAGGTATCACGTAAGACTTACCTTCTTTACGGTAGGTATTTCGTATGGCTCTATCGTTATATCCGCGGTTCCGCCATTTACTGTAAGGTCGTCGTAGTTTGCGACGCCAGACAGCGTACCTAAGATAGCAGCTATCTTTTTATAAACGATAGGGCTTAACTCTTTCGTGTCGTCGTTTCGGTTAAATACCCGCGACTTCACGTATTCCGTGACAAGTTCCGTAAACTGCTGTAGAACTTCCGCCCGGTCTACGTTCTTTTCATATTCCACATGGGCGGAAATGTTAATGTCGTAAGGCGTTCCCGTTATCACAGTTACTACAGCACCACCAGGCGCCTTACCGTATCCGTACCCCTCATATGCTTTAGGGTCCAGGTATTCCTTAATGTCATTTACTATAGACGTATCTAGCGGTCCGTAAGTATCGTCTACGACGACTACGCGAACCGTACCGCGTCCGTCGTGTCCATTATCTTTGTTCCAGCACATATCTACAAGGACTTTTCCGACCTTAACGCCGTAGTCTTTATAGAACCCGTCCACTACCCAGCGTTCGTAGTCGTGAACGTTTCCGCCTGTATCTGGGTTTTCTGCCTTATCTAATATTCTTGTCCAGGCAGCGTCTAGGCTTTCCCGTTCGGCAGCCATAACCACGGTACCTGTATCAGTGATCGAAGTTACCCCAGCTATAGGCGGTTGTAAGATAAATTCACTTCCAGTAGCTAGGTTTCCTTCGTTTCCAGTCAGTGTACAGGTAATGCGAACGTCTACAGCTTTATCACTTAGGAAAATCGTTTCACGATCTGCGGTAAACTCTATCGGGTTCCCTTCTTCGTCTGTAACGACAGAAGTAAAGGTGTAACCCTGTGGGATTCTTACGCCGGGGTCTGCTACAATAGACAGCACCCTTTTATTTGCTGTGGCTTCAATTCTGGTAAGTCCCCTTATTTCCATGTGTTCGTCCATGCGTTCGTCTTCGCAAAACTGCGGGAAAGCGTTCTGTAAAGTTCTGTCCTGTGCTATTTCCAGCTGCATTACCTGGGCGACGTCCGGCATAATCATATCATAGGGAAAGTCACCGACTTCCTTACGCCAGGTATCCGGTATCTGGGATAAAAGAAACTCTTTAATATCTGTCGCGGACTGTAAGAACACTGGTACAAATTCTGGTCTTTCTGTCATACTTCCACCCCCTCTACTAAAATTGAATTTCTGAAAATGTCCGTAAATTCAATGTCTACAATAAAACAAGGGGTTCCGTTTTCGTCTTCCCCTTCTTCTACAGATACACTATCTACGCTTGTTATCCACGGATCATAAGCTATTGCTTCTTCCGCAGCTCGTTTTACTTCCGAAAGTCTTACGTCTTTCGGATAATCACCGCAAATACCATAAGCTTTTACGTCGCTTCCGTATACGTGATTTTCTTCTTCGTTTTCAAAGTCGCCATATACAGGAAATACACCGCGTTCGGTTTCTTCTGCTTTTACGGCGATCATACCTACGGCTTCTGACCCGGTTACGGTTTTTACGGTACCGTCAAGACCTATCACAAATTCCCCAGTATCAAAGTCAAATACCGGTACCCTTAAGTCAATGTCCGCCATAATAACCACACTCCGTATATACTCTGTAATCAATAGGTACCAGGGCGTATTTTACATTGTTCGGCGTACCGTAAGGAATGACCGCTACGCGATCGCCACTTTTGGCACTCTTAGGCGCCATAACCTTACCACTTCCATAGGTCACGGCTACACCGTCCACTTTACAGCTGTTAGAACCCGTCATAGTTCCGGTTCGTCCGCTGCCCGTGATCTTCACTACGATTCCCCAGCGCTGGTGTTCTGACCCTACCAATGGGTACGCTAAAAACTGATCGCCCTTACAGATCGGATAGACAGAAACCGGTATGTCAAACATATCGGCGTCTATGTTAAGTTCTGTTCCTACCAGTTTAAATTTTACTGGATTCGGCTCTGCGGAAGTCGCTTGTAAAAGGTGTAGTCCTTCCAGTACGCTATCCTTCTGACCGTTACCCCTTAATGTACTTAATGCGTCTACAGACCCTAACATACTACCCCTTCTTTCTACTTAGGTACCTTACCAGATGTTATTTTTATAAAATCTTTATGTGAATAACTGCTTACTTCTTATACAGCTGGAAGACTATTTTTTACTGTTGTCGTATTGGATTTCCGGTATATCTTCCGTAGCTGTAAGGTCAAAGTCCAGCTGTATAGCGTCGTCGGCTAAAAATGTATGTGATACGTTTCTTACCCAGTAGCCACCGACCATACCGGTATTTTTTTCTTCTACGTAAATCGGGTCGCCTACGAAGAACTGACCCATAGCGCCATCCGAATTTAAGCCGGACATATTCATGGTAGAAGTAATCTTAGATAAAGACTTAAGCTTTTGTTTTGCCATCTTAGATAAGTTTTTATCCTTGTCGCTGATTTCTTCGTAATACTGGGTATTACCGTATAAGGCTTTATTTTTTGCATTAACCTTTGTGGCCGTTTTTCCAGTTTCCCGGTTAATCAGCTTTACCGTGTTATACATTTCTTCTATGCTACGTTCTCTACTGGCAGATATAAGGTTACCACCTGTTTTAAACGCCCATATCATTTCTGGTACAGTACGTCGCTTTAACAGTATCCCGTTATTTACGGGGTCGTATCTAAACCAAAATTTATCTCCGCCGCTATTCCACGTCCTAGCTAAGACGTCTACCGTAATTTTATCTGGGGCGCCTTTCTTATACAGGACGTGGGAAATAACAACGTTCGTGTTTTCCAGCTTATATACCTTTAATCCTATCTTTTTCGCCATGCTCTTTATGATCTGAGTAGCTGTCTGATTCTTAAAGTAATAATCATCTTCGTGTTTCCCAAACAAAAAAAGCGGGTCATATGCGGTTATACTGTTTGTTCCGTCGTGTTCCTCTTTCTGCTTTTTTATCTCACCGATAAACCAGCGTTTCCCTTTATAGAAAAGTTCTACTTTGAGGGCTAAAAGGTCCAGGCGGTTCCCGTATAAAGACAGCTTAAAAGTCAAGGTACGGCAGCAAGCGTTAAGCTGATCTTTAATAACTGGGTTATCAGCAAGGACACCCGTAAAGTCGTTTCCATCTATTTTAAGCTGTAGTTTTCCCATTGATATAGCCTACCTTTATATTTTCTCGCAATCAGAAGCATTAACCCAACCGTACACCATAGCCCCGCTATAATGTATAAGGTGGTATGGGTGCTTATTGCTGTTTACAATCGTACAATTACATTTTGCCTTTCCGCGTGTTACAGTTGGTCTGGAAGCGTCCGAAGAAATATAAACCGGTCCGCCCTTAAACTGTACCTTGTCGCCTTTCTTGATCGCGGTCTTTTTCTTGTTTTTGGAAGTCGAAGGCTTAGATACTGGTTTCGGGTCCCTTTTCTTTACAGTGATATACTTTTTCGCCTTTACTTTCACTTGTGGAAGTTTTACGTATTCTTTAAATTCCAGATCGTAGTAGTAATCTAACTCTTGTCCTTCATAGTCCCCCTGGAAGGTTTTAATCTTCATGGACCTATTGATATTCATAGCCGGTATGATAACCTGTACCACAGTTCCAGCGTTCTTCCATTTGTTTATAGTATTGATATACCATTGTACTGTTTTTAAATTCTTGTTATTGCAGTACGAAGCGTCATATCGGGAAGGAAAGAAGGACGACCAGCTAAGGCCGTCCAAGCTTTTACCGTCGTTAAAATCGACTTCTCCCTTTCTCCATATGGTTACTGTTTTCGGCGTACTGCTACCATCTGATACGTTGACTTTTGGCGGTATAACTGGAATGTTCAGTATTACGCCGCCACCTTTGATAGTTATATTAACTGTCTTATCACCTTTCATTTATAACAATACCCCCAGGTCTGCGCTACTTATTACTTCGTCAGCGCCTTTCAGTTCCTCTATAAGTTCTTCCAGCAACTCTTTTACAAGCTGCTTTTTGTCCTTGTCGCCGGTATCGTTAAGAATGATCTTTTCAATTACCAGCTTAATTTCTTTTTTCAACGTTTCCGCTTTACTGCTTCCTGTCGGGCTTACCGGGATATTTCCAGCTAAAGCCGGAACATCTGATAACGTACTCTGTACTTCCTGTACCGGGCTGTTTCCCGAATTGTACGTTACTGGTGCGGTTATACCGTTAGCCAGCTGTTCGGAAGCACTTTGTACCTGTCCTACCATCTTTTCAATACCGATAGCCATACCTTCGCCGGTATACTGTCCTATTTTCATCATTACCCTTGACGGTGAATGAATTTGTAACGCCGACTGTATAGTAGAACGTACAGTAGACGCGATCGCCTGGGCCTGTGCGTAGATCGCACCAGCACCAGAAGCAAGGCCAGAAGCAAAACCAGCGGCGGCGTTATAACCAGCACTGTAAAGGTTAATACTGTTAAAGGTTGCAGTTACAGCATTTACTACAGTCTGTGCGGCGGATACCGCTGTACTGGTTCCTGCAAGAATACCAAGGGCTAACCCCTGTACTGTCTGAAGACCTGTACTGTTTGCTGTAGATACGGCGGTAGGTGTCATACCAGTAATACCAGATACTAAAGACTGTATCATAGTCGTACCGGCCGTAAGCGCTGTCGCGGAAGCTGCTGTACCGGCCGCTGCTATACTTGTAGTAAGTGCTGTCTGTACAGAAGTACCGACAGTCGTAGCCGCCATGGAAGCGCTCGCGCTGATCGAAGATAAACCTTGTGTAAGGCTTGTTCCTACCTGGGTACCGATATTGTTAGCAGCTTCACCGGCTCCCGTCGCTGCTGTCGTAAGACTTTCAGTTAAGGCAGTTCCCAGATTAGTACCCAGGGTAGATACTGCTGTGGTCGCTTGTGTTGAAGCCTGGTCTACAGCACTTGTAAGCGCTGTTCCGATATTTGTACCCATTTCGTTAATAGCGGTCGTCGCCTGTGTGGAAGCGTCCGTTATTGACGTCGTAAGACCTGTCGAAAGTGTTTGTGATAGTTGCTGTGTAGAAGCTGCTACCTGGGCGTTTGCCGTATCCAGTCCGGTAGTAAGACTGGTTCCTACCTGGGTACCCACATTCGTAGCCGCCGACGTTGCCGTAGCGGTTCCGTTTGTAAGACCTGTGGTAAGGTTGCTGGTAGTGTTGGTACCAAGCTGTAACGCCGACAGATCAAGTGTAGAAGCACCGTTGTTAAAACTTGTGCTTAAGCTGTTAATAGTGTCTGTGCCTAACTGCGAAGCCGTAGCTTGCAGACCAGCACCGCCTGTAAGAAGGCTGTTGTTTAAGTTTGTCGCCGTTTCTGTTCCCAGGGTCGTAGCTGTTGTAGTAAGCTGGACGCCACCAGTATTAAGACCGGCTAAAATACTGTTCGTAGCCTGTGTTCCACCAGAAGCAAGGTCTACAGTCTGCATACCGGAAAGAATACTATTACTTGTGTTCGTTCCGACTGCTGTAGCACTATAATTAAGTGTTCCAGAACCCGTGTTAAGCCCGTTGGCTACGCTGTTCGTCGCTTGCTGGCCGTAACCTTCCAGTACGCCATAGTCAAACTGGAAATTCTGGGTAGCTGTCTGTGTGGTTTGAGAAGCGGCAGACGCCACATTACCACTGGACGAAGTTACACCAGACGCCACACCGTCACCGGCCGCGCTTCCGGCTTCTTCGCCGTCACCAAACAGCCAGCCTGTAAAGTCACTCCACAAGCCCTTTACGCTGTCTACCAAACTGGTAAAACCAGACATAAAACCATCTTTAATTCCGTCTATAATTTCGCCACCTACAGCTATCCAGTCTGTATTAAAGATCGTGTCTATGATAGCAGAAATTAACTGCGGAATTGCCGCGATAATCATAGGGATAGCCTGTATCAAACCGGTAACCAGTGAAACGATAATTTGAACACCCGCTTGTGCGATAGTGCCAAGGTTTGAAATAATTCCCTGTATCAGAGAAATAACAAGCTGTATACCGCCCTGTATGATAGTTGGCAGCATTTGAGTTAAGCCCGTAACAAACTGCTGGATTAAAAGAACCGCCGACTGTAGGATAAGTGGGATATTAGAAATAATACCCTGTGCTAGTCCTAAGATCAGCTGTACACCAGCCTGTAAAATTACAGGTAACATTTGTAAAATTCCAGATAAAAACGTCGTAATAGCCTGTACCGCAGAAGCGATCAGCATAGGGGCATTTTGTACGATACCTTGAACCAGTGACATTATAAGCTGGGTCGCTGTCTGTAAGATCATAGGCAGACCACTTATAAATCCCTGTACCAGCGTATTTATAGCCTGTGTAGCAGCCGTTAAAAGTTGCGGTATCTGCGGTATCATACCCTGGACAAATTGTAAGATCAGCTGTCCGCCGATCATAATTACCTGTGGTATTAACACAAGTAACCCGTTAATAAACGCGGCGATCGTGGAAGCCGCACCGGAAGCAATCGCTCCAGAATTTGCCTGTATTCCAGATAAGAAGCCCTGTATAAGCTGTACGCCCATACTTACCACTTGTGGCGCGTAGCTTGCTACCATGGTTACAGCTTGTCCTAAAACGTTACTCAGCTGGGCTACGAAAGCAGAAAAGCCGCCGTTCGTGAGTGCGTCGGAAAGACTACCCACCATTTTGGTAGCTGTTTGTGTAACGCTTCGTAATGGACCTTTAATATTATCGTAAATCGCAATACCTAAACCTTCCAGACCAGACTTAAGTATGGTTACATCACCCTGTAAGTTATCCAGTTTAACTGCCGCCATTTGTGCGGCTGCACCTAAACCGTTATAACAAGTAGATGATTCTGCTATAGCTGTCGTTAAATCTTGAAAGTCTTTATCGGAAGCGTTCGCGATAGCCAAAAGACCCGACATAGCTTCCTGTCCACCAAGCATGGCGGCATAACTGGCCTTCTGGTCTTCTGTCATGCCTTGCATACCTGTACGCATATCTGTCATTACTTCCGCGAAAGATTTCATGGAACCGTCGCTTCGTGTAACAGACATTCCTAAAGCGTCCATAGCTGTCTGGGACTCTTTAGTAGGTTTTGCCATACGGGTAATGGTACTTCTTAAGGCGGTACCAGCCTGGGAACCTTTAATACCAGCGTTCGCCATAAGTCCAGTGGCTACAGCCATATCCTCAATGGAATAGCCCATAGCACCAGCGGCAGCACCTACATACTTGAAGGTTTCGCCCATCATTTCTACGTTGGTATTTGCATTACTGGAAGCCGCTGCCATTACGTTAGCAAACCGGCTACTTTCCCCGGCAGACATACCAAACGCGGTAAGTCCATCAGTAACAATATCGGACGTCTGGGCC
The DNA here is from genome assembly GCF_039841815.1 of Ruminococcus sp. 1001136sp1. Classification (NCBI taxonomy): domain Bacteria; kingdom Bacillati; phylum Bacillota; class Clostridia; order Eubacteriales; family Oscillospiraceae; genus Ruminococcus; species Ruminococcus sp. 1001136sp1. The sequence goes on along the minus strand of NZ_JBDPGY010000002.1, from coordinate 244,847 downwards.
AGATCAGCACCGGACGCGGCGGCAAGGTTCATAATACCGTCGATACCGGATACCATATCCGTAGTTTTCCAACCGGCCATAGCCATGTATTCCATAGCGTTCGCGGCTTCGGTGGCAGAAAAGGCAGTAGTCGCGCCCATCTGTTTAGCCTTTGTTTCCAAGTCCGTAAAATCTTGTCCCGTAGCACCAGAAATAGACGCTACCGACGACATAGCGGCTTCAAAACTAGACCCCACTTTTACGGCGGCCGCCGTAGCCCCAGCTACAGCAGTTCCGGCAGCTGTAACACCAGCCGCCACGCCTTTCGTGATCGCGGTTATACCTTTACCCAGTCCACTAAGTACAGCGGAACCGGCGGACTTTGCTAAACTTCCGACTTTTGATAAGCCGGAATGTAAAGCAGAAAGCGACGTACTGGCTACCTTTTGTAAAGCGGTCTTTAACCCCTCTACGCCAGATTTACCGTCCGTCGCCTTATTCTTTATATTACTTAAACTGTTTACGATACCAGATACTTTAGTAGCCGCAAACGTCTTCATGTTGGAAGCTAAACTTTTCACGCCATTAACGGCGCCTGTAACGCTTATCTTCCCGATATTTTTAAGCGCGTTTACGAAGCCAACGACACCGGTACGCCCTTCCTGTATGGTAGACTTGAACTCTCTAAAACTGGCTACCAGACTGGTAACCTTCTGTTGTGCCATTGTCTTAAGGTTCGTCGCCAAGTCTTTCGCCGACGTAACCCCGTTCTTCATGGATTCCACAAGCCCGGTTAATTTCTGGGAAGCGATCTGTTTTAAAGTTCCAGGTAATTGTTTAAGGTGTTGGGTTCCAGCGTCGAACTGGTCCATAGCAGCTTTCCAGCGGTTTGTACTTTCTGTAGACTGCTGGATAGGCGCTTGACTTTCCTGTGCGGCGCTCCCTATCTCCTGTATGGTATCGGCCATACTTTCGGCACCACTTACGGCGTCGGTCATACTGTTACCCATACTGTCGGCGATAGAACCGACATTCTGTAGCCCAGAACCTAACCCGTTCGCGGCGCTTGCTGTTTCTGCCATAGAAGCTGTGGAAGAAGACATAGCGGAAGAAATACCCGTAATCTGGCTTTTGAAAGCTTCCGCATTATGTCCGGCGGCGGTCAAGGTACTACTAAAATTATCCGTTAATGTAAGGGTTGCCCCCATTGTAAAATCGGACATTTATATTACCTCTTTTTCTGTCTTGCTTTTGCTGCGCGCTGTTCTTCTTTTATCTTAAGCAAAGTGGCTTGATAAACAAATTCTTTTTCGGAATAGGGAAGGTTATATATCTGACCTGGCGTTATGCCCTGGGTGTTCCAGATATAGGCCAGAAGCTTCGCTTCCCTGTCCGACTTTAAGAGTTTTTTACAGAGTCTTTAACCTTTTTCTTTGCCTTATTTCCAAAGCCAGAAGCATTCTGTACAGCTACGGCGAAGTTTACGATTTCGCCAGGTGGAAGAAGTGTAGATAAAGCGCCTTCCGCTGTATGAACACCTAATTTTTTAAGCAACGCACCGTTTGCAAAAGTAAAGTTGCTACGCTGGTCTTTGTCTACAGCTAAAATAACGATCTTCGTCATAAGCTTGTCGTCGTCTACCTTTGTCTGGATAACGCCGTTTTCGTCCTGGTCGTATGTTACACAGTCTTTCTTAGCCTGTTTATAGTCGTCGTAAGAAATAGCTGTGTAAGGAATATCCCCTAACTTTTCAGAATGGAAGAAGCCCTGTTTTTCAGCTGTAAGGTCTGCTGTATCCATGCCTAAGATTTCTTCCAGGCTTAAGAACTTCGGTTCTTCTGTAGTTACTGCTTCCTGGTCTGCTTCGTCTTCTGTCAGACCTTCCACATAGGACGGTACCGGTGTTACCGGCTCTACTGGTAACGGCTGTGTAGCTGTATTTTCCTGTGTAGCACCTGTGTTAATTTCCTGTTCCTGTTTGTTCATTACTGTAATATCTGCCATTTTTATTTTCCTACCTTTCTTGTTTAAAAAAGGGGCGCTTTTCACGCCCCCGGATAATTAGTTAATAGATTTCAGATACTTGTAGTCGTCAAAAGTAAAGTCCATTTCGATCTCTCCAAGTTCCCCAAGTTCAAAGCTCATAAGCTGGGCGCTGTCGAAGGATACACCGATAAACATAATATATTCTTCGCCCTTAGACGTTGGGTCTTTCAGCTTCGCGGAAAAGTTGTATTTCGCGTGTGGGTTATCCGCCGCTTTACGTTGAAGTCTACTGTCGATTTTGTGCGCTGTAATGGTTCCAGCACCAGAAGCAGCAATTACCTTATGACCTTTCATAAGTTTACCAGCCTGTAAAACTTCTTCTTTGTCATAATCTACGTTCGCTTCAAAGGCTTTTGTTTCCTGCATCTGCTTACCGTTTTCGTCATAAACAAAGCCATACAAACCGTTAATTACTTCGTTAGCATCAAACATTCTTTACACCCCCTTATTAAAATACCGTACTAAGCTTCTGATAAATTTTTTCTGGGCTTTCGTTCGGTGTGATGTCACCTACAAAAAAGGCTTCATTTGCCTTAGCCTTCTTTGTGGCGTTCTCCCCGTAGTAGTCCGGGTCTGGCTCATAGGAAGCGCCTTCTTTAAGAATTTCCTGTGCTACCAGCGGGTCAAGGTACTGCTGCTGTACAGTAGTCGCATAGGTCGCGCGGAAAGAATCTGTATTAGACTTCGCTTTCTTGTATTCCTCGCCAAAAAGTTCCAGATCATGTACCACGTAGTCGATCGTGGAAGAAACGCGGACAGACCCCATTTCTTTAACCTCTCCCGATTTCGGGGAAGTAAGGGTATTTACCCCTTCGTCGATCTCTACAGTGTCGCCCTTCGCTACAAAGATAAGGGTACCGGCTTTCTTTGCGCGTTCTCTGATACTCTTTTTCAGACGTACATTAACCGCCTGGTATGGTACGGTTTCGTCTGTAAGGGAACTGTTAAGGGCTACCGCTGCCACTCTTGCAGCTACAAAAATCGCCATTTCTGCCGCTGTATACCCGTCACAACCATTACCCACGTTAATTACAGGTCTGTAATTGATTTCCCTTGACTTCGCGTTAGCAGTATCCGTAGCAGAATCCCAGGCTTTCGGACCACCTGTTACGAAGGACACGTAGAAACCTTCCTGTCGTACATCTTTTACCCAGGCGATCACTGTAGAAATAATACTTTCGTCAGATACACCGTCTAAGGAAAAAGCGTTAGCGGTTCCGTCTGCTTCGATCTCGTCCAGGAACGCTGTGTAGTTTGTCACAGTAACGACGTCGCCGTTATTTCCGCCCTTAAACTCTACGCCCGCGTTTGCTTTCGGAAGCGCGGTACCCTTAGTCTTTACACGGATATAGTCAGAAGCATTTACCATAGTTACCAGACTATCTACATCAGATACCAGGAACGAAGTAAGCTCTACAGCATTTTCTACCAGACTGATCTTAATAGAACCGTCCTCTACACCGTCTTTTACCACAAGTACAAAAGGTCTTGTAGTTGGGTAGACAGTTTCAAATACCCAGGTATCAACGGTAGCAGCTGCTACTTTAGCTTCTGCTGTAGCCATACGGTAACCAAGTACCTTTTTAGGCTCCCCGTTTGACGCGTGGGTATAAATCTTTCCTACGGAAAGGGAAGAACCCACCGCGTTGTAGTTGTCCCTTAATTCTCTAAGGTTTCCGGTCGTAAGTTCGTTTACCGGTCCCCAGTCAGCGGTAAACGGGTATGCTACGATACCACGACCGCCACTTGTTATAGAAGTTGAAATAGCAAGGATAAGGGAATATACACCACTTAAAATCTTGCTTTCGCCTTCTGTGTACAATCCAGCCATTTTACTTTACCCCCTTGTGTACAGGTTTTTTGAGAAACGCGGCCAAAGCGTCCGCGGCTTCCTGTTTTGTAAGTTCATCTTTTTTTACGCCGTACAATGCACCTGTCATAATGGCGGGCGTTGTGTTAAATACGGCGGCAGACGCGATTAAATCATTTTTTGAGAACGTAGAAGCGGTAACTTTTTCCGCCTGTGCATTCCCGGTTTCTTTAGCTGCCATACTTTCGCTTCCTTTCTATTTTTCTGGTTTTACGTCCAGTCTGGTATACATAACGTCGGCGGTCGACGTACTTGCGTCCCAGCCCTTACGCTTATAAGCCACTTCATACGTAAGTGTAAAAGTAGCGTCTAAGCTTTCGCTGTTGTTAAATCTGGCGACGACGTTTTTTAACCAGCCTACGCGTTTTCCATCTTCTTTTATTTCCAGAACGTTACAGCGATCTTCCAGATCACTTACAAGCGCTTCCTGGTACCTTACAGCTTCGTCCAGTGTGTCCACATACAATGTACACGGCCACGTTACCGTCTGTACGTAAGAATACCGGGTAAGGTGTCTAGCCCTTCCGCGTCCCGGAACGTCAAAAAGCACTACAGGGCGGGAAATGTTCACATTTGTACCACGCTTAAAGGAATTAAGCCCAGCTGTAGACTTAAGCCACATTTGTATAGCTGTAAGTTCTTTTGAATACTCCACATTACCACCCCACTAAAAAAGCGCCCTAAAAAGGCGCTCTACTTCTGACTTTGTTATCTTTCTTAAGTCTTCCTTTGTATCCGGTAAAGACTTTTCAAACATATGTTGACCCGGAACGAACCTACCGGAAAGCTTCATTCCTGTTTTAGCCCCAGGATTATAACTAAAGTTACTACCAGAACCGGAACCAGGTACCCATAAAGACGGCTTTCGTCCAGTAGACTTACTTACACGGTTAGACTGGTTATAGCCTTCTTCCGCTGGTACAGCATATGGACAGTTAGAACCATACCGCACCGACGCGCTACCGCCGCCAGCTTGTACGTCAAATATATTTTCATTTCCGCCGACTGTATAACTTTGTGCAAGTCTTCCAGATCGGCTGTGAATATTTGCCGCTACATTTTCCAAGCCAGCTGTACCAGCTTGCCTAACTATGCGTTCTTCCATGCTGTCTACAGCTGCGGCGGCACTGTTCGCACCGCTGATAAATTTATCAAGGCCACCGTCTAACTCGATTTTTATAATCATAAAAACTTTACCCCTCTGTCTGTTTTGCTGGTCTGATCTTCAAAGGCGATTTTATACGCCCGAAGCATTTCCCTAACAATAACGAACTGGTCGAAAGCTTTATACTGGGTAGACGTTTTTACCGCGCCTGTTGGCGGGGCTACCTCTGTGATATTACCGGTATCCGGGTTTATCTGTTTGGTTTCCCCTCGCGCCATGATTTCAAAGCACGTAGCTACAGCTATTTTAAGTCCTGGGCGGTCCTGTGGTTCTCCTGGAAGCAAAGGCGGCACACCGCCGATATATCCAATACACCAGGTATTCGCCCTGGAAAGGTAAAGGTCTACGTCGGCGTCGTCTATAGGATTTCCCCGCGTATAATACTTTTCCAGAAGTTCGGCTTTATTCAGCAGCATACCGTTACCCCCTTACTCTGTTTTCTTTGTTCGTGTAGCCTTTTTAGGCTCCGGCTGATCTTCGGTAGGTGTTTCCTGTTCCGGCTCTGGTTCTGGTTCTGGTTCTGGTTCGTCTACGACTTCCACCAGTCCATAACCAGAAAGGCGGGTAGCGTCCTTTTCGGACATATCTACCACGGCGCCTACGTCAAGAATGGCACTTTCCACTGTTACGCCTGTTTTTAATACTTTTACCTTCATGGTTTACCCCCTTATCGTACAGTACAGATTTTAATAAGTTCCGGGTACATGATCTTAGGGAAGCCAGCAGCTACAACCTCTACGACCTCACGAAGCGGACGCTCCATAGTGAAGGTACGGGCAAAAATGCCAGGTTCCATGTTATTCTCATAAGTCGGACCCATCTGTACGTTACCGATTTTGTCACCTTCCATAAGGAACACGCCCTTCTTGCTGTCCAGAAGGCGGGCGGTAGTTCTCTTACCACCGTTTGTAGGGTCACGGTAAGTAACCTTTGCGTCGAACGCTTCCATAGGCGGAAGTTCGCGGCCACGAAGGAAAGTGTTAAGTTCGTCCAGGGTAAGAAGCTTATCGCTGTATCCTGTAATTGCCTTTCTGATCGCTACGTCATTCAGTACGATACGGATATTTTCGATACCGGTAACGAATACGTCCGGCGCGTAGCCGTTGTCGTTTCCGTCGATATAATCCTGTACCCAGCGCTCATAGTTTGCCAGGATAGTAGCACCGTCAGCCCCCCACGCTGTAGCAGCGGTTACCTTATTGGCTTCTGGTACGCCAAAATCTACACCCAGTTTAATACCGGATTTATCGTAGATCATAGCACCGTTACCCAGCGCTTGCCAACGAAGCCATTCTACACGGGCGTCAATGTTAGACTTAAGCTGTGCGGTCTTCTTAAGGACCTGCTGTACAGCCATCTTACGGCGACCTTCGTTACCCTTGTCAGACATAGCAGCAAGTTCTTTCTTTGTCAGAATATAGGACTGTCCCATATCTGCAATAGAACCGCTTACACGTCTTACCGGGTCACGATCTGTTAAAGGCAGTTCCGCCCCAGCGTCTACCAGGTCGGCCATGTCTGCCTGTCTTTCAATTACTGTTTCGTTCCACTCCATATCGTAAGTGTTTTCGGAAGGAAGGAAACGGCTACCGATATATCCGGTTTCCACTGGAACCTCGCGGATAGTTTCGGTAAATAACGGGTTCTCAAAGAACTCGCTTAAATTTGCTAATCCAGCCATCTTTATTTACCCCTTTCTTTACACGAATCTGATAGCAGCACCTACAGCTGTTTTAAAAGCTGCGGTACAGCCTACCAGAAGACTTTCATATACCGCACCATGTACAAGAACCTGTCCGGCGGTAACATCTGGATTTTTGCCCTTGTCGTTAACTGTGAATTTAATACTTTCGTCAAGGATAACCGGGTCACTCTTTCCCGTTGGAAAAGCACTTGCCGTATCCTTGTACGGTTCGTACTTACCTGTGGTGTTGTCTTTTACAAGACAAGTACCTTCTTCTACGAAGCCGCCAGTTTCAAACTTAGAACCGTCCAGCGTGATACCATTTACGACATACGCATAATGGGCGCTGGCCTTGATCTCTTTAGCCGCTGCGTAGGATTTTCGTCTAACTGTTACGTCGTTATTCTGCATAACAAAAACCTACCTTTCTACTTTTTATCGTCTTTCTTAATACCCAGCATTTCTAAAGCTTCCGCTTTCTTTGCTTCCAGTTCGCCGTTTTTAGTGCTACCAGCACCGCCAGGACCTTTACCGCGGAAACCATTACCAGAACCACCAGCGCCGTTATCGTCGTCGCCGTCGTCCCCAGCTGGTTTAAATAAGTTCGGTTCGGCGTCGTGTACCTTACGGATAGCGCGGGCAATACTCTTTGCGTCCGCTGTTCCGTTTTCTTCGTCAAACTCGATACTGTCCAGATAGTCAGCACTGATCGCCCTTACTACCTGTGCGGGATTTACAGGATTATACTTACCGGCTTCCTTAAGCACCGCGTTTTCGATAAGCAGCTTCTTACACTGTGCTGTAAGATCGTCCACTTTCGCCGCCTTAGTCTTAAGGTTAGATAATTCTGTTTCGTCGATAGAAGAACCGCTTCCCCCTTCGCCGTCGCCTTTACCAGAAGAACCGTTTTTAATGGTTTCTGCCACTTTGCTAAGTAAGGTCTTATCGTCCGCTTCGACCGTTACCCCAGCGTCCTTAAGTGCTTTACGAACCATTTTTACGGCTTTCTTTGCTACGGTGCTGTCTACGTCGGCCTGGCTGTACTTAGGTCTTTCGTAGTCCGGGTCATAATCTAAAGCGTCGTCGTAAGCGTCCTGGTCTAAAATTTCGTCGTCCAGAAGCTTCTTACACTCTGCTTCATACTGTGCCTTTGTAAGTTCTCCTTTTAAGTAGCGTTCCTGTAATTTTCTAAGTTTTCCCATCTTAAAAACTCCTTTCCGTATTAAGCCCGTCGGCTATATCCAGCGTTCCGCGCTGTCGGGTTCCACGGCCAGTATTTGACGCCCTGGCTATGTTACGGCAATAAAAAACACGCCTTACAAGCGTGTCATATCCGCGGTATCCGCCGCGTCGGTATTATAAAGACTTATGCCCTATAATCAATTATGAATATCAAGACCTAAAGGTACGGTTATGATCTGCCCGTTAAAGCGTTTCCGTACTACCTGTCGGTTAAGGTCTGCCAGCGTTTCCCCTGGTCTTAAGTATTTCTTCGGATTATCCGCGTTTACCATGTCTTTTACCGACGGAAGCCCTACTTCTTTCGCGTATTCGTCATAACTGGCGGCTTTCGTGTAATAAAGGTCGCCGTATTGATCTAAAGCGGCTTTCTGTCTGTCCTTAATACCTAAACCAGAAAGGATAGCTACCCATCTACAGCGACAATGTGGGTGGTTCGGTATACGCCTTCCTGGTAGCCCTGGGTTCATAGGTGTATCATAATCCAGATCATAAGGATTTCTTTTACTGTAGTCGGCGTCTGCCGCACAATAAGCAGACGTTTTACTGTCAAAAGTGGCGTCCCTATACTTACCGTCTACAATATCCGCATTTTCCATAAGGCTGTAGGAAGTTCCTAAAGCGTTCGCCCTAGTCATTTCTGTACGGATAATACGGGAAGCATTATAGTAGCTTTCCTGTATTCCCTGTGAAAGATTCTTAGCGGCGTCGCTATACTGCATTTTCTTTGTAACCAGTTCTTTTACGACTTCTTCACTTTTAGAAGCCACAAGGGAAACACTGGTACGTATACGATCACTGTAGGTTTTCTTATCCGGTAACCAGGGGTTAGCTATAATACCCAACACGCCGGAAGCCGTAAGGTTCGGTACAGTTACCGCGCACTTCGCGGCCTGTTCTAAAATATACGCTGTAGTATTAGCCCCATAAAAAACAGTTCCGCATATCACAGACGTAGCAAACGGCTGTAGTTTTGCGTTTAGTAAATTCAGTTCCGGTATGATCTTAGTAAGGTATTCTTCCTGTATCTTTTTCGCCCACCGTCTGGTAGGAACGAAGTCCGGGTTCTGTTCATTTACATACTTTTTAGCGACTTCTTCCAGGTAGCCTACAGCTGCTTCCTGTAACTGCCCGTATGCCGGGGCAAGTTCAAGAATATGATCGTCTACATAATCTTCCAAAAGGGAAGTATAGTAGTCTACATATTCTTCGTAGTGCTTTTGGGCTTCACTTATCCACGCCATACGCTACCCCCTATTCTGGCGGCTGTGTGATCGTGGAACCTGTAGCGCTGTTCTGCTGATCGTCTGGGTTATCCGGGTCGCCGCCGGTATCCCCCAGGTTATCCGCCCCATATCCAATAGCTGCCAGACTGTTTGTAAGGCTTGTCTGTTGGCTTTCCTCTTTCTGCGCTCTCATTTCTTCAAGTGCTTTCTGTGGGTCGTCGATAAACCACAGCAGTTCATACAAATAACTATCTGGTACAATGTCGGCCAGTTCTGCTACAATGTCGGCGATCTCTTTATTATTCTGTGGAAGATTCCGGCTTATCGTAACTTCCAACCATTCAGACTGGTACAGGTCGTCCCTGGCTTCGATCAGTTCCGGGGTAGTGATTGTTTCATACACACCAGAAACCGTACCGGCAGCATACAGCTTTTGAACATTCAAAAGGTCCGTAATAATCGCGAAGAAGCTACGGAACGCCTGTATAAGAAGTGGTTCCTTCTTACCGGCCTTAATATCAAGACCGGCGTATTTCATTTTGATTTCTGTAGCCGTCGCCCCGTTTAATTCTGCCAGTCGTGGGGTGTTGGTCGTGTCCATAATGTCGTTTTTCGTTCTAGTAAGACCATTTTCTACGGCGTTGTCGTCCTGTGACTGGGCTATAAAGCTGGCCTTACTATCCTTGTCCTTAAGTGCCAGGGCGCGGGCCTTTCGCATTTTCAGAACTTCGTTTTCGTCTACATCTACACCAGTTAAGCATAAATACTGATCTTGTAGGTACTCCATAAGGTTCGCTTTATCACTTAAACCGTGGCAGTAAGCTACAGCAAGTGGAACGACACCGTAGGAAAGATCAGACTTACCGTATCCCTTCACACGTTCGCTGTATTTCGCCGGTAGCTGGTTCTGGCAGACCACAACCGGGATACGGCCGGCCTTATGCTCTATCGGGTTCCCGGTCTTCGCTTCGGTTTCGTCCAGGTGTAAGCTTTCCATACTGTCACCGGTATAGTAAGTAACGTAGCGATCGTCGTAAACCTCTACTTTTGTTTTCGTGGTTTCGCTACCATTTTCCCATACCCCTACTTCATAACGCCGGAAAAGAAGCCTTAACCTCTTTCTGCCGTCGTAAATCGGTATGATCTCCTGTACCGGGTATTCACTGTAATCAATCTTACCTTTTTCGTCTACCCATACGATAATAGAACCAAAGCCACCTATACACATATCGCGTAACAAGTCGGAAAACTCCCCTTGTGCCTTATCCTTTAGCAGCTTCATAACTTTTTTACGGTATTCCGTGATAATCTCACGTTCTTCTGTTTCTTCGTCGTCCTGGTCCGGGTCTTCGACTGTATAGATAGGGGACTTACCTAGCATATAGTCCACAAGCGTATCTATGATAATCTGGACATAGTTAGAAATCAGCTTATTTTCTGTACCGCCGTCCCTAGCCTTGTCGCGCTGTTCGATTTCGTCCAGTTCACCGTCATAGGCTGCCTGGTACAAGTCTACAGCGTTATCCTTTATCCAGCTGTCGTGTTTTGCCACCATAGCCGCGACCCAGGAAGCGTTATCTTTAATCCAACGTTCCGCGGTCACCTGGTTTACTTTTTTCATTTCTGCCAATGTCTGCGGAATGTATGAAGATACCGCCATGCTATTACCCCCTTTCTATACTCCCGACTTTTCACGGTCAAAGGCTGTAGCCTTGCCAGTGTTCGGGTCTATGTTTCGTGCGGCCCTCATAAGCAAGAATAGGGCCATTACTAAGTCGTCGTGTGGAACGTGTCCCGGTTTACGTGGTTCGGCGTTCGCTGGGACATAAAAATTTATTGTTTGCTGGCGTTTGGCTTCCCTTGTAAGGTGTTCCACTTGCCACCGTAATTCCTTCCATAGTTCCAGCTGGTCCGGGTCTTCCGGTGCTTTCGGAACTTTGATTAAATCGTTATGGTTAAAATCGTAAGCCAGGTACCCCAACTTAGATTTACTTTCGTCACCGGCTGCCTTAAACTTATAGGCTTCTACCAGTCCGTCGTTATTTCTGTCGAATAACTCTTTAAGGTGGTACGCCAGCGGTTCACCGATTCCGGTACCGTCACATACCCCACCGATAGCACCCCAGTAACGTATGATCTTCGGTAACATATCCCTTACTTTGCTATGCTGTTTTCCGACCCACTGATACAAGCAGATCGGAACTACTGTACCGTCCCGTAAGAGATCGCCGACGATAAACGTAAGGGCGTCGCGCTTATGAATACCTACAGACGCTTCTACGTCTGTGGTTTCTTCTTCCTGTCCGGCTACATCACACGCCCATATGTATTTATGTCCCTTGACCGGTTCTACTTGCATTTCAAAGCCACCGGAATACATACGGGCTACGCCTTCCGCGGAAAAGAAACGACCGATAGCGTCTACAGCTTTAAGAAGGTACTGTGTCTGTATGGCTATGTGGTCCATTCCCAGACGGGCTACCTGGTTATCAAACGCTTTCTTGTAGTTCGTGTTACCGGAAGCGATAACCGCGTAGGCGTCTATCTTAAATACCAGCTTCGGCCGGTACCCCAGTTCCTTTTCTAAGCGATCTTCCATATCGTGGGCCATCAGTTCGCCACGATAGATAAAGCTGTCCTTTGTCCAGGCTACACCCCATAGCACCGTAGTAGCATTGTTAAACGAACCCATAGGCTGGGCGTCACGCTCCCACTTATCAGCGTCAATGTCCTGGCTTTCGTCGCCTTCCAGTAGTGTATAGGCTGTCTGGGACGCAACGTTAGCCGTAGGGTTAATGGATAGGAACGCCCATTTATTACTATCGCGGGGCGGTCCGATATGGAATTTATAGCCATCTGATTTACTATACTTGCAAGGCTGACCGTCTACCTTCGCTTGACCGGACGTTATCACGCTACCGGCAAGCCCGCCACTGTCCAGCGTTGGGGCGCCTTCCAGACGGTCCATAGACGCTTGTATCTGTGGCTTGTACACCGGGGCGAATTTTACGCCCGATACAGGTACACCGAAGTACCAGCCATACAGCAGTAAATAGTGTTGTAAGAAGGCGCTAATCTCATTCTTACCAGCCTGTCGTGTGATCTGTACCACGAAGTACCAACCCAGTCCGTTTAAGCAGCTATAAAGAATAGCGTCGGCTACCTGTATCTGGTAGTCGAAAGGGTCATTTTTACGAAGAAGCCGCCACGCTTCCCGTAGGTTCTCCCTCTTAAACAGATCACCGAAGTTACTAAGTACGTTGTACGGTATCCCTTGTTTCGCTGCCCGGACGGTCTGGGGTATCGCCGTCATTACCGGGGCGCCGGTCAAGGGGTCCGTGTCTGCCACGTAAGTAAATTCTGTCTGATATTCGTATGTCATAGCACGAAGTCCGCGTAATCTGCTTTCTTAGGCAGCTGTACGCCTTTATCGCATATGCTACGGATATGATGTACTGTATCTGTACATAAGCGACACGACTTAAACGGACACCGGTTAAAGTCCCCGTTCTGTTCGCTGTACTGGCAAGTCAAACAGACACAACCCCTACAGCTTTTATTATCTTCTGCCATAATATTTACACCCCATATTCTAAGTAAAAAAGTCGTAGTTTCTCATAAATACAAGAAAAAGCCCTGTGTTTACACGGTTTCTGGTTATCAGAAAACCTGTAACAAGGCTTTTTACTACAGTTTTTACTACGTTTCCTGTTCTTTTTGTGTATGATCTTCGTTATTTCCCTTACTTTGCGCTTGTCCACCCCAGGACACGTAGACTTCACCTTTAGACGCTGCCCTTAACTCTGCATTAAGAGAAGCCATAATGTCGTCTGGTCCGTCGTCCTTACCTTCTATAAGGTGTTTCTGTCCGATCAGACGCCGTAAGGTGTTCATAGCACGATCTAAGGCGTTATCTTCAATCGTTCCAGCATGGTAGAAAGTCTTCATACCGTCACCTTCACGACATATAACCCTAGATTTTCTGTAAGCCACTTCTTCGCCTTCCAGATCACGGTCTTTTACAAACCGGTCTTTATGCTTCTGTAGATAGCTTACGATCTTAACGGTCTGTACTTTTATCATCATATCCAGGGCGTTAAATTCTTCTTCCTGGTTAATGCTTTCTAAAATGCTTTCTTCCTCTGGAAGTAGTACCTTAGAAAAAAGACCGTGTTTTGTGGAAGCTGCTATTTGTCTGGCGCGTCCTTCCGCTGTCTTCGGACCTGTAGCAAGCCCGCCGTGTATCTTACACCGGCCATAGCCTTTATGTGGTGTTCCCATGCCCGCCGGATTCTTACAAGGCTGTCCGTTATGCATGGCGCCGCAACAAAGGTTATAGTTTTTCCTGGACAAAGCTATTATGTTCATTTTATCCGCCTGGTCGGAAAACTGGCGTTTAAGACGCATATCGTAAGGGTCGAAGCCTTCCGGTAACTGCACTTTTTTTGTAGTTGCCACTGACTTTACCCCCTTTTTTGTGTGTCGTCGTTCGGAAAATCGACGTTTCAGCGTGAGAAAAAGGGACAGGTCCCAGAAAATCCGGGTTTCCCTATCCCTTAATTTGTACATTATAATAGCATTGTAATGCTATTATATAAGATTTTCGGAATAAATACAAGCCTAGTTTTGTCTTACAGAAAACTACTGAAATTATTTATACCCATTGACAAACTCAAAAACGGAATTAACCACTTGATCGCAACGGTAGTAATACTGGTCTTTTGTAAGACCTAAGATAGTCAAAGTCTGCAATAAGCTATACTGTCCTTTAATAACCCAGCGATAGTAAGCAACCCGCCTAAGTTCAAGGGGTAAGCGGTCGTAAGCCATTTCCAGCATGATCTTATTAAGCATACCATTTGTAATTCCGTCCGTGGGCTTACAGCCACTATTAACCTTTACCTGGTCTTCCATAGGCTCGCGCCTTTGTATATGCTCCCAGTTATCTAACCAACGGCGGATAGTCCGCCTACCTATAATTTCCTGTCCCATAGCCTGTACCTCTCTGAAAAAATATATAATAAAAATTTTTAAATTATAATAAGGGGGTAAGAAAAACCCACTCAAAAATGAATGGTAAAATGAGTAAGAAAAACAAGTACCCCCAAAGAAAAATAAATACTGTATATATTATATAATAACTATTATATTAGATATTATATATAATAATGTATATAGTAGTATGTATATAATATAGTAATATTAGACAATTCTTTTCTTTTGGGCTGTATTCCCTTCCCATTCGTTTACGAACCGCGCCTTACCTGTTACGTTCTCTGGTCTTCGCTCTACGCTCTGCCTTCTACGTTCTTCGCTGTACCTACAGCTTTGTGATTTTTAGCGTATCACTTCGCAAGTATGCCGGAACCTTAAAGCCCTTGACTTCCTGGGTCGAAAGACTTAACACGGGTATCCTTACTTCTTTGTCTGGTTCTCCCACAATGCTACGAAGGTCGGTAGCCGCAAACAGACCGGTAAAGTTTCGGGTCGCGGTCATTTCCACGTTACCAATACTTAAGATCAGCTGCTTACGGTCTGCGGTAACACCTTTAATTACAGCTTCTACCTTGCGTGTATTATCTTCCATACGGCCACAGTTCCTTTCTTGCCTGTCTACGTGCTTCCTTTTCCTGGCGGCGTCTTTCCTTTCGGTTTGCGTAGCCTTCCGGGAAGCAGATACCATATCTTTGTACGCCGTGGTCTTCTCTGATATTCTCTAACGCCTGTAATACTTCGTCGGCGTCCGGGTGGGGGTTACCTACATAGTCTGGCAGCTTTCTTATAAATTCAATCGGACTACTACCCAGGCTATTTACATAGCTTACGATCGCCATAGCCTTATCTGTCGGGCAGTTACATACTACCTGGACTTCGTGTATCAGATAATCATAATACGGGTTACCTGTTACACTCTGGTTTAACGGGTTTTCTTTTGCTTTCATATTGCCGATTCCTTTCCGATCAGTTACCCGTGTGTCGCTATTCCCTTATGTGGGTTATGGGCGCCCTTTATGAAAACGTCCATGATAAGCGGCAGTCTGTTATGCCGGATAACTCCATCTTTGATACTAAAGTTTTTCATGCTCCACTGTTGCAGTTCTCCACAAAAATTATAGTCTACTACAACGTCTTGCCCGATAAGGGCTATAAATTCTTCTTTACTCATGCCTTCCACCTCTTACGGAACCATAACGGTACCTGTCGGCGTAGTATACTTAAAGCAGCTACGGTAAAAGTCGTCGTACTTCTCCATTTCGTCTTTCGCTTTTCTGTGCTTCTCTGCGAAGTATTTACGGAAAGCGACTACCGCCTTTTTAAAGTCGTCATTCTCTGAAACGTAGGCGTCATGGTAAATTTTATCAGTATCCGCCTTTAAGAACTTCGACACTTCCAGATACGGTAAGCAGTATCCGGCTGGCGTCTTATAGGACTTCGGCTTATCTTCTACCTCTACTTCGTCCCTTACTACTTCCTTCGTTACTCTTGAAAAATAAAATACGTACAGCTTCATTTGTCGTCGTTCCTTTCTACGTGGTCTTCCAGCTGTGGGGTTGCGTCGTCGTTTTTAGTGAACGCTTTAACGCCGATCTTCTTAAAACGTTCCTTTATCTGGTTCGCGTATGCCGGTGAGTCGTCGGCGTTTGTAGCTTCTTCGCTTACCGTGGTAAGTACAGATAGAAAGCGGTTAAGACGTACTTTACCGGTCCACCCCAGGCGTCTTAAGGCTTCCAGTGTAAACGCTATATAGTTGTCCAGGTCTTCGGTCTGCCGTTCCTTTATAGCGTCGTCGGCGTACTTATCCGCCAGTTTCTTTAATTCTTCTTTTACGTCGTTGCTTATCGTGATAGGCTTCTTTTCTGTCTTAGGCGGAAAATAATACTTACGTTTCCCCATTCTGCCCCCGCTTTCTGGCTGCCTTTTTCTCCTGGTGTCGCCATCTGAAATAATTGATAATGATAACGCCGACCAGGATAAAACCTAAAATTACGCCAATTCCGATTAACACAATAATTCCCATAAGTACGATACTGAAAAGTTCAAATAACGTCATACAGCCACCTTCTTTTTAATCTTGCGGACGGTGCCAGAATACTTATGAATGATCTGCATAAACTCCGGGGTATCTTTCTGCACTAACCAGTTAAAGGGGTCCAGTCGGTTCGCCTTTAAAAATTTCTTCTGGTTATACGTCGGTTTCTTCGCCATCATTGTTAAGACCTTCTTTCTCTGCGGCTACTTTACGTTCCAGGTGTTCTACAGCCATCTTAAGGAACTTAAGGCGGCAGTCGTCGCAAAGGTCTGTAAAGTGGTGGTCGTCCTTCGGTGTTCCTAAAGTCACTTCTACTACAATACCGGTACACCCGGCTATGGGTGTATCCAGTGGTATAGTGTCGTGGGCTTTCTTTACATAGTAGCCCTTGCCTTCGCCGTTCGTGGTGGCGTAGTCGTCCGGTAACTGCTTCTGGCAATAGTCACAGTTATAAACTGTCGTCGTTTTTACACTCATTATATTTACGTCCTTTCTTAATCAGTCTTTCGGTAAACGTACTTCTTTCCCTTCTTTTGGTTCATTGGCAAGGACGTTATACAACCGGTTTACGGTTCCAGAAATAATGTTTACGTGTCCCATAGCCTTATCTAAGTCAGATCTTGAGATACGACCCTTGCAGTCTGAAAGTTCTATCAGTGCTACCACGCGGTCGCCGATACCTTCCACATATGCGGAAATGTCTACACCGTCTTCATGTACACGATCACAGCTACAGCTTTCTTTTTTCTGTGGTTTGCCAATTTTAAAGCCTTCAATCTCTACGTCAACGTCGCTCGGAAGACTAGATACAACCGCCTTAATAAATTCTGGTACGTTTTCCTGTGCTAAAAATTCTGATTTTGTCATGTTTTTACTCTCCTTCTGGTTTTAATATTGCTAAATCATTATCTTGTAAAAAGTAAAGCAGCTGCCACGCCAGGGCTTCTACAAAGGTTTCCTTGCTGTCGTAGTTTCCGGCGTTCGCTTCAAATAGTACCGCGTGGGTAATCTCATGGACGACTACATAGCTTTTAATGTCTGGCTTAAGGTCTTCCATGATCTGTATGTATAATGTGTCATACGTAACACGCCCGCCCAGGTCTTCGTCTTGTAATTCTTTAAAAATACCTTGCTGGACAGTGTAGGGAAGTCCGTTTATCCAGATCATGGAAGGGACGGGCTTACGCCCCTTCACAAAATCCGTATCATTGTCAATAACCAGGCGGTTAAGGACACTTCCTACGCCAGCGTGGTACGTGTCTGCTTCTTTCTGCGGCATACCGGCCGATACCAGTAAAAGGTGTGCTACTTCCCACATGAAATACTGGCGCTTTCTGGCCGGTGCTGCTTCCTGTGTAACCCGGATTTCCTGTACCCCTGGGTCTGCTTCATAACTGTACGGGTCATTTGAATTACAAACGCTGTAGGGTATCCGATTTACTATAATCTTCTTCGGTAATTCAGTCATAGCCTAGTTCCCCTTTCAGTTCGTCTATAATGTCGCTGGCTTCGTCCTTAGACAGTTCTTCTAGCGGTGTATCCGTGTAGTCTTCCAGGACGCCGCCCGCCTGGTCTAACAGCGTGTCTATGTAGTCTAACTGGCTATCTGTCGCCATAAGTCCAAGTTCTTCCATAAGGTCTTTATCCATGCCGCCCACCACCTTTTACCTCATTCTTTATACATTCTTCGTCACGCTTACCGACAACGTTATGGAAATATTTACAGTACAGTTCTCCTTTGAAACGATAAATACCGCCACACGTTTCGCTACAGGTATCCGGTTTTCCGCGTTTCGTAGAAAAGGTTACTACTTCCCCTTCCGGGCTTTTGGTAAGCTTCCTGGCTGCCATTAGCTTTCCCCTTTCCAGCCGTTCCAGGCTTTCCCTGTCTTATTACTGTGAAGGGTGTTAAACTGGTCTTCCAGCTGTTTTACAACTTCTTCCGCCTGTGAATAGTTTCTTACAATCCCGTCTTCAGCAATCTGTAAAAGGTATTCGTCGTCGGCGTAGTTTAAGTGGTGCCGGATACAGCTACAAAGGCTTTCGGAAAGCTTCTTAGTATTTAATACATCTGTCGGCGGTTCTCCATTTACCGCATAGCAGAAGATCACGGCTACGCTTCCTATATCGTCCTGTATGCACTTCGCGATCATTTCATTACCCAGATAGCTAAACTTAAGCGAAAGCGGGCGACGCGTATTAACGTTATCTGGGTTTATGGGCGGTAAATCAAATTCCGGGCGACGCTCTACGTGGTACGCTAAAATTTCCAAGCCTTTACCGATAGCGAATACACCGGGCGCCCCGCTTAAGCCGTCTGTAGGTGTCCAGCCTTCCATAAAACAGCCGCTTTCTACGTCCGCCTTTGTTTCAAGAAACATTTTCATAAGTTCGTCGGCGGTAGGTTCTTCCTTTTCCGGTACCATTTCTACCACATAATTACCCAGCGCTGTTACAATTATCATTCTGTACATCATGCCACCACCTTTAATAAAATCTGACCGATAATAATACCGGCTTCAATGATCGCCGCCACTTTCCAGTAAGTAACGCGCTTCGTTAAGGTCGTCGTTAATTTAATAAGGTTGTCTACCTTCTCTTTTCGCTGATCTGCCACTTTTGTAGTCTGTTCCATAATGCGTGTTACGGTATTCAGATCAGCAGATTTCTTAGCAAGCTTCTGATTCGCTTCATTAAGCGAATACTGTAACATTTCAATTTCCAGTTTGCTACCGGCCATAACTTCGCGCTTTTGCGGCTGCTTATATGGTTTTCCCATTTTATAATCCCCTCGCTTTCTCCCAGTCTTCCAGGCTCATTTTATTACCCCAGCTGTAGGCTACACTGGCTTCTGCTTCCAGCTGTACAGGGAAGTCCTTAAGTGGCGGAACTTCCATAACGGCTTTCTGCCATTTTGCGTAAGTATCTACAAGCGTGGTATCGTCGTCCAGTTCTACTATAATTTCGTCGTGTATCTGGGCTACCATATCGGTATGTCCATGTAACATGAAAGGCTTACAGCCTAACAGTTCTTTTGTTTCTGTAGCGTAGCCGTCCCACGGTTCTATAGCTATACCGTTATGGCTTGCGGTATCCATACCACATTTTTCATATACGGTATTCTGGGCGCGTTTCATAATATCGGCGGCGGAACCCTGTACCGGTGTATTCGCTGCCCGTCGTTCGTCCTCTGACCTTGTGTAACGGTTACTGCTGTTAATCGCCGGAAGCAGACGCTTATAGCCATAAATGGTTTCCGCGTATCCCGTTTCCCTAGCTTTTACTTTGGCGTTTACTTGCATACGTGGGATACCTGGGTAAGTCTTCATAACGGCGTCTACGATCTTCTTACACTCTGGAAGGCTCTTACGAAGCCCCATTTTCTTAAAGGTTTTCTGTAAGGCGTGTTCTGTACCGCCGTAAACAGAACCGAAGTTTCCGGCTTTCGCTCCACTACGTTCGTGCTTCGTAACCTCTGCTTCTGGTTTACCCGTCATAGTAGCCGCTGTCTTTCTGTGTAAGTCTTCGTGATCTCTGAAAGCTTTACGCATAACTTCACACCCGGACTTCCAGGCAGTTAAACGAAGTTCAAAGCCGCTTTCATCTTCCAGAAGGAATACTTTACCGGGTTCCGCCTTATAGAAGTTTCGTACCCCCAGTTCGTCATTATCCGGGCGCGGTACGTTCTGGCCGTTCGGACTGTTGGACGCAAGGCGGGCCGTTTCTGTCCATGGTTCATACTTTGCATGGATTCTGCCAGTAACAGGGTTTACGTATTTTTCGCGGCCTTCTACGTGAGAAGATAACAAAGTAGCGTACTTCTGTATGGTTTGCATACTCTTTAAGAATTTAATACCAATGTCCTTATATGGGTGTTCTTCCCTACGCGCGATTCTAATACGCTTAACTTCTGCTGTAGTATATTCGCGCGGCCATAAAAGACGCTGATCTTGATAAGATAAGTCCGGGTCTACCATTTCCCATTCTTCCGGTAAAGGTGTTTCCAGGTACTTTTCTTCGTCTGGGTCTTCCAGCTTGTTTTCTAACATAAAGATCATATCCATAAGGGCGTTACTGTCCAGGCTAGGGTCTTTTGTTTTGTCAGACCAGGCAGCCGCCGGAAGCTTAAGCGTATCAAATACGAAAGATTTAACGTCTTTCGTTTTACCGCCGACACCTACGTTAAGGTCTTTTATGCCGACGCTTGCGGCCAGGTCCTTCATAGTCTGGGCGGCTATCTCGATCGCGTTCTTTGCTTCTTCCCTTTTAACCTGGGCTATGTCGCTGTCCCATTTCATACCCCAGTATTCCATAATTCCTGTAACCCTTGTAAAAGGCATTTCAATATTTTTTAACCAGTCGGAATAGGTCGGGTATACTTCGTTATCATTACTTATCTGTTTCGCTACTTCGTCCCAGTAAAGGTAATGCTGTACGGCGTAGTCGCTATCCTCACAGCAATAGCTTAAGGCGTCGTGTTCGTCGTTTGGTACCTGGTCGAAAAATAACGCCTGGTTACGTTCCAGGACAGAAGTAAATTCTGACATCTGTACGCCGAATACTTCCTTCGTCATAGGCTTAAGACCTTTACCGACGTAAGGGCGTTTCGGATTTTTAATTTTGTTTGGTAATAGCAGCTGTGACAGCCTTATCCATGCTATGAACGGGTCAGCGCATGGCATAAGAATATATTTACCATACTTCGCCGTAAACTTCGTTTCAAAGTTCATATTTACGGCAATCTTTACGATCTTATGATTAGTAAAGAAATACTGTTCTAAGGTATCAAAAAGTCGTTTTCTGGCTTCGCTTCTGGATAAACCAGGTTCAAACTGGTTAGCCCCCGGATTATCAATAAAGATAGCCCTTGCTTCGTCACACGCTGCCGATAAAGACATAGCGCACACTTCCGCTTTCCACGGGTCAAGGTTGACGTCACGCGTCCAGCTGTCTAAGGCTTTTCCTGTTACTGTATTACCGTCTTCGTCTGTCGGCGGTATCCTGTGGTCTTTATCTCCACTTGTTTCGTAGTCGAAACCACCTAACCCGGTTTCCTCACAGCGGTTACAGTAATCAATAACTTCCTGTATAGTAAGAAGCGGTCTGTAGTCTTTAAAACCTTGCTTACGAAGTTTCGGCCATTTGATCGCCCATTCTCCCGGACGCTTTCTTGTCTGCATACAGTCCGCCAGGGAAGAACCTACAGCTTTATTTTCTGTAGGTTTTGCTACTGCCGTAGCGACTGGCTTTTTAACCTGTGCTGCAAGACCGCCGGAAGCTGGGAACATATTACTTAAATTCAATAATAGAACCCCCTTTTTTAAATGTCGTTTTCCATGTGATCGAATAATCCCATTTCAAAACACTTTGATATATAAGAGTTAAACCGCGGCGTTTTTCTATATCCGCCGCTTGTCATAGTCAGCATACGAAGGCGGACGCACTGGTTAATAATAGCCTTTGCTTCTTCCTTCTCAATGCTTAACATAGCTTCTACGTCGCCAAGTCGTAAGTATTTCTGTCTGGCGAAAAGGTCTATGAACTCGTTATACTTACTGGCACCCTTTAAGGTATCCAGCTTTCTTAACTCGTTTGTAATCTTGTCGAATTTATCCCCTACTATTTCTTCTGATACTGCCAGTCGTGCATAGTAATTAAGGCCACAACCAGGGGCGTTATACAGCTGTACCAGATAGTCATAAATAAAATTTACGTGTGCCGGGTAAACGGTAATTCGTTCCCCGCTTTCGTCTACGCTGTGCGTAAGTGAAGCAAGGGCCACGGCCAAACGTGCCACCTTGTTACGTTGATCGGAAGGTGATACCAGCGGAATATCTGTAGCGTTTCCGTATACCTTAGACAGCTTCGTAGCTGTTTCCAGAATGGCGTCTACAGTATCGGGTAAAAATACAACCTGTTCCGGGGTTCTGCTCCACGCGAATAACACATTATTTTTTAAGGCGTCGTCGCTCATGGTTCGCGGAAATGACGGAAGCGACCGGTTATACTTTTCCGGGTCTACGTCGGTCGATCTCATAAATATAGCGAAGTCGAAGCGTCGTATATCCTCATTGTTAAATACGTCCTTTAAGCTTTCGGCACCCTGGGCGTAATCGGAAAGACGTTTACCTTTCGGCGCGTTACCAGAAAGGATAGCCCTTACCCTACAAGGCGTTTCAGCTGTAACGGCTCTCTTAACTTCCAGCTTACCGTCTGATCTTGCAAGGGTCATTTCCCCGTATTCGTCCTTTTCTATACCGGTGTCTTCGTCTACCCATATAAGCTCTTTATCTGCCAACGGCCAGGCACCCCAGACGATATACCAGCTTCCGCGGTTACCCTGTTCCATTTTGTAAGTAAGACCGGTACGGCTTGTACTCTCTGCATTTACACGGTTACCAAGTCCGATATATTTCATCATTTTTTCGACTAAAGCAGACTTACCGGTACCAGTATCGCCGACTATCTTAAGTTCTACCCACCCCCTTATAGGGTCGGTATCCCATGGAACACGGAAACGTAAAATACTGTGGTAAACCAGCAGCAGACCTAAAAGAACTTCGTCGCGCTCTACGATATGCGTTACGTTATATGTCAGATCATTAAGTATAGTTCCCAGCTTCGATACGATATTTTCCACTGTCATACTTTCCGGTCTAAGGCTGTCCAGTTCTTCCCGGACTTCTTCGGTCAAGGAAAAGCTTTCTACGACGTCCTGTAAAGGTGTCGCGTTCGTTACCAGAATGGTACTTTCCTGGTTCTTCGGGTGTGGGTACATATAACCGCTGATCTCATAGTATTTATTCGTTTCAATCTTCATACCACCGATAGCGTAAATCTTACGAAGTACATAGCTTCCGGTATCGTCTTCTTTAACGCCGTCTTCTTCCGCCATAGGAATAACCAGAAGTTCGTCTACGTTGATCGTTTCCACAATGGAAGTATCATACTTTCCGCAAGACGGTATCCCGCTGATCTCCCGAAGGATTCCCTTTATATTGTCGTCGCCCGTTTCTGTCATTTGAATAAGTTCGCGGTTATGGGCGTTCAGTTCCTTATATGCCGTAGCTGTAGGAATGTTCAGCAGCGGACAGCCATACTTTTTACATTTTTCCTGTCCCCAGCACGAATACTCTACTTTTTTCGGGACAACGTAAGGCGTATGCTTCTTACCGGCCACCATTACGCGGGTCGTAATCAACTTACCAGTAAGGGAAGCGTCGGAAGTCTTCGCAAGCGGAAGGTTTATAGCTTCTTCGGCTACGTCGGTGTTACCCTTAATACAAGGACACATATCACCAGCACACGGTACCCTGTCGTAATCGTTGTCGCCTTTCTTCTTTTCACCGTGAAGTGATCGTATAAAAGCACACCCAAACTGGTAGTCCTTTTCACTTCCGTAAACACTTTCTATAACGTTTCTGGTATTCGCCTTACGTTGCTGGATACTGTACCGACTGTCCGCGCTGGTAAACTTTACTACCCAGTCTTCCAGGATACTTGTAGCTTCTTCTTTTTTGTATCCGGCTGCCTTAAAGTAACAGCAAAGCTGCACAGTGGCGTTATTACGATCGCCGTCTTTCTTCCAGCCATTGTTAAGAATGTCTTCTACACATACCGGCGGCTTATCCTTAACGAAAATATATTCTGTTTTACTTCGCTTATCGGACGTTGTAGCGGCGGCTTCTTCGTATTCGTGTAACTTGTCCGCGTAGAACACCCCGGCTTTTGGTCTTTTACGTACTGTCTTTTCTTCTCTCTGGATAGGCTGGCCAGTACGCGCTCTTTCCTTAATTTCATCTAATGTCAGTTCCTTAAGCTGCTGTAAGGTAAGTTCGATCTTGTAAAGCCCGGTCTTCTGGTGCCTGGAATACGGAAGACGTAACATACGCTTTACGGTATAAACCACAAGGTCTACAGCTTTTAAAGGTTCTGTATACTCTACTGGTCGTCCGTTTTCGTCTTCCTGTTCCTGTACTTCTCCTAACCTGTAACGAAGGTATCCGGCAATATGCTTATATACTCTCTGTAAGTCTTTTCTAGGCTCTACGCCTAACGCTCTTTCGTCTACCAGAATATGGAAACCCTTAGACCCGGAAAAGTAAATATGTAAGTCCTGTTCCTGTATATCAAGTTCTCCGGTGAAGAACTCCACCAGCTTAATAGCTTCTTCCTGGGCTACTGCCGGATTTTCACTATAGTCAAGGTCGAAGTACAGGGGGGCTAAGAAGTCTTCCCCCTCTGTCTTCTTCTCATTTGCGTATTTCTGGACCGTGGCAAAACAATTAAAGTCCTTTGCTTCTTCGTGTTGCCACTTCGGTACGTCGTCCAAGTGTTTACGCTTCCACGGGCTGCTTTTTCCGTTTTCGTCGCACTGGTAACAATCCACGTACACATATTCTTTATTTTGTTTTACCATTTCTTAAGGCCCCTGTTTTACTTTGTGGTATAGTCTTCTGGGTTAAATACTCCCATAGCTTCAAATTTGATAGCCAGCCAGGATACGGAAGCGTCTGTACGGCTACGCTGTTCTTCTGTAGACAGTCTGGTAACCACGCTGGTAAGTCCTGTACGTGCCGGAATACCGATCTTTTTATACGCTCCACGGAATACGTTCATAGCATACTTACCGTAGGCGATCGTAGCAGTAGGGGCGAAGGACATAATATAAATTTTCGGGATACCGTCGGCTTCAGAAAGGGCGTCTACAGGAACTACCGAAGCCATATAACGAAGTTCCAGGTCTTCTACGCTGTAACGTTCTGCTGCTTCCGGGTTCTCCTGTAACCACGCTGTAAGCTGCTGTACGGCGTCTTCTTTCTCTCTGCAAGCTACGATCAGCTGGCCGTCTTCTGGACTGTTCTGTAATCCCCATAAAGACCAACGTTTTTCACCTTTTCCAATAATGACGTCGATATGATCTTTATATTTAATACTGTCGTCGTCTTTATCCACAAAATCCCCCTTCTTATCCACAGTCAGCCAGGAACCCATGTAAACAAAATCAAGGTCTAAGCCGTCGTTTGCTTTCTGGAACTCCTCAAAAGTGTTATTAAGAAGTGTGGTAATATATGCGGCGCCGTTCGGCTTAACCTCTGCTACAGCTGTTTCCGCGGCTTTTGCGATCGCTGTACCTGCTACTTCTTCTGTTCCGGCGTTCTTTGCTGCTACGTCCATGTTCTGTGTTGTGTTCTCACTCATAATAAATACTTCCTTTCATAATTAAAATTTAATACTATCCAGTAAACCGTCTATAACGTCCTTTTCGGCGCTTTTCGGCTTAGATGGTAACTTAATACCCAGGCGCTTATATACCTTTCTTCTGCTGTAGTATTGACCTTTCAGAACGCCTACAGAAGCGTCCACATAGTCGAACCATACCGCTTTTTTATCTGGGTTCTGTGGGTCCTTTCTCATAATACGGCCTATTTCCTGTTCCAGATTAAGACCGGTGTTACTCTTTCCGTCCCCACGTTTTGGTGTTACTGTATGCCCTACGCAAAGGCTAGGTATGTCTAAACCTTCACGGGCTAACTGTGTAGCAAAAAGGATATTTACTTTTCCTTCCCTACACTGGTCTAAAATATCTTGTCGTTTCTTTTTGGTAACTTGCCACTTCTTAAATTCTTCTTCGGTATACTGTGGCGTTTTTACTTTCCACCTTCTGGCTTTTCCGTCATACTTACATTCTGTACCGTAGTCAGCTGCCAGGGCTTCGGCCTGTCGTTTTCCACTGGCTACTTTCCAGCTATACCGGGTAAGTCCGCCATGCACTACAGCGGTCTTACAACCTCTGTAGCCCTGTTCCGTAAGAAGCTTGTCTACTTTCTCTTTCAGCTTAAAGCAATACCTTACGCTTTCAGAAAGAACGATAGACTGACCGTATTTAACCGCGTCTACGATACTTTTGGCTACCAGGTTTAACCGGTCTTCGTTTTCAAAAAGTCGGTATAAAATGTCCTGGTAATCCAGGTCTTCGCCCCCGGCGTCTATGTTTCCGTCGGCGCTATCTTCATTCCCGTAAGTGAAGGACGTGTAGACAAACTTTACTTCTGGTAAAACCAGCTGATCGTCTTTGTAAAGGGCGGTTCGGGGAACCTCATGTAGTACCGGTCCAATACCTAAGTACATAAGCTGTTCCATTTCGTCTTTACGCTTCGGTGTGGCCGTAAGTCCTATAATATGCTTCGCCGGAAACTGGGCGGCGGTATCTAAAAACTGGGTACTGGGGAAGTGGTGCGCTTCGTCGATCACGACGACGCCTATAAATTCTTTCAGCTTTTCTACAAGTCGCTGTTTTGCCTTAAGCGTCTGTACCGTCGCTATGATAAGCTTACGGTCGCCGAAGTCCTCTACACCGTCCCCCAGGATACCGACACGACCTACGCCTTTCAATGTAGATAACGCCCTGTCCCTGGTCTGATATACTAAATCTCTGGTATGGGTAAGCCATAAGGTCGGGCGTCCAACTTCGTAGATATATCGCATACCCATGATAGTTTTACCGGAACCCGCCGGGGAAACCCCGATACCATTTTTATGTAACAGGCTATCTATAAGCGGGTGCTGGTAATCTCTGATCTGGAAGTTTTCGTTCCACGGTCCGAAGTCTACCGGTTCCCCTTCTACCTGTTCCTTATCCCATTTAATGGACGTCGTTGTTTCTGAAATAAGACTATATAAACGATCTGCATAACCACGGGGAAGTATTAAGCTTCCGTCGTTGTCATATGTAAAAAGCTGTAGCTTCTGGTCTATGCCCCAGGTAGGGCGACGCTGGTACTTCGCTTTTAAGTATGCCGGATTATCTATTGTAAGATCGTCTACTATTTTCAGTTTCAAGGGAAGCGGATAGCCACTTACCCTTATGTTATTGCTTTCGTATACGTGCAATCTCGCACCCCCTTTAAATCGTATCCACGTTCGCCGTTTATCTCTATACGTGGAAGGTTGATAGCTTCTATTTTCCCTTGCTGTAGTTCTTCCAGCGTTATATAACGCCGTCCTTTCTGGTTCATATACACCATAGCGTGAACCAATCGGAAAGCGTAGGCAACGTCTACAGCTTCGTTAAGGAAGGATACCAGGACAAGCCCTATATTTCTGTCTAATGCCTTTTCAAAATTTATCAGACCTTTAAGCTGGTCGGTGCGTAACATTGACAACATAAACCGGTCGCCGTCCGTTCTCTTTTCCTCACAAAGTAAATTTACGTGTTCCAGAAGTACCAGTTCGTCCGCCGGCCTTGTACCCAAGTTTCCACCGTCTGTAATGCGTAACCGCCATAAGTTTGGTATCTGCCGCCAGCTTCTTCTACATTCTTCCTGGAAGTCTTCGCCACGCTGCCTACGTTCCGCCTGTTTCTCATTACGCAAGGTAGGTAAGTGCGGCGGCTTGTAACTGTGCCTTCGCTCTGATACAACTTAAGGCTTCTTTCTTCGCGTCCAGGTCTTCCCTGGTCTTGAACTGGGAAACCTCGATAGCCTTAATATCTGCTTCCACGCTTGCCAGTTCCTTACGATCTGTGGCGCTAAAATGTCTACGGAAAGCGTCGCGCTGGGTATCGTTTGTAACAGCTACCTTTACCTGTGTACCGTCTGAGTAAGGAATAATACCATAAGCGTCCTTACCGGTTCCGCAAATTGTGTTAATAGCTTCTGATTCTGTGATCTGAATAGAGGTTTCCAGTTGGCGGGCGCGTCTTGCTAACGCTGCTTTATTCTGATAGGTTTCTTCGTTCTTACGTCCGGCTTCCAGAATATCCGTAACAGCAGCGTCCAGCTGTGAGATAGTGTTAATCAGCTGTTCGTCTGTCACTACCGGGGTGTTAATGGTCGGTACGTGCTTATTCAAGGCTTCGGTTGCCGCCTTTGCTACGGCGTCCGCGCCGTACTGTTCAATAAGTTTCTGTAATTCTTCTTTCATGTTTTTACCCTTTCTTAATTGCATAATGTTTTTGTAAAGCTGCCTAAAATACCGTTTCTCTGCTCCTGTTCTTTTTCCTGTGCTTTTGCCTGTTCTACAGCTGTTTTAACTACGGCAGATATAACGACATTTTGTACAATAGGTACCGCGCTGGCGACTTCCATAACGGTACACGCTTTTAAGTCGTAAACCTGTTTTTCCAGTTCCGGGAAGCCGCCGTAAGCCTTTAAGGTATCCGCCATATTTGCGATCATAGTATCTTTACAAAGTTCATTGAAAGCATTTATCTTTTTACCGGCCACGGCTTCGCCCCCTTTCGGATATGTGGGCGTACCACCAGGAACGACCCACCCATACAAGAACTGTCAAACGGTTTACTGATCGTATAAGCGCCACAATTCGGGCAGCTGATTTTTATAGCACCAGCGGAAGAAACCACCGGGTTAAGTTCCTGTAAATCGTTATCCGTAATCGGTTCTTCATGTCCACAGTTACCACAAGTCCAAAATTTCACCTTCATACCGCTACAAGCTCCCTTTGCCTATCAATAATCTGTAAAGCTGTCTTTACTACTTCCGGGCTGTATTTTTCTTCGGCTGCTACCTGGTCGATAATCTGGTTAATATCCATAAGAACCTTATTACCGGTGTGACCCTGGATAAGTGCGCTAAAGTTGTCCATAGCGTACTGTCGTTCCTTTTCTTCCTCAATACGACTACGATCTAAGACTTCTTCCCCGGACTTCGCACACGACACCGGTATAAACTCCGCTTCGTACTTTCCACTGATTTCGTCTATCTTAATCAGTGCTACCTGTATCTGCCGTTCCATCTCATTAACGGAAGCTGACATACGTAACAGGCTGCCTGGATTTACAAAAAGCTTGTCGTCAGCGCTTCTGTGGTAAATCCCATAGCCTAAGTGATCGTGTCCAGTAAGGATAATATCGGCGGTCGTGTCCACCTTATATAAGTCACTATATCGGTCAAACGGTGGGCGGTGGTCTAATAACATACCGTGGGCTATATGTACCCCGATATGGTTACCTTCCGGGTAATCTACGTCCGGTCCATATCCATAACCGTTTATGTCCATATCCTTACTGTACGGCGTAGCAGTCAGATACACCTTATAGTGTCCCTTTGCCAGATAAATAGGCTTGTCACTGGCGCTTCTGATAACCGTAAGCTGTGGTACCAGCATTTCCAAAAGCCTTAAACTGGTACGGTAGTAGCTGTCTACGTTGTATCCGTAAATATCATGGTTACCCAGTGTACAGTAAATGTTTACCGGACTTTCCTTTAACACTTCTGCAAATTCCAGAAGAACGGCTATACCAACTTCCGGTCGGTCGAATATATCCCCAGGCTGTAAGATCGCGTCTACAGCATTATCTACAGCTATCTTAAAAACTTCCTTAAGCTTCTGCTTCGCAACTTCCTTGTAGTCGTCTATACGGTTTCTGGGATTCGTTCCGCGTAAGTGTAGATCGCCCACGAATAAAAATTTAACCATCTTCTTCGTCCCCCTTTCGGTCGTCTTCGCAGCACTCACACCGTACCTGGTCTGGGTCGTCCGTATAGAAGATAATCCCACAGTCTATACAATGTTTTTTCATAATACGGACACCTCACTTTCTCCACTCTGGGAACGCTTCACAGCTAAACTTACTTCCCCGATTTCTGCAAGGTCAGCGTTATGTGTGATAAGTATAATCTGTCTTCCAAAAGTGGCGCTGTACTCTTTTAAGAAATACGCTACCGACGGCGCGTACTCTTTTGATACGTGCTTACCTACTTCGTCCAGGAATAACGGACCGTCTACGCCTTCCATTTCGCCGACTGCCAGACGAAGCGCAAGGGCAATAATATCAATTTTCCCGCCGCCGCGGTCATAATCCGGCTTTTCTAACTTCGTAATAACGCTGTCGTCGTTTAAGTAGTATTCAGCGATAGGCTGGTTACCTCTTAAGGTAAGGTCGATCATAAATTTATGATTCCCACCGAAGACCACATTAAGCGCTTCACTTACTATATCTTCTATCCTTACCTTTACCTGTTGTCTGGCGTAGTCGCTGGTCTTCTGTAAAAGAATTTGTACCAGCCCGAACACGCCTAACTGTTCTTCTGCTTCCGTCTTTACCTTTACTGCTGCTTCTCTCTGCTTTTCCAGTAGTTCGCGTTTCGCCATCTGGTTATTAACCTTGTCCCTGGCGGTACGAAGATCAGCAGCTATACGGTTAATCTGCAAGGTGTTTAAACCCTTCGCAGTACCATAGCTTACCGGCTCTGGACGGATAAAAAAATCCATAAGTCCCATAAGCTACCCCCTAAACTTCCGGTATGTTACTTTCCACATTCTTAAGGTTTTCTTCTACGGATTCCGACAAGCGGGTAATCTCTGCTTCGATCGTATCCGGGGTAACGCCTAACTGCTTCATTTCTTCTACGACCTTATCACACTGTTCCTGTGCGGCTTCCAGCTGTGTTTCCGCCTTTGTCTTTGCATTTTTAGCAGCTTCCAGTCTTTCTTTTGCTTTCTCAATACGTTCTTTAATATCCATTACTTCGTACCTTCCTTTCCGTTTTTACTCTGATACATAAGTACCACTTTGCTACCGGCGTCCACTTTAAGGGTAAAAGTCTGATATACCGGTACAGCTCCTTTGATCGGTGCGTTTTCATTCAGTATCACAACTTCGCTATTGTCTGGTGCGTCATAAAGTAGCGATCTTAAGTCTTTTGCTGTCATTTTGTATTACCTTCCTTTCTGGTTATCATAAGTGCCGCCTTTTTGCTGTCTTTCAACATGACCGCGGCTACTTCCACTTCTTCGTCTAAGGCGAACCCTACAGCTTCTCTAAAATCCCCCGGAAGCTGTAAGCGTCCTTTTCCGTCAAGTTTACGGGATACCTTAAACAAACCGCCTTCATATAAACCCATTAGACTGTACCCCACTTTCCGTATTTCGTAAGGTAGCCGTCTGGTCCCAGGTTACGGAAGTCCGTAGCGTGTTCGTTCGCTACGCCGACGTCCTTATAAACCCCCAGGTTATGGGCTTTTCCTTTGTAGAAACACCGGACTTCGTAACGCTGTTTATCTTTCCGGTAGTGGACACCCTTAACCATGTCGGCGTATTCTGGACCGGTAGGCTCTACCGGTACGTAGCTTTCGCCGATCGGAAGGTTAATAAGGTTATCCTTGGTAAGATTTAAGCTATTGCCGTCCTTAAAGATTGTGTTCTGTCCGCGTTCCGGCTTCGATATAACCCTATGTAAAAGCGGCTGCTTCTGTTCAAAGCCCGGAACATTTACTACCTTACCGCCGACACGGTGGGCGGTCGCTCTTATATAAAGCTGTCCATTGCTTTTATGGATAAAGGAAAACCATGTACCAGGCCAAGACTTAACTACGTCCATATCCGCAGCATCTAGTTTTACTTCCACGGAACCATAGCCCACGTTTGGCGGCGCTTCTACAAAAAGCGTAGCTTCCTTTCCACGTATGATAAAATCGTTTTTCAAACTGCCGCACCCCCTAAAACACTGTCCAGATAACCGATAATAGACTTACCGATACCTTCCGCCAATGTTACGGTAACCGCGTTTCCGAACTGCTTATACGCCTGTGAATTACTTACAACCTGTTTCCAGTTATCCATAGGAAACGCCTGTAGTCTGCCGTATTCCGTCGGCGTAAGTTTTCTTACTCTATACTTCGTGTGATCGAAGATTTTAATATGATGTGTACCACCCGCTACAGCTGTAGCTGTCGGGCTAATACCTTCCGGGTCGTGTACCCGTCTACTGTGATCGTGTCCGCTACTCTCTAACATTCCTATCACCTCTATTTCCGGTAGCCCTTGCGGCCGTTGCTCTCTCTCTCTCTCTCTCTGTATTCATACATTCGTCTACCCTTTCCAGTACCAGCGGTACTTGTTTGTAGTCCGACGCCAGTAACGTAGGGGAACACCCTATAAAGGTTCCTTTCCCGTTACGCTGTGCCTGTATTACGCCGTCCTGTATTAGCTGATCTATGGCCGGTAGGCGCTGGCTCTCTCTCTCTCTCTCTCTCTCTACAATCATGTGTCATTTTCTCCGCCTTTCTTATCACATATAACCACCTGGGAACACCCTGTAAGCAACGACTGGGCTATTTCTTTTCCGACCCGTCCGCGCCTGGTGTTACTTTCCGGGTAAGCTATATTTATGGCGTCCCCATATCTCCCTACAGCTATCCCGACTTTTGTAGCTTCGACTATCGGGAACAAGGGGGCGTCTTTTCCGTATCGCTTTTCGTGGTATTCTCTACCACCTTTACCCCTTGCCGACTGCTCCGTAGTGTCGGGGCTACCTCTGTGTAAATCCTTTTCCGGCTCTCTCTCTCTCTCTCTCTCTGTAGGATAGCCGTAAGTGTCGTCTACAATAACGCCGTGTAAGTCCTGGGCGGTCAACGTAAACATAGGGTCTTCGTCTTCCTTCGATCTACGCCCATTCTGCCTTTTATCTACTCTGTTCGGCGTAATCGTGGCGTGTACCTTACCCATAGAAGAAATACGCTGTAACGCCTGGTCTATGATCTTGTGGGCCTTTTCGTCGGCGATATAAAACTTGTCGTCTACATCAGCTTCCAAGATTGTAGAAAGCTTCGGTACGTAGTCGTGTTGTTCTTCTGGGTATGTGTAGGTATCTGGCAAGCTGTCCAAAGTACCGACAACTATATACCTTTCCCTATTCTGTGGTACGCCCCAGTATTTGCTATTAAATAACTGTGCGTGGCACTTATACCCGGCTTTTCCATATTCAGCTTCCAGCACTGGTAGAAGTTTCCTTAACGCCTTCACGTTTTCCGCTACAAGCACTTTCGGAACCTTCTCCGGCTCTCTCTCTCTTGCTTCGGCCAGCAGCCGCATGATTTCAAAAAACATACCGCTTCTGGTCGCTGCCCTGTGGTTCGTACCACCGCAACCCGGACATAAATTTTCTTCGCTGTAAGTTTCCGCGGACACTTCCCATACGGTACCGCAGTCGGCACATTCCAACTTTATACCCGCCTGTTTTCCGGCTACGCTTAAGTCCTGGCAAGGAAACCCAAACGCCCAGACGTCGGCTTTCGGTACATCTTCAATACACATTTTCTGTATATCTGCCTGTACCACATGATCGCCTACATTTTCCCTGTATGTGGCTACAGCGTACTTGTCAAAATCCCAGGCGCCAACGATCTTAAACCCGGCGTTCTGGAAACCCAGACCAAGACCACCACACCCACAAAAGAAGTCGTTTAATGTGTACAATTTTCTTTTACCTCACTTCCGCACAATGGACACACGCCCCCGGCAGCTTCCCAGGCGGCCTGTAATTCTTCCTGTGCTTCCTCTAATTCTCTGTTACATTTTTCTACATATCTTCCAGCTGCTTCATAGGAAAGCTGTCTTGTCTGACTTACCACGTTTATCCTCTTAAGGTTGTCCAGTTCGTCGTACTGCTTAGAAATGCTTCCTAGAATGTCCGCCAGGGCTTCTGTGTTCCCCAGGGAAGATACCTTATATCGTAAGTCGCGTTCTTCTTCGCTTACTTCGTTAAATCGCTTATAGGCACGTTCCAGGGCTTCTAAGGCTTGTGTATCTTTTTCTGCTTCGTCCAGCATGAACGAAAGCCCTACCGCCTGGTCTAACTTCACTACCAGCGCCGACGTTCTTCTTATGGTTTCCTGTAAATTGATATAACCATACTGAAAGCCTAAAAGCGCGTCGTACCTTATTACGTCTGTTTCCACTTCCTTAAGATCAGACTGTAAGTCTTCCAGATTCCGTGTAATACGGATAACCCTTAAAGGTTCGTTCTGATCTTGTACCGCTTTCCAGAATCCTACGTTAAGGTCTTCCAGCTTTTCTCTTTTCGCCTGTTCGCGTTCCGCGATACCAAGCGATACAGAAGCGACGACCACACCGGCCAGACGTTCCACTTCGTCGTAGTATTTAATACGCTGTTCTGTATTCAGCTGGTAGCTGTTCATAAGTGCCGTAAGGGTAACGTGTCGGCTCTGATCTTCCTTTAATTTTGTAAAGGTAGCTTCCGCTATTTTAAGTTCAGCGTCGAACCGGTCAAGGTCGAAGTATTCCGTAAGGGATACGTCGATTTCCCCTATCTGTTTGTCGGCGTAAGAAATATCGTTACGTGTCTGGTGGGTCTTTTTATTTACCTCACTGATCGACTTATCTACGATTTCTGTACCCGCCAGCTTTCCTAAGACCTTCGCCCCTACGCTCGCGCTTTCCGAAAGCATAAAAGGCGCGTCCAGCTGGAAAGCAAAATTTAAACAGGTTTCAAAATCACCGTACTGCTGTTTTACCAGTCCCAGGGTTTCCTTAATCTCTGGCGGTATCTCTGCCTTTTCCCACGCTGTAGGGAAAGCGCTGTGTGTATAGGTCGTCTTACCCTTTCTACGGGTCTTCGTGATCGTGATACCGTTATCAAATGTTACGGATACCTTAACCTGGTCTACAGCTTCTTTAACGGACCCGTCCGGGTTACGGATTGTGTGTAAGAACGCTTCCCCGGTCGGCTCATTAAAAGCGAACCACCGAAGCGCTCTTATGATCGCTGTCTTTCCGGCGTCCGACGGTCCGGTAATGACCGTCAGCCCAGGGGAAAGACGAAAGGTACTATTTGTGTGTGACTGGTAGCCTTCTATCGTCACTTCCTGGATTTTCATTACAAAGGTTCCCCCTTCCTTACTTTCTCATTTATAAATTCTATAAGCAGCCACTTAGGTATCTTTATCTTCGGGCCGTCCTGTACATATGGGAAGCCCTCACTATGGATAAGTTCGTAGGTCTGTCGCTGGCCCTTTCCCAGAAAGTCCATTAAGTCGTATGGCGTAAGCATTAAAGGCAGATCGTCCATACTTCTAAATACTTTCGGTTCTCTGGCTTTAGCCATTGTCTACCTCGTCGCCCAGGTGTTCCATTTCTTCTTTTTCTTCTGCCGTAAGCGGCGTATAAAAGACTTCTGGTACCGTACTTCCTACAGCTAATGCTATAGATTCCATAGCGGACTTAGACGGCTGCTTATTACCGTTTTCAATGTGGGATAAATGCCCCACGGATAACCCTGTTTTCTCTGACAGGTCTTTGAGTAACAGACCACTAATTAGTCTGTAATACTTTACTTTGTTCATTGCTTTTTTCTCTCCTTTGCCGTTGTCCTTGTGACGGTTTTACTTGTTTATTTGTCTGTGTGACAATTATACAGTGTAAAATATAAGGATACAAATACGACTTGTCTTCACGACAATTTTTATAACTTCCGCCGTGTGTCGTCGTTACCCTCTGTTATCCTCTGTTTACCTCTGTCACATAAAAATATTTTTAAACTGTAGTATCGGTGTCACGCGGTACAATTATGGCGTAAGGAAAACCGGATTTCTTCGCCCGTATCACTTCCTTTTCAAGCTTCAAACGGTCGTCACTCTTATAGATCACGATACAACCGTTTTCCACTATCACTACTGCACATTCCACTAGAATACCCCCTTTCAGTTTGTAAAATCGGTATCCAGCATACGCCCACGGACTACAGCACATAACTTAAAGATCGTGTTCCCGTTCGGGTATCGTCCGTCGTATCGCAGTATCCAGGTAATACCGTATACGTCTGTAAAACAGCGCCCTTCCGTGGCAAGGCGGCACCGGCTACCGTCTTTATTGTAATATGCCGCCCAGAAAAGAGTACTAAGTTCGTGGTAGATCGCTGCCCGGTGTGGGCGATCGGCGCTATCATAGTCTTCCCGGTTAATTAAAAGTTCCAGGCGTTCCCGCTGGCGAAGTTCACGGCGTTTAAGTTCGCGGCCGTAGGTCTGCTTCCAGATACGGTAAGCTTCTTCCTTTGTCATTCCTTCGCAATCTTCGTAAATTTGTCCTATGATCTGGAACTGATCGTAGGTATCGGGCGTTTCTGGCGCCCGTGTACCCTTTAAAAATTCGCTGTAAAGCATTTTCTTAGCACCCCTTTCTATTGTTTCTTAACCCAGTCTAAGAAGTCGTCTTTCGGTATCCGGTAGGAATTACCTAACTTCTTCGCCGGGAACCCTTCGCTTTTTACCAGTTCGTAAGCCTGTCTTTGTCCTATCCCTAAGTAGTCCCGTATGTCGTACACGGTAAGGAAGTTCGGTAAGGCTTCGTCATTCCCATACAGGAAGTCTAAGCGTCTGGAATTGTGTACCCTTCCGTCTTCGATCTCTGGCGGCGGCTCTACAGCCTGTCGAATATCTGGAAGAACGGTACGAAGTACGTCGGTCGTGATCTGTGTTACCAGCTGGCGTATATCTACGTTGCTTCGTAGTGCCTGTTCCATTTTGTTAAAGGCTTCAATGTACAAAAGCTTCCAGTGTAAAGCAGCTGGTCCAGTGAATCCCATTACCAGAAGACTAAAGCCGTCGCGGGTAAGAAGATACTTTTTATAGGTCTTCCCGCGGTTCTGATATTCCGCCAGGATAAAGTAGTCTTCTGGTTCGGCGTTGGTGGCGCAATTTTGCGTTGCCACTTCAGTTACCAGGCTGTCGATCGTTCTAAGTACATTTTTATGTGGCTTGCCGAAGCGTTCCGCTACTTCCAGGCTGTCCGCCACCAGAACGCCGTTATACGAAGTAACAAGCGCCTGGGGATTTCCTTGTATCATGCTATCAATGTTCATTTTGGTGCCCCCTTTGTCTGGATACCCACATAGTCGCTTCCACCTGGGAAGAACACTTTTTAACCTCTACACCGTCACGGTAGATAAGATACTTCGGGGTAGGTCCGCCGTCGTCCTTCTTTACGGTGTAGTATTTTGTCTTATATACTGTTCTCATATATACCCCCTTAAGCTTGATCTGGTCTTACTGGATAGCTGTTAAGTTCCACTGGTGTAATACCGCAGTCTTCCAGCTTGATATTTTTATGTGTAACGCTTCCGGTGTCTATCCAGATTGTGAAGTAGCCGGCCTTAATTGCTTCGACGTGTCTGGTAAAGACTACCCCACATTCCGGGTATTTCTTCTTTAACACCTTTTCGGTGTAGGCTTCACACTCTTTAAATTTTTCTTCCACCAGTTCGGCGTTCTGATCTGCTACAGCTTTACGCTCTGTAAAATACTGATACCATGCGTCCTTGTTCATATCTGCACTTCCTTTCTGGAAGGGGCCGAAGCCCCTACATAGCCGCTACCTTATCCATAAAGCTTTTAGCCTGTGGGCTATACTTAAAATAGTCTAAGGCGTTCTGGACATTTGTTACGTTATGCCCCTGTTCGTAAAGAATTGATAAATCCAGATTGTAGATATTGTAGATACCACGCTTTTTAAGGATTAAGCTTTTAACCGCTGCTTTTGTTTCTTTGTAAGATTTCATTTATATACCGCCTTTCGTGTTTGCTAATGTTTATTTCGTTTTCGTTGATATTATATTAGCATACGTTAATATTTGTGTCAATAGGGTTTTTAGCGAAAACAAAAAATATTTTAGTTGACACTTATATTATATTAGCGTATACTAATATTAGAAAGGGGGTGTAAAAATGCCACTTAGGTATTATAGGTTATTCGACCTTCTTGCCCGTAGGGGAATGAAAAAAACAGATTTACTTCAAATAATTTCTTCCCCGACACTGGCTAAACTGTCTAAAGGCGAACCAGTAAATACAGAAGTGATCTGTAAAATATGTGCCTTCTTAGATTGTCAGCCAGAAGACATAATGGAATATGTAAAAGAATAGTGCTACAGTTCGGAACTGGCGGCTCAATTTTGAGCCACCAAACTTACCCAGAAAAGACCCTACAGCTGCAAAGTTGTAGGGTCTTTTCTTTGTCGTCGTTGGGTGATATAATAAAAGAAAACACTTAGGGGGATAAAAATTATGAAATGTCCAAAATGTAAAAGCGAAAATGTTAGTGTCGATCTGGTACAGGTAGAAGGAAAGACTAAGAAGCATGGTAACGGTCTGGGCGGTCATATCAATAATACCGCGCGTGGACTTACAGCTATATGTACCCTGGGTATGTCTAACCTGGTATGGAAGAAGTCGAAAGGAAATGAGAAGACAAAGTTTAAGAACAAGACCGTATGTATCTGCCAGAACTGCGGTCATACCTGGAACGCCTAAAGGGTAAACAGAGGATAACAGAGGACAACGCTATAAACTAGCTTACTTCGGATAACCAAGGATAACAAAGGTAAACAGAGGATAAAGAAAAAGACCTACAGCAGTAAGGTAAGTCGAAAAATTTTTAAAGAACTTAAAGAAGGGGGTATAGAAAACCCACTCATAAAACGAATAAGAAAATGAGTTAAAAAACAATACCCCCTAAAAGAAAAATAGATACACTTTATATTATATACAAATCTTTACTATATATTTTATTTATTATATAGTTATGTATATATAGTTATTATATGTATATAATAAGGGTCTTTTATGCTGTAGTTTTTTACTGATTTTCTACTACGAATTTTACTACAGTTTCTACTACAAAGCCGCGGAAAACAGGGGTAAACAGAGGATAACAGAGGACAACGGAACATTTGCAGAATACAGAGAAAAAGCCCAGAAACGCTATGTTTCCGGGCTTTTAAAATGGCTATATTACATTGTCCTGGAACATATCATATACTCTGGCAAATTCGCCATAAGCCTGAAAATTATCCATATTCCCTCCAACTGTCACGGACACAGCCATCCATCCCGGGTAGCTGTGTCCGTGTAAGTCAACATTCTGCTTTTTCTGTTATTACTCTACAGGCATATAATATACGTCTGCACCTTCTCCATGCCAGTAATAATCCACATCATTCTGATCGTAAACGTCCTCATTATTTACAAAACGATAGGTATTTCCATCAAAGTCAACCCAGTTTCCATTTCCATCCGGAGTAATTACAAGTGGATGGCCATCGGAGTTACGGTAAATAGTTCTGGTCTGGTTGGTGTCTGTAAGCTGCTCCTGGGTAAATCCGCCGGAGTTTGTGATTGTTCCATCACTGCTTCCATCACCTGAGGACGCAGAATCAGTACCTGCACTCTGTGTTCCGTCAGTGGAACCATCTGTACTTCCCTCAGTGCTTCCGTCTGCACTGTCAGAAGACTGTACCGGTGCAGCAGCTTTCAAAGAAGACTCTCCTGCAATTCCGAAGGAATCAATTGCAGCCTTAACTCCTGCATAAGAAGCCTCATCCACAACAGATCCGCAGATATTGTAATACTCATCAGAGCTCTTATAAATTTTATGGATCGCATAAACATATCCGCCGCTCTTGGAAGCATCTGTGTACTTCACAGTGTAAGAATAAACGCCTACTCCCTCCACATCACTGGCGGTATAATCCTGGATCTCAAAGTCAGTACCTTCTGCAAGGTCAGAAGCCTGCTCTAATGCCACAGCCAGATCCTGCGTATCCGGAAGCATAGCAGAAGACATGTCCTCTTCTCCCTGTCCATGAAGGATCAGGATCTTACCCTGCTCCGGGGATTCGAAGCTGAGCATATCTGCCTCATCCGCCTTATTGGACCAGGTAGCATCTGGAAGCTTAATGGAGACAGCCCCATTGCTTGATGTATAGGTGCTGTCCTGTACGTCTGGCGCGATGGTTGGCTCCGGAGTAGGTGTAGCGGTTGCTTCCGGAGCAGGTGTCTCAGTTACCACTACCTGTTCTTCCGGCTCGTCTCCGCCAAAACTGCAGCCTGTAGCAGCTGCAGAAACAATTGCTGATATCGTTAAGATTGCTAAAATCTTTTTGTTCTTCATAGTATCCTCCTTATTTCTTTTCATAAGTAAATTTTGTAAATCTACATGATTCTATTTCATTAACAAAACGAAAATATTTCTCGTTTATAAAAATCTCCCGAGCTGTATTTTACAATTTTATTACAAGCCTGTCAATGGATTTCCCACTGTAGAATCTAAATTGTTACTGTTCACTCCGTTCACAGTAACACGCTTCGCGATGCACAGAAATCATGCTTTGCATGATTTCGCGCCGCAACTCTCGGGTTTTCTGTGAACTTTGTTCACAAAAAACACCTCGCGGAATATTACCAGTGAACAGTAACTCTAAATTGAAAATATTATAAACTTTCGTGACGAACTTTATACATTTTTTCAAAGAGTGTTGGTAAAATCCTGTCTGCAAAATGTACGTTGCATTTGACAGCATATTTCGACAACCTGAATTTCTTTTTTATTTTACGCTCTGTTTGTCATACTTTTGTAATATTTATTTTCCGTATTCGTACATATGCAATTTATGAAGCGCTCTGGTAGCAGCAATATAACGTCCCTGTTTTGCAATCGGGCTCTGATCAGCTGCAGGGAACAGGGAAAATACCTGGTCAAATTCCAGACCTTTTGCAAGATAAAACGTAGTAACTGTAAGGCCTTTGCAAAAGCTGGTACTGTCACGATGCAGGTACGAGAAACGATTTTCCATATCAAACCCTGTATTTTCCAGTTTTTCTTTCAAAATGCGGGCGGCTTCTTTTGCCTCAGATTCCGTGCGAAGGATCAACGCAGCTGTCTCAAACTGTTCTGCTCCCAGCTGAAGCTTATTCACAAGCTCATCCAGAGCCACTTCCATTGCCTGCTGTTTTTTCCCTTTAAAAAATAATTCTTCCACTGGCTGGCCATGACGATCAAACAGATCCATATCTGTAATCCCTGCAAGCTGATTCGCATAAGAAGCAATCTCCACAGTGTTTCGGTAGCTTTTGTTCATGACGATCCTGCGGATCTCTTTTCCGAAAATTTTCGGTAAAAATCCCAGGACATCCTGAGCCTCATCTTCCATAGTCTGGGCTTTGTCCCCCAGGATGGTCATACGGCAGGGAAACATCATTTTAAGGATCAGATACTGAAGCCTTGAATAATCCTGCATTTCGTCTACTACCAGGTGCTTGATACCATTGTGACTGGTCTGGCGAAGAAGGCGGTACTTCATGTAAAGCACCGGATAGACGTCCTCGTACCGGAGCTTTCGCTCCTGAAGCTGTACATGGGGAAGTCCCGGATAGCCGCAGCTTTCCAGAAAACGGCTGTAGATCACATAGAGATCCTGAGTCTCATACATATTCATGAATTTCTCCATTACAATGGCACGTTCTTCCTCATCCATATCATTGTCCCGAAGCGTCTCTACCTCATCAATGAAATTCTCTGCAACTGCCTCCATACGTGATAACAGAGGGATATCCTGAAATTTAAAGTAAAAAAGATCAATGATCTCCTCTTCCTTTTTCGTAAAGCTCTTATATTCCACATCATGAAAATCCATCAGCTCATCTTCTAAGGAGGTGAGATACCCCTCCATCTGATTCAAAAATTCCCTGGACTGTTTTTCCTTATATAAGGAAGGCATATCCGGGAAATTCAGGCTGCGCTCAATCTGGTCATAACGGTCTTCGCAGTCAGATACCGTATCTTTCAACTGTCTGTAGGCAAAAAGATCAAAGCTCATTTCTTTAATATTTTCCTCTCCCAGTTCCGGAAGTATATGGGAAATATAATCAGAAAAAATGCTGTTGGGAGACAGGATCAGGATATTGGAGGATTTCAGATTCTTGCGGTCGTGATACAAAAGATAGGCAATTCTGTGCAAGGCAATGGAGGTCTTGCCGCTTCCGGCTGCGCCCTGGATTACCATGATCTTATCCCTGGTGTTTCGGATGATGGCATTCTGCTCTTTCTGGATGGTGCGGACAATATTTTTCAGCGCAGTGCTGCCTCCGCTGCCAAGCTCTGCCATAAGAATCTCGTCATCAATCTTCACATCACTTTCAAACTGGTAAATCATACGGCCATTTCGAATCTTGTACTGCCACTTGGAGGCAATTTCACCGCAGATGGTTCCCAGCGGTGCCTGGTAAGACGCCGGACCTTTATCATAGTCGTAGAAAAGCCCGCTGACAGGAGCACGCCAGTCATAGATCAGCGGCGTATGCCCTGCCTCTTCTGCAAAATTTCCGATTCCAATATAAAAAATCTCCGGCTCCTCATCCCCTTCAAATACGAAATCCACTCTTCCAAAGAAAGGGGAATCCAGCATTTTACGAAATCTTTTTCGCAAATGGATCTGCTGCTCGTTGGCGTTGATCTGGTGAAGAAGTGCCTGCTGGTTATCGAAATTTTCGTAACCATACTGGTCCATCTCCGTATAGTTCTCCCAGTAATACTCATGCATTCCTTCGATATCCTTCTGTCCTTCCAGAATGGACTGGCTGATATGGGCGATCCTGGTTTCTAATTTATCTGTAACGTATGCAAGAAAAGCTGCTCCGTCTTTATTATCAATTGTCATTGGGGGTATACTCCTTTAACATTCGCGCTGCAGCCCTTTCTACCAGTCTTGTAAAAAGACACCCAGAGCTGCTGCAATAAATGAGGTTTTTTCGTTGTCATGACTTTGTCCCTGCCTTCCTTTCCGGCAGAAACTTTGCTCCATTATACATTATCTGAGGGTAAAAGTACAGACAGCAAATCCCTGGATTTTTTCTCTCTGAAGACAAAAAAACAGCAGTTTTTCCGTATATTTTCCGAAAAAGCTGCTGTATTTTTTTATCTGTTTCACTTACTTTTATGCAGTCTGCGTCTTATCAAACTGGCTGTTGTAAAGATCTGCGTAGAAGCCTTTCTTTGCAAGCAGCTCTTCATGGCTGCCCTGCTCGATAATGTCACCATCCTTCATAACCAGGATCAGATCTGCGTCCCTGATGGTGGAAAGTCTGTGAGCGATGACAAAGCTGGTTCTGCCTTTCATCAGGTTATCCATAGCTTTCTGGATCTGTACCTCGGTTCTGGTATCAACGGAGGAGGTAGCCTCATCCAGGATCAGAATCTTATTGTCTGCAAGAATGGCTCTTGCAATTGTCAGGAGCTGCTTCTGGCCCTGGGAAACATTGCTGGTCTCCTCATCCAGAACCATGTTATAGCCTCCCGGCTGCTGCATGATAAAGTTGTGGATATGAGCAGCCTTTGCTGCTGCGATCACTTCCTCATCGGTAGCATCCAGCCGTCCATAGCGGATGTTTTCCATAATGGTTCCGGAAAACAGCCAGGTATCCTGAAGCACCATTCCAAACATTTCATGAAGCTCGCTTCTGTTGAAATCTTTTACATCATGGCCATCTACTTTAATAGAACCACTGTTTACATCATAGAAGCGCATGAGCAGCTTAACCATGGTGGTTTTTCCTGCACCGGTAGGACCTACAATTGCAATTTTCTGACCGTCTCTGACCTTTGCCGAAAAATCATGGACAATGATCTTTTCCGGATTGTAGCCGAAGCTTACATGATCAAATTCTACATTTCCGCTGAGCCCGTCAATAGAAACGGCATTCTCTTTGGTGGTCTCCTCTTCCTCCTCATCCAGAAACTCAAACACACGCTCGGAAGCGGCAGCTGAGGACTGAAGCAGGTTGGTTACCTGTGCAATCTGCTGGATGGGCTGGGTAAAGTTGCGGATATACTGGAAGAAGGACTGAATATCACCTACTTCAATAGAACCTTTGATCGTGAACCATCCTCCAAGAAGGGCTACCATAACATATCCAAGATTTCCAACAAACTGCATGACCGGCATCATGATTCCGGAGAAAAACTGGGATTTCCAGGCTGATTCGTAAAGCTTCTGGTTGTCTTTTTCAAATTCTGCAACTACGTCTTCTTCTTTATTAAATACCTTCACTACATTGTGTCCGCCATAGTTCTCTTCAATCTGGCCATTTACCTCCCCCAGATACTTCTGCTGTGCCTGGAAATATTTCTGGGAGTGCTTCATAACGAAATTGATGATAAACATGGACAGCGGAAGGATCAGAAGGGCAGCCAGAGTCATCCACACATTGATGGACAGCATCATCACAAACACACCGATCAGGGTGGTAACTGATGTGATCAGCTGGGTAATACTCTGGTTCAGGCTCATCTGAAGGGTATCCACATCGTTCGTTACGCGGGAAAGGATTTCGCCGTTTGTCCGGCTCTCATAATAGTTCATTGGGAGGCGGCTGAATTTCTTTGAAATATCTTTACGTAAATTGTAGGTAACGTCGTTGGAAATTCCGGTCATCACATAACCCTGGATAAAGGAGAAGCAGGCACTTGCCAGATACAGTCCTAATGTCCATAACAAAATATAGCCAATTTTTTCAAAATCAATGCTTCCGGTGCCGTTTACCTTGGCTACCAGGCCGTTAAAAAGCTCTGTTGTTGCCTTTCCAAGGATCTTTGGTCCTACAATGTTAAAAATAGTTCCTGCAATTGCAAACAGAAACATGAGAACGAAACGGATTTTGTAGCGTTCCATGTATTTCAAAAGTCGTTTCATTGCTCCTTTAAAGTCTTTTGCCTTTTCCCCGGAGTTCATTGCACGGCTCCGATGACCACCCATCACAGGGCCTCTGGCTTTGTTTTCACTCATGCTAATTCCTCCTCTGAAAGCTGTGACATGGCGATCTGGCGGTAAACCTCACAGTTCTTCATCAGTTCCTTGTGGGTACCGATGCCTGCCATATTTCCGTCATCCAGCACGATGATCTGATCTGCATTCAGGATGGTGCTGATTCGCTGTGCTACGATAATCGTGGTAATATCCTTTGTCTTTTCCTTCAGGGCCTTGCGAAGCTTGCTGTCAGTCTTGAAATCAAGTGCGGAAAAGCTGTCGTCAAAAATCAGGATTTCCGGCTTTTTGGCAATCGCTCTTGCAATGGAAAGACGCTGCTTCTG
Source organism: Ruminococcus sp. 1001136sp1 (assembly GCF_039841815.1). Lineage (NCBI taxonomy): Bacteria > Bacillati > Bacillota > Clostridia > Eubacteriales > Oscillospiraceae > Ruminococcus > Ruminococcus sp. 1001136sp1. The sequence continues at coordinate 199,928 of NZ_JBDPGY010000002.1, read as the reverse complement.
GCCACCGGATACATTATTTCCTCCCTGGGAAATAGGTGCTTTGTAGCCTTCCGGTTTCGCTTCAATAAAGTCATCAGACTGTGCGATCTGAGCTGCCAGTTTTACATCTTCCTCTGGCATATCCGGCTTACCGTAACGAATGTTGGAGTCGATGGTTCCAGAGAACAGGACTCCCTTCTGAGGTACATAGCCCAGACGGTCACGAAGCTCATGCTGTGTCATATTTCGTACATCCACACCATCTACTTTGACACAGCCCTTCGTTGCATCATAAAATCTGGGGATCAGGTTGATCAGCGTACTCTTGCCGCTTCCGGTACTTCCGATGATAGCAACAGTCTGGCCTTTTTCTGCCTTAAAGGTAATGTCGTTGATGACATTTTCCCCTGCTTCCGGATAAGCGAAGCTTACATGGTCAAATTCGACCGTTCCTTTTTCCTGCTTATCTGGCATTACCGGTTCCTCCGGATCATTTACAGATGGCTCCATTTCCAGAACCTCACAGATTCGGCCTGCTGCCACGTTTGCCCTTGGGAGCATAATGGAAATAGCTGTGATCATCAGGAAGGACATAATAATCTGCATAGCGTACTGGATAAATGCCATCATATTTCCTACCTGCATAGTTCCATTGTCAACGCCATGTGCACCGAAATAGATAATCGCTACAGATACACCGTTCATGATCAGCATCATGATCGGCATCATAAATGTCATACAGCGGTTTACAAACAGGTTTGTCTTTGTCAGATCCATATTTGCTTTTTCAAAACGCTCTTCCTCATGCTTCTCACGGCTGAATGCGCGGATAACCGGGATTCCGGTAAGGATTTCCCTGGTTACCAGGTTCAGACGGTCAATGAGAGTCTGCAGCCTGGTGAATTTCGGCATTGCAATCTGGAACAGTACAAAAATAACAATCAGAATGATGGCTACTGCGGCTCCAAGGATCCAGGTCATGGAGGAATCGGTCTGGAGAACCTTGATCACGCCTCCGATGCCAAGGATGGGCGCATACAGAACGATTCTGAACATCATGGTCATAACCTGCTGTACCTGCTGCACATCGTTGGTACTTCGCGTGATCAGGGATGCAGTGGAAAATTTATGATATTCGTTACTGGAGAAATGAATAACCTTGCGGTATACATTATCTCGCAGATCATGTCCAAGGGCTGCTGCCACTCTTGCTGAAAGGAAGGTAACACTTACAGCGGTCAGCATGATCACCAGCGCCATCAGAACCATCTGGATTCCGGATGTCCGGATGTAATTCATCTGAATTGCGTCCGAATCCTCGCCCATAGCTTCGTATTCTGTTTTTACACCACTGACAGCGGCCTGTGTAAGAATGGATTCCGGCATGTCGGAAAGCTTCTCATCTGCAGCCTCCAGCATCTGTTTTTTTGCATCCTCCGGCATTGCTGACAAAACCTGCATTGGGTCCGTTCCTTCCGGTACCTGCATCTGGGAAAGCATTTTCTGGCTCTCTTCACTGCCAGAGGTAAAAGAGGTGTACATCATCAGAGGTTTGCACAGAAGATCGTTTAATTCCTCACGTTTATCCCCTGTAATGCCACCTTTCAGTTCATATGTGTCTCCATCCAGGACATAAGAGTCCTGAACTTCTTTCTGTGTGTCTTCGTCCATAAAAATCTGCAGATTTTCCATTGTGCTCTGACGCATTTTTTCCGGAACACCATCTGGTATTCCCCCCTGCTGGATACCTACGTTAATTACCTTGGAGGTATAATCCGGCAAGGACAGATCACAGTATGCCTGCAAAAACAGCAGTCCAATGATCAGGACGACGTAGCCTGCTGATTTTTTCAGATACTTCATTAATTTAATCATGCTTGGGTTGTCCTTTCTACATTTTTTCAAAACATCCAGGCTTTTCTGCCTGTTGCTTTGTTTTTCAGTTTCCTGTGCTACTTTTTATTATGGCAAAAATGTCCCATGCACATTTCTTCCGGTGAAAACTCTGGTGCTGGCATTGCCGCAATATTTTCCTTAATCTGTATGCAGAATCGTTTCATCAGACATAACTCACTTTCGGAAAATCCGTTCAGAACCTGTTTTTCTCCTTCCTTTGCCATGCGCATACCTTCATTAATTATTGCTTTTCCTTCTTCTGTAAGATAAATCCGGCTTATGCGTTGATCTTTTTCATCCTGTTTTCGAACTATAATACCGATTTTTTCCAGGCGTTGGATACTTACGGTAACAGTAGGCGGCTTCACGCCTAACTGGCTGGCCAGTTCTTTCTGGCTGCATCCGTTTTCTTTCCACAGAACAGCCAGAATAGGCATTTGTCTTGGATGGATTCCCAGACTTTTAAGTTTACCAAAGCATTTTTCCATATACATGCGGCTGATTTCCATAATCAGACGTTGAATGCTTTTCTCATTGTTGTTTTCCAAATTCTCACCTCACTTGCTGTCTGAAACTGAGATACAAGCTTTGGAGTGTGTATTACAGTTTCAAGTTCCTGTTCAGCTTTCTCATATTAGTTAGCCGACTAATTTTATAGTTTACACTTTTTCACAAGAAACGCAAGTGTTTTTTGTGCAGTTTATATTTTTTTTAGATTTGTGTCTTAAATTTATTGAATTTAAAATATGTATTTATTTTGTCGGCTAATTATTATGTATAAGACCACATTATCTGTTGTCCGGAATTTTCATGGTAAAAAGAATCCTGCTTGCAGGATTCTCCATTTGCGGCGGGTCGCCTGGAGCGACAACACCCCTTCCGTCGCAGTGCAATCCCGCCTGGTAAGCTTTTTATGTAATACGTAACAGGAAATTCCTGTAGCAAAAAAACACCGCCTGCCAAGCGGTTTTCACAGCTTTGACAAGCGGTATTAAATTATTGAATATTGTGATTTCAAATAAACTGATTGGTCTCTTCGTCGTAGTGGTAGTCGATGGAATCCATCTTATCCAACAGGGATTCCCTGTTCAGTCCGCGGCAGGTGCACAGTGCTTCCAGAGAATCGTAATAATCCCGAAGCTGGGTATTTACATAACTAAGCAGAATCATAGGATCTTTTGGTATCATAAGACTTGGACTCCTTTTCTTTTCCTTTACTTCACTTTAACCACATACTCTCCATTCTCCACATCCAGTACCAGTGTATCGCCGGTATGGACTTCGCCTGAAAGGATTTTTCTGGCAGTCAGTGTCTCTACATATTTCTGAAGATAACGCTTCAGAGGTCTTGCACCGTAGACAGGATCGTAACCATTGTCAATGACATCCTTCTTGGCTGCATCTGTCAGCTCCAGGGAAAGCTCCTGGTCGGCAAGACGGTCATTCAGCTCTTTTACCATCAGATCAACGATACTACCAATATTATCTTTTGTCAACGGCTTAAACAGAATGATCTCATCAAGACGGTTCAGGAATTCCGGACGGAAATGTCCGCGCAGATCATCCATAACCTCTTTCTGGGCTTCTTCCTTGATTTCTCCATTTTCATCAATACCATCCAGCAGATAAGGAGATCCGATATTGGAGGTCATGATCAGAATTGTATTCTTGAAGTCTACAGTACGTCCCTGGGAATCGGTAATACGACCATCATCCAGTACCTGCAGAAGTACATTGAATACATCTGGATGTGCCTTCTCAATCTCATCGAAAAGTACAACGCTGTACGGTTTCCGACGAACAGCCTCTGTAAGCTGTCCGCCTTCCTCGTATCCAACATATCCTGGAGGAGCTCCGATCAGTCTGGATACAGAGTATTTCTCCATGTACTCGCTCATGTCAATACGAACCATATTCTGCTCATCATCGAAAAGAGTCTGTGCAAGGGTTTTGGCAAGCTCTGTTTTACCAACACCGGTAGGTCCAAGGAACAGGAAAGAACCGATTGGTTTGGTCGGATCTTTGATTCCTGCTTTGGAACGAAGGATGGCATCGGTTACACGGCGCACACCTTCCTCCTGACCGATAACACGTTTGTGGAGCTCATCTTCCAGATGAAGCAGTTTGGCACGCTCTCCCTCTGTCAGCCTTGCTACCGGAATGCCAGTCCAACGGGAAATGATCCTTGCGATTTCATCGTCTGTTACTACTTCGTGGACAAGGCTTCTGTCACTCTCTTTTGTATTGCGCTCTTCAATTTCCAGCTGCTGCTGTAATTTCGGCAGCTCGCCATACTGCAGTTCGGAAGCTTTCTCCAGATCATAGTTCTGTCTTGCGATCTGGATCTGTTTGTTCATATCCTCAATCTGTTCACGAAGCTTCTGAAGCTTCTCTACAGAATGTTTCTCGTTCTCCCACTGAGCCTTCTGGGTATTAAAGGAATCCTGCATTTCCGCAAGCTCCTTCTGGAGCTCTTCCAGACGCTCTTTGCTTAAATTATCGGTTTCCTTCTTCAGAGACAACTCTTCCATTTTCATCTGATCGATTTTACGGCGCTGCTCATCCAGCTCAGTTGGCATGGAATCCAGCTCTGTTTTGATCAGGGCACAGGCCTCATCTACCAGGTCAATTGCCTTATCCGGAAGAAAACGGTCTGTAATATAACGATGTGAAAGTGTTGCAGCTGCAACAAGTGCGCTGTCTGTGATTTTAACACCATGGAATACTTCGTAACGTTCTCTCAGACCACGAAGGATAGAAATGGTATCTTCCACAGTTGGCTCATCTACCATAACCGGCTGGAAACGACGTTCCAGGGCAGCGTCTTTCTCAATATACTGACGATACTCATCCAGTGTGGTAGCACCGATGCAGTGAAGCTCACCACGGGCAAGCATTGGTTTCAGCATATTGCTGGCATCCATTGCGCCATCCGTCTTACCTGCACCTACGATCAGATGAAGCTCATCAATAAACAGGATGATCTGACCTTCGCTCTTTTTTACCTCTTCAAGAACTGCTTTCAGACGTTCCTCAAATTCACCACGGTATTTGGCACCTGCTACCAGTGCACCCATATCCAGAGCAAAAATTTTCTTATCCTTCAGTGCTTCCGGAACATCTCCTGCTACAATTCGCTGTGCAAGACCTTCCACAGCGGCTGTTTTACCAACACCAGGTTCACCGATGAGAACCGGATTGTTCTTGGTCTTACGGGAAAGAATACGGATCACATTCCGGATCTCACTGTCACGTCCAATGACCGGATCCAGCTTCTGGCTTCTTGCCTTTTCCACAAGATCCTCGCCATATTTATTTAAAGTATCATAAGTGGCTTCCGGATTGTCGCTTACTACACGCTGGTTTCCACGTACTGTGGAAAGTGCCTGCAGGAAGCGTTCTTTGGTAATGCCAAATTCGCTCCAGATTTTCTTCATGCTGGGGCTTGGATATTTCAGCAGGGACAGGAAAAGATGCTCTACGGATACGTATTCATCTCCCATTGCCTTAGCTTCATCTTCTGCATTTACAAGTGCCCTATTCAGATATTGTCCGAACCGGAGTTCGCCGCCAGATACTTTGACTTTTGCATCCAGGGCGTTCTTTACTGTGTTCAGAAAATATTCTTTATTTATTTCCATCTTCTCGATCAGTTTGAGAATCAGGCTGTCTTCTTGTGTCAGGAGGGTATATAACAGATGCTCCTGTTCGATTTCCTGGTTGCCATATTCGTAAGCAACCTTCTCCAGATCCTGAACAGCCTGTACGGATTTCTGCGTAAATTTGCTGATGTTCATAGGCTCTCCTCCTTCAGCTTGGGTGAATGAAAATAATTCCACCCAACTATTTTTATATATAAAACGCAGCTGCCGCGGCTCTTTAAAAAAGTAACTCGCAGGGGCTGCGTTTTGTATAGGTAGTTTCTTATTACGGTTTTTAATATAGCACCGATTGTTAGCACTGTCAAGATGTGAGTGCTAATTATTTTGTGAAGATTTTGTGAAGCCTTGATTTTACGAGCTTCACAGGGATTTTTCACTTACTTTCGCACTCGATTTTCTTGATTTGACCACATTTTTACCACAAATTCTTGGAAAAATAGATTCGTCTGATTTTCTTACCACATTTTACGACAACGGCTTCTGGTTTATACCACAGCAGGTACGGTTTCCGGCAGGTTCATTTTAGACATCTCGTTCTCCACATGAGACTTCTCTGCAATATGATTATAGACATTCATTGTAATCTGTGCATCTGAATGGCCCATCACATACTGCATAACTTTGGGATTGACATTATTCTCACCCAGTCTGGTACATCCCGTATGACGAAGAGTATGCGATGAAATAGGCGGCATCAGCTCCGGCTCTCGCTTCTCTTCTTCTGCCAGTTTGCTTTCTTTCTTATTATAGGCATTGACAATATTTTTCAGAAAGCTGTTCACTCCCGCCGGCATGATCGGACGTCCATGCTTTGTATTGAAGATGAATCCACTGCGTCCACCAATCTCCACATTACTCTGTAAACCAAGCATCAGGTTCAGCTCTCTCTGTTCACGGAACACATCATATACCATCTGTGTCATAGGAATGTCTCTGATTCCTGCATCCGTTTTGGTTTCTGAATCATGGAAACAATACCCTTCATCACCTTCATAATACACAAGCTGTCCACCTACATGGATCTCTCGGTTCTTCATATCCACATCCGACCAGGTTAAGCCGATGGTTTCACTCACTCTCAGGCAAGCCCCAAACATAACCTGCATCATTGGAAGATGAGGCTTATACACATTACTCTGTTCAACAAACTTCAGAAGTTTTTCCTGCTGTTCCAGTGTCAGTGCTTCTTTCTCCTTTGCCGGAGCCCCGTAATCTCCAAGTGTTCCTGTTACCGGATTCTTACGGATAATCCCATCTTCCACTGCCAGTTCAAAACTGGGATTCAATAAGCCATAAAGACCTTTGATAGTACTGTGTGCCAGTCCTTCATCTGACAATGCTGAAAAGAACGTCCTTACGTGAGATGTCTTAAAATCTACAACACGAATATTTCCCAAAGTATTTCGTATCCGATAGTCCCACATATGGATATAATTCTTTTTCGTTCTTTCCTTGATATTCTTTGTTGCCATGTATCGCTCAAACAAAGTATTTACAGTCAGCTTCTTGACTGATGCGTCTGTAATAAGCAGATCATCCATATCCTTATTGATCTTCTTTTCCATTTCTCGCAGACTCGCCAGATCAGCTGCATAAACCGAATTACGCTTTCCGGTAATTTCATCCTTGTAGCGATACTCATAACGTCCATCCGGGCGCTGGTATTCACCTGTTTTTAAATTTCTGCCTTTATTATCTTTTCTTGCCATATCAATCATTCCTTTCACTTCATTTTTCGTTATTCGGAATGATTTTTGTCCTGTCGGTATCAGTCATTTACTGTCTGATATCTGCTCACAGATTAACATAATATTTTATGATTTCCAAGGGTAAATTCCTGCAAAATACTAATTTTTATTTGCCTGTTTTACAGGAATATTTTCCCTTTTTTACTTTTCATTCCGAAGGAAAGTTGTTGTATTTTATCTTCTCATCTTTCATTACACTGCCATTGCATCAAGATATTTTTTTATCTTATCCACGTTATAAAGAACACGTCTTCCAATAATCACTCTTGCTTCTGCATAATCTGCAATTTTCTTTGCAGTTACTTCTCCGCAGGATAACATTGCCATTAATCCTTCAATATCTACCGTCAGACGATTCTCAGCCTTATACTCTGTTGTTTTTCTCATGATGCACATACCTCCTTTCCTCCGTATTCTTCTGCATCACCTCCCAGACAGCGGTTATGCCCGTTGTCAGTACATATACTTTTTGTTTGGACTTCTTACGATGATTTTCCATTCTGTTCGGCGTGTTGGCTTCCATTTGTATATGGCGGTGTCAACGTTACAATTGACCTCTATCAGAAATCTTTCTGAATACTGGCAGCTTCTTCTCAAGCATACCAGCCGTTGCCGGAGTATCTTCGGTTTCCACATACTACTCTCTGATACAGCGGTGGAATCCTGTGTTACCTTTAAGCCCGAAAGGCACCCATACAGCTCATTCAATTTTCAAGGTTCAATAATCAAAAGTTTTGTAGGTATACATTTTTGTACCTATTTGATTTAATGCCATTATATCCCCCGTTACTGCTAATGTCAATTGTGAACTTCCGAAAATAAATCCCCTAAATGCAGGATTTCACCCAAACAACTATGCTAAATTTACTTGTCCTGCCTGTTTACAGGCTTATTCAGTCCTGTTTTGCTCATCCTCTGATGTCTCTCCCGAGGTAATAAATGCCAGGATCTCTTCATAAGAACGACTGCTGTTTTTCATCGCTTTTAGCAGTTCATCTCTCTGATATGCCTTTCTTATATCGTACAGTTTTTTTAATTCATCAACCGCTTTTTCATGTGCTTCTCTGGTTTTTGCAACCTTTGCTTCTGCCTGTTCAATCTTGTATTCCAGGGTCTGTTCGCTGCTTCTTCTCATTCTTGCCATATCTTTTTTCTCCTTTGTTTTTCTTACTGGTGCTGTAAGATTTTTTCGATTTCTTTCGCTTGATACCGTACATTTCCTTCGTTTAAACCCAAGGCATCCAGTATGGTTTTCTGGGTTGCGGTGACAGCATGATCCAGACGATAAACACCGTCAAGCTGACGTATCATTACTATCTTTTCCAGCTCTTTTAATGCTGCCGGGACTGTTAGATAATTCGGCCTTTTCAACATTTTTTCGCTTTTTTCTTTTAATGCTATATAGATCCTGCTACGCAAAATCAGGGCAATAAACTGGATAAATACCTTTGATGACAATGCTTCATCACTGTATACGCGCATGCTTTTATTTCCAAGATAAGATTTGTCACTGCGGAACAGTTTTTCTGATACATCTCTGCTTTTATATAGCTCAATTGCTTCCCGTTCCGTCATATTTTCTGATGAAACAATGGCAAAATATCCTGCCAGGGACAGTTCCTTTTTTACTGCTGAAGCGTTCTCTTCTGCAAGCTTCAGCGTCTTCCCATCCTGCTCAAAATTCAGGTAAAAATACTTCATGATCTCCGGGCCAAATGCTACACATTCTTTCCCAACACATCCGTCCAGATATTTTTTCAGCCGGCGTATCTTCTGCTTGATTTCCTGTTTTTCACCATATGCTTTTCCATCACTGTAGTAAATATGGATATTTCTTTTTTTCGTATCACCTTCGTATAATAGGCGCCTGACAGTTGTTCCGTACAAATCATAACGATCAATATATTTTCCTCTACTGTTCTCAAAACTGCCCTGGTTTTCTATCACAATCTCACGGATAAAGTCCTTCATCCCCTTTACCATGATCAAAAAACTGTAACCGTTTTTTTCCATATATTCCAGATTTGCTTTACTGAAATACCCTCTGTCCAGAATAAATCCAATGTTCCTGTAGCCATATCCATGTGCCTTGTCAATCATACAAGTCAGCTGGGAAATATCATTAATACTTCCCGGATATAGTTCATAAAAAAGAGGTTCACGGTTCGCAGAATCACATGCAACTGAGTAATTAAAAATAGGCAGACTTACATCTGTTTTTGCGTTTCCGTGCTCTAAAAGATCTATGTCCCCTGCCTGGCAGTTTTTATTTGTAGAATCATAGGACAGATAAATTTTCTGTCTTTTATTCTTCGATTTATTCCAACTATTTAGAAAACCAACCGACTGTTCCGGCTTTAATTTTTGAAAAAAATCGGATACTTTCGAGTCTGTATATATCTTCATATCTGGTGTAAAAAGAGCGTGTTCATATGCATAATCCGGATAATACTGCCCAGCATTATTCTCTTCAATAATGCTGTAGCAGGCCAGATCCAGCAAAAATCCGGTGTCCTTTTCATCCATATATTCACCTAAAATTTCTCTCAACTTGCTGTCCCTTATGAGTTTTTGAAGCACAACATATGGACCAATATTTAAATACGGACTCCTCTCTGAACGATCTATTTCTTCTGGAATATCTGCGTCAGGAAAATACTTTAAAAAGTTTTCATTCGGAGTCATTCTGTTCTGATTTTCCGGATCCACACGGCCAATAGAAGCTCGTTTTGGATACGTATATTGTTTGACAGGATCATAAATTCGATCATACTCAAACTCTATATAAGTGTGTCCACCACGTTTTTTTCTCACCAGTTTCCCCGGCACAACCGGAATGTCAACTTTATATTTCAGGAACATGAAACTCCCTCCATTTTAAATAAATTCTCTCATAATTATAGGGTATAAATACCCTATAATTATTTTATCATAAAATCCGGTCGTTTGCAAGCCAAATCGCCTGCAAATGCCGGATTTTCAATATTTTTTATTCCTCATCAACCCTTAAAATTTGTTTAGGGGAGATTTTTTCGGAAGTTCACAGTCAATAGCACTTCATGCGTTTTAGGTTCTTTTTTGTACTCTTTTTTATTGATTTTCTGCTAGTTTGTGTTATAATATGGACAAATAGTTATTCATTTTTTGATTTTACTATCTTCAATGGATGTTTATCAGGACTAATGCAGAGGTGACTTTATGAATTTTAATCTGAAACTAAAAAAAATCCGGACATTCCGAAAAATGACACAAAAAGAACTGTCAGAGAAGATCGGACTGACCGATCAACATAGAATTGTACAATATGAAAAAGGAGTTCGTGTTCCAAAAAAAGATCTGGTCGATAAAATGGCACAGGCTCTTGATGTTAATCCTTATACCCTCTATGATACCGCTGGACGTGACGCTTCCGAAATGATGGAACTGCTTTTCTGGCTGGATGAATTTAACCCATCTTCCCTGCATCTGTTTCTCCCTCGGAGATTTCCCGGTGAAAAATGCAATGAAGTAGCCGACACTTCCGTTTACTACCATGACAATGATAGCTGGCCTGCCCATGCTCCTGTCTGTATGTGGTTTGACTATGGAGTTCTGAATGATTTTTTGAAAGAATGGGTGGTTCGGATGGATGAACTGAAATCCGGTGAGATTACCAGAGATGAATATTTTGAATGGAAAATCAACTGGCCACAGACTTGTGATGGTTGTGGAAAATATAAACCTAAGAAAAAATGGCGAATATAGCAAATACAATGCTCCCCAAAACTGGACAATATTCCAATAATGGGGAGCTACTATTCTTTTTTTAATCTAATGCTCTTCTACTATATGTATTTTTCATCACTCAACTACTTTATAGCCCGCATTTGTAATTACACAAATTTCTTCGCTTTTTCTTTCAATATATTTTTCTTTCAAACAAGCATTAAGCGCCTCTTCCCAAACAGCATATTCACGTCTATCTGGATACTCCTTAGCAACTACTTCGCTGCCAATTTGAATATATGTACCTGATTCCAAATCTGAAGTTATCAGAATCTGCCCTCCCGGTGCATCTGCCACTTTTTTAAGGAGTTGCTTCATTTCCTCTGTAATTAAGGCAGGTGTAGCACTGATATTCTCATTTTTGGTTGATACATCGCCATTTATTTCACTGATGAACTTGTCCCTTGCTTCTTCCCAAATAATATCTTCATTATCTGAAATATCAAATTCTGATTCTAATTCCCGTCTCAACTGATTTAGGCGATCTTTTACTTCTGAACGATCACCATCTAACTTAATAGCAATGCAGTCACTTCCAATTACACCTTTCATTCCAGAAAAATCAAAACCAGGAAGAAGAAGTGAAGTTGCATTGGCTCTTAGTACCCATGCTGCGCCCATTTCATTTAAGCTGACTGGGCTTTCGTAATATTCTGGCGAATGTACGAAAATAATATGCAAGTCATAATTAAGGAACCGTTCCCTTAAAAAGTCAAAAATATTGGCTCCATTTGGTATTCCATATCCTGGTAGGGAGCTGCAAAAAATATCTCTGCGAGGACTTAAATTGATTGAACGAAGTAAATCCGCAATTTTTGCAACTTGATCCCTATTCTTAGAAGAATGACTTATAAATATAAGCGGTTTCTTTTTCATACCAGAAGCACCTCCTTGTGAATGTGACAATCCTGACTCTTTCTCCTCGTCCGGATAATATTTATCAATATTTTTTCTAATAGCCTGAAGTTTTCCGACAAGCTCAATAAAATACTTTTTCTCCGTAAAACCATCCAGACGCTTGCCACAGAAATTGATAGTTTCCCACACAAAAGTGTCATGAGTTCGATCATAAATTCCCTGTAATTCCAATTTTATCTCTTGAAGCCAATTTTGGAATTCAGGCACATCACTGATCCGTTCAAAGGATGTTCCCATACCGCCACCAAACGGATGAAACATTTTTTCTATTTCTTTTCGTGAATCTATAAGTTTAATTAAGTCTTTCTTCAATCATTCTACCCCCAATGCCTTAAACACCGCATCTTCCGCACTCTGGTACGGAATCAGCTGAAATGCACTCATCAGATCAGCCGGAACACTTGCGAAATCAACAAACGAGGTACTCGGAATCAGCACCTTCTTTGCGCCGCTATCCAGACACACCTGAAGTGTATTGGCAAGTTCATCCACCTTTATCATTGTACCACTAATTGTTATATCTCCCAACACTGCCAAGTTGCTGACAACAGGCTTTCCAAGGGCAATCGAACAAAGTGCAATTAATGTTGGAAGTGCCAATTTGTCTGTCATACCAATTCCCTGTAAATCCTGATAGTTGATGATATAGTCTTTGGTTGAAGTACTGATAGCGCCACTGATCCGATTGCCGTTGGCTTTCAGATAATTAAATGCCGTGTTCACCGCTTCCTTGCATTTAGAATCACTGCCTAAGCCAGTCCGTTCAATTTTGCCATTGCCTGGAAGCATCTGACTTTCCAAACGGAATACACCAATCATGCCACTTTTTCCTCTGGATACGGTATAAATCTGCCCCGGGTTACACATTCCATCCGGTATCAGCTTACCACCACCCTGTTCTGGTACGGAAACATAATGTTCTGACATATCTTCTAGGTCTATATAGGAGAAGTTCACATCATAAAACTCCATGCCACCCAGCTTCTTCAATTGCTCCTTGACACGGCGACGCATTTCCAATGCAATCTGAATAATTTCTTCCAGTTCTTCTTTGGTAAACTCACCATTTGGGTACATCAACTTCAGATAACCGTCTATCATACGACGAACCGCAATTGTATCACGCTGATTCAGATTTCTCCCCAAGCGGAAGTAGTGATCAAGTGCATCTCCATACTGCTCCTTGCGAAGCTCTCGGATGAACTCTGCCAAATAGTCACTGATAAAACCGTAATCATCGGTAAAATGCTCCGGTCTGAACTTCGGTATCTCCCATCCTGGAAGATAACAATGCATACGATCAAGAAATGCTGTATCTGTTCCCATTTCCTGCGGGAAAGGTGCAAACAGACTGGACGTTTTCAACAGCACGTCCACACTCTGATTGATATTTCCCACAAATACCATGGACGCAGTAGCAGCTTTTTCTTCTTTGCCACGGGCAAAAGAGCCGGATGCCATATAATCCTTCATAATCTGAATGCCATCTTTATCTTTAAACTTGATACCTGCCACTTCATCAAAGGCTACACAATCCCATAAGCCGACCAGTCCGACTGTTTTGCGTCCCATATTGTAAAACAGGTTTGCAACCGTCGTCTGTCCACCGGAAATCAAAATACTGTTCGGTGAAATCTCTTTGTAAAGATGAGATTTACCGGTACTTCTCGGTCCTAGCTCACAAAGATTAAAGTTGTTTTCAACTAATGGAATCATACGGGTCAGGAGCAGCCATTTCTCACGATATGTAAATTCATCTGGCTCCATGCCGATAGAACGAAGAAGAATATCCAGCCATTCATCTTTCGTAAAAGCCTTTCGTCCCTGCTTAAGTTCATCAATATCAATGTGTGGCATCTGGATTGGTGTCAACTTACGGATACTAATTGGTGAAATATCTTTCTGCTTTTTCTGTTTGGAACGAAGCGGATTTCCATCAATGTCCTCAATACCAAAGTTATTGTCGCCTTCAACCTCATAATCCAGCTGAACAATACACCAGATACCGCCGCAGAGCAGGCGATCAAATTTTTCTGGATATTCATCGGCAATCGGTACATTACCAACGCCCAAATTAGAAAACTCTGCAAAAAAGCAATCCTTTTTCATATCCAATCGAACAGTCACCATATCAATGATTGTGTGACTACCTTTTTTACGCAGTTGAGACAGAATTTTCTGTGATTCATCCGGGCGTACAAAGTTGTCAGCAAGAATACGCTTCACATTCTGTACGCCTTTCTCTATAACCGTCTCATCATCTGAACTGCAATACTGTCCCAACAAGAACTCAAGAACATAAACTGGGACATTCGCCCCTTCTTTGATTTTCTTTGTCAGGTCTTTCCGAACAATCTTACCGTCAAAGTTCTGACGGAGCTTGTTCTTTATTTCTTCACGGGTACTTTCACCCTCTGCAAATTGCTCCATCTTTCTCTCCTCCTGCGGCCTTAACTAAAAAAATCAAACTCGTCCACCGCAAAGGCGATGTCAATCTGGAATGGCTCCCGCTGTGGCATCTGTAATCCCTGTTCATCTGCAATTACCAGATAATAAGTAGCTGTATTGCTGTATTTTAGAGATTTTAGATTAAACTGACAACGGAAAGTTCTTTCTGCACCGTTATCGCTGGTCTTATCTGCAATAATCTTCTGAATATCACTAATCTGCTTGCCATCCTCATCTGTAAAATAAACCTGATAGGTTGCTGCTTCACGGTTTGTACTGACCGCATCTTTTTGATAGAAGTTCAATGAAAAAATCATATTGCTGATCTTACGATTTGCGGACAGTAAATTAACCGTTACCGGCTTAGTATCATATTTCTGCTTATTTCGCCTATATTCCATAGAATCATTGCGGAGATAATGATACTCAATCACCGGAACAACCATTTCCTGTAAACTGATACCACCATGCACAAAATTCATACCGCCGCCATTCATTTTGATACGAATACTTCCTCTCGGTGCAAATCCATCGAATTCTGTATTTCCGCCCAGGAATTTTACAGGCATCAAGTAATCTGGTTGCACACCTTTCTGCATAATTGCATATCTTCTGCCATATTCTACACACCGCTTGATGCTTTCTTTTTTTCTGATATCAGAATTTGTTACATCCACATCAAAAAAGCCTCTTTTATCTACTTTGTCATCTTCCTTCAAAGGACTGTATGTATAAAGAAATCCATGGTCTGCCGTAATTAAAATATTCGTTCCACCAAATTCATTTACAATGATACGCACGAGGTTTTTCAATTCTGAAATCGCCTTGTCACACGCAGCAAAAACAGCAGTATCCGAAGTGTGGCTGGCTTCATCTATGGTATCGTGGTAAATATAGACCACATCCATACCTTTTACTAAAGCACTTCTTTCCGCTCGTTTCATAGCAATGATGTCATTATACTTTAAAGCCACGCTTGCCGAATCTTCTGTTTTCAGAACCTTATCCCTATAAGTACTTGCCGTAGACTGTCCATCTGCCAAAACCGTCAAAATATCGTTCCGAACCTCTACTGTCAGTTCTTTGTGCGGCAACAAAGCCGCCATACCAAACTTTGTAGTAGAAGGGAAGATACTCTGCATACTACTGATAGAAACCTTACTTTGCGTTTCTCGCTGAAGCTGATCTGCCATCGTAGCTGCCACTTCATAACGCATGGCATCTGAGATAATTACAAATACTTTCGTATCCGAGGCTTGGATACGGGAACGGTAAAAATCCTCCTGTTGCGGTACTTCCAGAACTTTACCGTAAGTTGCCAGTTCATCCGCACATACATCCGACCAATTGTTGCCCAACTCACCTAAGAACCAATGATTATAGAGTCCTTCCACTTTATCGACAACGTGCTTAAATAGATCATCCAACAGAATATTGGAAGCCTCCAAACTCTTTTGAAAACTAAGATGGAACAAACGGTAATAAGTGTCCATCTGATAGTAACTCTCTGTATATTCTTTCCAGATACTTTTCGCTTCTGCGGTATGGAATCCGGCAGAATGTTCCTTAAAGAAACTTTGCATATTCGCCACTTGTAAGATACCGTCATAAAAATTCTCAAATGGCTCATACCATACACAAGTTCTCCGTTTTTCAACGGTATTCGTAATGGTATCCACATCAATGATATGGTCGCTGATCTCTGTCATTAACTTTTTCAGAATCACTTCATTAATACACGGAAAACACTCTGTTCCTACCAAATCTTCTACTGTCAGCTTTTCAAAACGCTGATACAGACGAGCTTCATCCTCAACATAACGAGCCACATCATATAATTGCGGAATGTTATCACTATGAAGCCATTCAGAAATAAAATCATAGCAATATGCCTGATGTGGCATGGAAATAAAACCGTCCAGTCCGGCAAGATATTCCTGCCGCATGGTACGGGTCGCCGCAGTTAAAAGCAGATGAATTGCCAACCGCCCAAGATCTGGTTCTTCCTCCACAAATCCGCATCCCTGACGAACCATCGCCCAAAATGCTGCGTCCGCATGATATTTTACAAAATCCTGATAAATCGTGTTATTATTCAAATCAAGTCCTGCCTGGAACACACTACGGAGAATCATATTAGGCTGTGCATCCTTCAATCCACAGATTGCCGCCATGACAGCCATGTGTAACTGTGCCGGTGTTTCCGGAACTTTATTCTGTGTGCTAACTTTCAAACGACGGTCTTTCGCATTGAAATAAGCACGATAATTTTTAACCTGTTTCCTCATTGCCGGATTTGATATAAGTCCCATCTCATCCATCCAGATAGAAATCAGATCTGCCCGAAACTCTTCGCTGTAAAGCTCCACATCCAGAAGCCAGTTATCATCCGGGCGGTTATAGACACACGGACTGTAAACCAGATAATTTGTGGTCAAATCATCTACTGAAAGCAGTTTTTTTACAGAAAACGCATTATTTCCAGTCAGCGCAATCACCTTTGCATTTTCCAAAACCACTTCATCCAGCTTATCCTCAAATTCCTTATCTTCATCGTACCAGAAAATGATACGACGCTGATAAAACTCAGGAAGAGGTGCAGCAAACCTGCGATTTAAATCTTGTATTATTTTATCTGTATCCATGCTGTCCTCCTACCGTATAATCTTCCAATTTGCTTTTCGTTTTGTTCCGCCCTGTACCAATCTACCTTTTTCCTGTAAAGAAGCAAATATTCGAGAAACCGTTCTTTTCGATATACCCATTTCTTCCGCATAATATGCCTGTGTTGCAGATGGATTCTTCTCTATAATCTGCAACAATTTTTCTATCTGCGTCTGTTCCTTATTAAGCGGCACTTCAGTGCCATTAGTGCCATCATCGGCGCTACATTTAACGCCATTAGCGCCATTTTTAGTGCCATTGGCGTTAAATGTGGCGTTATTGGTATCAACCTGACCTCGATAAATATTGATACGCAAATCCACTTCGCCACCAATAAACTCCGGCTCCCGCAGTCCGGCAGCTTTCACTTTATCAATAATTCTCGGAATACCGCTTCCCCAATGCTCAATCAGATTCATATACGCAAACGCATGGGCAAGGGCTTCATTTCTGATTTTGGAATAGCCTTCTTTCATACGTTCCATAGTTTGTCCCATTGGCAGCTTTCCTGGAGAAGTGATTTCCAATCGGTTGTCATATACCGCAACCTGTATTGTACCATGATCCAGATAACTACGATGTACCATGGCATTAATAATCAACTCACGAATAGCATCCGGTGGAATCTCATAAACATCCTGGCGATAAATTCCCACAATAGTAGCACCCAGATGAATATTTCTCAGAACAAACTGAAATGCTTCATCTATCTGCTCCCAAAGCGGACCAGTATATTCTCTACGGTCAACAAATACCGCTTTCGTTGTACCTTTGAACACACCACATTGCGTTGCAACATGAAGTCCTCCGTTACCAGTCAAAATAGCAAACGCATTGGATGGATAATCTTTTCCATCACGCTCAATCAAAACGCCCCATGAACGTAACTGCTGTCTGCCTACATCTTTAATCGTTGCTTTCTGTTCCTCTGTACGGGCATTTCTGACAGCCTGCTCTTTCATAGCTTTGCAGAGGACATCAATATCTTCATCTGTAACATTTAACCCAGTACATAAAGTCTGATCATAGTAACGATTACTCCCCTCAAACAACAATTCTTTTATCATATACTCATCGGCAAGACGGGTAGTTCCGGCAACACGAACATATACACCGCCATCTCTGCCAAGGGCTTTGATATAATACGGGCGCTGTCTGCCCTCAGAAACCTCAACCACAATGACAGTCTTACCATCAACCGTCTGTAAAGTGATATCCGGGATAATTGCCGGTTCACAGCTGTCTGATACAGCATTGGCAATGGCATCCATTTTCTTGAACACATCTTCCTTGTCAAAGCCAACAACCTCTCTGGTTTTATCGGCAATTCCGAAAATGATTTTTCCTCCGGTTCCATTTGCAAAGGCAACCACAGATTTCATATATTTGATGCTTTTCTCAGGCAGGTTCTCTTTAAACTCTACATTTTTTGATTCCCCTGCAAGAATTTCTTCTATGGTCATCGTAACACCTCGCTCTCTTTAACAGTCCTAACCACCATATTTTTACTTGATTGATGAAGAAATTGAGCTCAATGCTTTGCTTAAAGCATCTTCATCAGCCTTTTTTCTTCTCTCACTTTCCCACATACCGAGTATCTGATAAATGCATTCTTTCACAACAGGAAAATACTTTCGGCATTCTTCTTCGCTTAACTCATGAATACCTTTACTCAAGATTCCGTAAATGGTTGCATTTTTGACCAGTATATCTGGAAGATATCCTTCCAACATCTTAATTTTTTCAGCTACTCTCGCCCGTTCAAACATCTCGTTATCAATCGCATCAGCCGCAGTTTCTTTTGCTTGATAAACAAGTCTTTCAAGAATTCTTCTCAGATAAACATATGATCCAGCACCAACACCACTTGCAAAAAGTCCTATTGCAGTTCCAAGTTCCTTACGGTCTTCCTTAGAAATCACATGCTTATAAGCATCTAATTCTGGAAATGTCATGTCTGCGACAGATGGATACTGCCCAATTTTCATCATTGAATTGTCTGTTGTCAGAACAATATAATCAAGATGATGCTCCTCATTCATGCTACAAACAAATTGGAATATCAAAATTCTTGACACTTCTTCAGTTTGCGGTTCTTTCCACTTCCATACCGTATTTTGTTCTTTTACGAACCCTCCAACCTGTGGTGTATTTTCAAGAATACGCAACTGCTGAATTCTCCAAACTTCCTCTGAAAGTTTTTTTGAATAGCATTCATTATCATTATCTTGAAAATATATATAAGGCTTCATTGTAAAAACACGCTCTTCTTTACATTCTTTACAATAAGCACTTATTCGGACTTTTCCATCAAGTAAAAGAATTAACTCTTCAATATTATCTTCATCTATTTTCATGGACTCATAAAGTCCCGCCGTTTGCAAAAAATTTGCAAATACATTATCTTTACTGGAAACTATATCTGATGGTATTGAATCAAAAATATTCTGTCTCACCTTATTCTCTCCTTTACTACCGCATTTTCAGGCACTTTTTCCTCATATTCCTGTTTCAATTCCTCTGCCAAATACGCATCGCTCATGCAGTGCATGTCAGAAACACCATCACGGATCAGCTGATAGACCAGGGAATGATAAAAGAAATCCAATGCCTCATCCAATGAAAGTCCCTGCTGTTTGGCAAAACACTCAATGACACGAGCATATTTTTTCTGAAGCAAAATCGGGTTCGCTGTCATAGTGTTTCACTCCCTTCAAAATGCAACAGAGACAGTGATTTCTCTGTGCGGAAACATATTTGCAGGTTCGGCTTTTCATAACGTAGGCGGTTGATAGCTTCCGTTTTATCAATCAATCCGTCAAAGAACAACTCCACGGTATTAAACACCTTATCATTGGCAACACCGCCCACAACAAAGTCATAATCTGTCGAATCTTTTCCGCTGCGGCAATTCAGAATGAAATCCAACCATTCTTCGGAATAGGAATCGAATTTCAGCGTTTTCAGTTCAGCTTCCCGGCTTTCATCATACTCATACCAGGAGATAATACCATCTTTTCCACGGCATTTGAACTTGCCGCACCACTTCGCCGCCTGTTCATATAGCGGCGTGACATAGAAGCCACGTCCGAAGTCTACATTGGGGCGGGAATGAACCAAATCCGGCTTTGCAATCTCTAAAAAGGAACCATGATAGAGAATCATACTTCCACACCCCTTTCTTTCATCACGTCAAGGAGGTCATCAACGATATATTCCCGGCTCTGGGTATGCAGCACTTCATATTCCGGCACGATGTAGCCGTGCAAAATATCACTCTGTTTGGTAAACGCCTGATAAACACGCTCTGCATCCACGCCCAGCTTTGTCGCTACATTTTCAATACAAAATACAGCAAACTCCAGCTCACTGGAATTTTTGATTCTTTCATCCGTTATCATATGCAAGCCCTCCTTTTACGATAATTTTGAAAAATTGTCTATTAAAATCAAATAAAAAGCAGACGGATAAATTCCCTCTCTTAAAGCTATTCTACTAACCATTCTAAACTGTTTCATAAGTTCTTCTTCACTTTTTGGTGTTGTCTGAACCTTAATCAAATTCATAGCTTCTTTGCATAATGGCATCGCCATATATTCAGGAATTGAATTTGCTTCTTTCTCAATTTCTTCCTTTGTAATCGGATCAAGGGATAATGTATTAAAAAGTTCAAAAAACTTTTTAGCTTCATCAGAATCCGGATATTTTCTACCACAATTATATTGTGGCTGATTCGCATCCAATGACTTCCATAACTGCTTAATATCTGCAAATTCATATGATTTAGTCAATGGCAATTTCTTTGGCGGCTCACCATACGAATAGAAAACTACCTTATCTAATGAGCTTTTTTCTATACAAGCAAATATATGACTGTCATTCTGTGGTGAAAGCCCTATAATATGCAATTCACCTGAAAGTTTTTCAAGTTCCCCAAAATGATAATCCGTGGCAATTTTCAGTTCTGGATGTTTGATATAAGTATCTATAATTTGAGCTTTTTCTGATTCTACACCTGCTCTCATTATCTCAAATTTCTCTACATCCGAATCATGTAATTGCTTTAGTCTTTGAAGTGCCTCGATTCCTTTCACTTTATCCTGAGCTTCTTTATATTTATTCTGTCCACTAAAATTAAGTAGTGCATTACAATAACATTGCGGATAATCTGGATTCATAACGATTTTTCCGTTTTGCTTGTTCAAAAATCCCTGAACTGTTTCAGGATTTTCAGAATCTGCAAGGACAGAATAATCCCCATGCAAATGGTAAATTGTTTTATTAGTCAGCTTTTCAATATTATTATCATAATTCAATGTAAATATCGAATCAAACGATCTGAAAAAACGTTTGACAGGCTTTTTCATTTTTTGATAAATTTCTTGAATTTTACCAGCATTATAGATAGCATCCAGAATCATCCATTCAAATCCTTGTTTTGATGCTTTCCACATATCACTCAAATCCGGATTATCCAAGAAGAATAATTGAAGTAACAAAAACCAATCTTCTAATGGAATTTCATAATAATGCTCAAATTTGCTGCGTTCTGCGTTTTGTGCCTTGAACTCCATTACAGCTCTTTTCACTTCATCGTCAGCATTAACTTTATCATATTTTCCATCAAGCACAGCATTTGCAGTAGGAAGAAGTCCTCGAAATATCTGTTCAATTTCACTTCCAGACAGCGTACCTTCAAAAAGACTATCATACTTATCGCACTGTGCGTTAAAAATAATTCTTGACAAAATGAACCTATTTGAATAGGCTTTTCCCCCAAACTGTATGTTTACTCCATTCCCCAAGAGAATAGATTTCTTTTGTTTCGGTTCTATAACTATCCCTCCTTACTTTATTTTAGCCAAAACATCCTGGAAAATTGCATAATTCTTTTTCACGCCATCGTCCAGATCAATGGAAATCATCTGATCAGCAAGGTGATGAATCTTTTCCTCATAGGTTCTGATTTCAGCTTCCTGTGCCTGTAAGGTGGTCAGCTTTCTGTTCAGCTTCACACGCTCTCCGGTGGAAGCATTGGCAATCCGCTGTTCCAAATCAGCAATAGCTGTGCGATAACGAGCCTGTTGCTCATGCACATAGTCGGTACGAATGCGGGCAATGGTGTCCGGCTGATAACGATGCATATAAATCAGAGCCTTAAAGCCGTTCTTTTTGCCACTGTCAAACAACCAATAAATTGGGCGTTTCTGATAAATCTTGCAATGATCTTTATAAAAATCATTCAGGAAATAGTTCCGAATCACCTCCTTCGGCTGTCCTTTGCCGCCGAGGGCATCGGCAATAAATTTCAGGTTTTCGTCTAAGGTGTCTGCACCGTAAACGGTTTTCACAAATTCCACGAACAGACCGACAATATCATCCTCGAAGTATTCATCGTCGCAAATCGGGATAATGTTATCTTTATCCGCAGCAAAAGAAGCATACTTGCTGGCCTCCCATTCGCCACCTGCATAAGCAAGACCATCCACCTCCAGAGAGTAGCGACCAAACATACAGCCAATCGCATAAGAAATGAAAGATCGAATATCTCTGCCAAGTTCAGCCTTGCGGACAGTGACATCCTTATCCTCAACCTCCGGTGTCAGCTCATCCTGCAAACCATAAATATCAATGAAGATGCGGTTCAGTTCTTCCTCGTTGGCTTTCAGCTGATTGAAACGGTCATCACATTCAACCTGCCACTGTTCAAAAGCTTCGGCAATAGTCGAAACTTTGCGACGAAAAGGATGATGTTGGAAGTCCCATGATGTTTCAAAAGCATCCCAATCTATTCTCGATATTGCAAGCGTATTTTTCACCACTGAAGAAACTATCGACTCATCTCTCACCACAATCGGAATGTTAAGTATATCTTCAGGTGACACACCCAATGTAGGACTTAACATTTTTGAAATATAGTTACAAGATTTAGAATTAAGTATGCCAAGCAAATATATGAGACTCACTTCATTATTCAGTGAATATATACTGTTAACTGCACTTTCTGAGATAAATCCACCTTCCACATATCTAAATGGCAAATCTCCAGATGCTACATGTCCAACAACAACCGATGGGAGAAAATTAAAATCAATATTTCTAAGTGTCGACCTTAACTTACCAGTTTTTATATCTGTAAAATTTTTGAGAGCAAATCCATTATTTTCCCAATCTATTAAATAATCTTTATTTCCATACCAACGTCGGAATGTACCTCCTTTATTACAAGGAAACCATTTCCTTCCTATGTTTTCTTTTCGAATTTCAAACCATAGACGTAAAAAACGATTATTATCCCCTGTAGTCAGTCCATTGCGAACTGTAAAGTAATCTCTTACTTTTTTATAATGAGTAAACGCATGAAAAAGAGCATCACTTACCCAATATATATACTCTGTTCTTGGTATTCCAGAAAAAATAGCTTGTTTTGTAGAAAAGCGTTGTTTTGGATTAAAAAATTCTTTTTCTTTTTCAGCTTCCGATTTTCCAGTCAAAAGTTTACAATACATTCCACTATACTCAGAAATATATGATAAATTCAAAATAAAAGAAGCAGTTTGAACTACCTCTCCTGGTATTTCATTAAAAGCTCTTGCTCCAAGATGCAACATATTGACAACCCTGCGGCTTAAAAGTTTTTCTCGCAATCGCTCATATCCTGCAATAAACATCCACACCTGTTGTGTAATCATCGCTTGATATCCATTTTTCTTTGCCATATATCCGCAATGCTCAATGAATACCGCAAATAAGTCACTCTTGCTATCTGGATAATTCTTTTTTACATAATCTGACAGTTTTGCACTCATACCCGAACTCCCCATATACGGCGGATTTGTCACTACCACATCATACTTTTGTGACAATGCTTCTGCCACCTGTACCAACGGCAGTAATTCTCTCAGTGCCGTATCACGAGACATATTTATATCTACCGTAATCTCAGCGAAACGGTCATACAGAACAGACCAATCCTGCGGTGTTACGGTTACAATCGAACCATATTCCTTTGCATCATGCAATTCTTTGATGATGGTATCCATTGCGGCTGTGAGCTTCATATCGCCGTTACAGAAATAATTCACCGCGAATTTATCTACATGGTTGCTCTCCACAATAGCATATACATGGGGCTGAATGCCGCGGCTAAAGAAGCGGCGGTCATACTGACGGGCTTTCATCATCACCGCAAAGTAAGCCAGCTGTGCCGCACGGTCATCAATATCCAGACCATAAAGATTGTTCTCCACAATACTTGCCACTGCTTCACGGGTAGTATAGCCGTAGGATTCATAAATCTTCATCAGCACATCAAACATATACGCAAGAATATGACCGGAACCGGAGCATGGGTCAATAACTTTCAGCTGATTTGGTGTCAGTGTAGCATATTCCTTACGGATTTCGGCCAACTGTTCTTGCACTTCTGGCTCCTGCTCGGCTTCTTCCAGATAGTAGTGCCATTTAGTATCTTCTGATTCACGATTTCCGTCAGCATAAGTAGACTGTTCTTCCTCGGTAGGAAGAAGCTGCTCTTTCACATCCGGGTGTCCCTCCAGCCACAGGCGACCAAGGCTGTTCTCTACCATGTAGCGAACAATCCAGTCAGGTGTAAAAAGCTGGGTTGCTGCAGGGATATTCTCTTTTGTAATTTTCACATTCTTTTTCAACGCTGCGAAAACATCGTCTTTTTTCTCGCTGTTATAATACTGATACAGCCATCCGATAATCTGAACAGCATCTTTCCAGTCATCCTCCGGTATCAGCTCGATCATCTGCTGAATCACACTGCCTTCACGAAGCAAGTTATCCGGCAGAAGAAGCTCGGTGTAGTCCGCAATCTTCTGGAACATTCCCGGCAGAATCTTATTCAAGGCGTTACACTGCACGATCAGCAGATATTTATACAGTTCTTCGGTCTTTTCGGCATCTTTCAGTTTATAGACCTTTTCCATATCCAGTCCATCCAAATCCAGATGAATGGCTTCAGTTATAATTTGTGGCTTAAAGTTGTTTTCCTCGTCCGTGAATACACGCACATGGGAAGGAAGGTAGCCGTTTACTTCCATGAATCGCAGAGCAGAAAAGCGATTGAACCAAGTATAGGCAACCTCTTCCATGACCTGCTTATATCCTTTATCGTTAATCTCAGCAATCAGAGCCTGACGCTGTTTCTTTTCATCGGCAGTGAGGACTTTGCCGCCAACGCTGTCCGCATTGGCATCCTCAATGTTGTCCTCTGTGATACCGTATTCCACACCTTTCAGTGAAACACGGGCGATCAGCTCTGTTCTTGCCCAGACAGCAAATTTTTTAATCGCATTCTTATCCATACTCGTCTCCTTAATTCAGCTTAATTTCGTCGCAATTCTTCAGCAACTGTTTCAGCTGAGAACGAATTTTCTCTACATAATCATCAATATCCGCATCCGTCTGTAAGGTCTTTGCCTGGAATACAACCTGACGGTTATAAGCACGAACAACCTTTTTCTTTGCCGGAGCTGCTTCTTTTCCCGGCTGTGTCGGCTGTACTGGCGGCTTCGGTGCAGGCGGAGCCAGAACAGACTCGATATTGCTGACCGTATCATCCTTGTACTGACACATCGGCAAGAACATAGCATCCAGAAGGGCAAGGCTCTTTAATTCTGCAATTTTCTCCTTGCACTGGCTGAAATATTTGTCTGATTTTTCAATCAAATGTGATGCCTTGGAATCACCGTTTGCGGCAGTGTGGGTTGCTTCCATACACTGACGAACCGTTTCCAGAACCTCAACACGTTTTTCTTCCAGCATCTTGTCATGGGAGGTGCGAACCGTATCCATCAACGGATTCAGTTCACGAATCCGGGTATAGTTGAACTTGCTTCCAGTCTGAACCATCGTAATCAGACGAATGGTATTCAGTGCCTTATGTGCTTCCTCATTTTCTGCAATTCGGTCAAGATCGTCGTACAGAGATTTTTCAAACTGCACTGCCTGGTCGAATACTGTTACCTGGGTTTTGAAGAAGTTTTCAATGCCGTTGCTCATGGCTTCTTTATTGTTGAAAAGAGCATCCTCTTTTTTCAGCACACGCTCAATCAGGGCAATATTGTCTTTCTTCTGAGAAAGTACATCGTCCATCAGATGAATGGCTTCCTGCACCAATCCACGATCCGGGTATTTATGTCCGTCATAACGGGCATCCAAAGAAGCATAGTAATCACGCTGTTCACTGAATTTCTCAGTCACAAAGCGAATCAGACCATCTTCATCATCCGGTACATCCATGATATCGAAATACTCTCGGAGCATCGCTTTTACATCACGCATCATCGTAGCAGAAATGGTTTTACGCTTGCTGATGGAAGTCTTGCCGATCTCACTCTTTTTGCGGAGCATATCTGGCAATTTCGGGTTATCTGGCTGAATGGTATTGCCTGCATACTTGATGGTTACTTTCTGGGAATAAATCAGCTGTGCCGTAACCGCAGCAATATCAATTTCTTTCCATCCATACGGAATTGCACTATATTTGCTTTGTACGTCTGCCATAGATGTCGGCAGTTTTTTCGCATCCTGCATTTCCAGATATTCTTCCATAGCAGAAGCAGCATCACGGTTTGGCTCCATGCCCGGAAGTGCCGTTACCGCACCTGTCAGAATTGCAATAATATCTGCGTCACTTCCTGCATTATCTGTAATCAGGTCGAGCTTGCTATATACATGAGCAACCAGATATTCAAGAGACTGGTCAATCTTGCTTTTGGCATTTCCGGCTTTAATTTCCAGATGTTCGCCGTCTACATAGAACTGCGCCCTTTCAATGGCATTTTGCAATTCGGTCATTGCACTCAGCTCATATTTTCCGGCTTCGTCCTGTTGGTCACTGATGATTTTCTGCACAGTTTTTGGAAGCTGGCTTACATTTCTCTGCTTTACGTACTTGCGAATCTTCATAGCAGATTCCAGAGATTCATAGTAAGGCGTGTCAGCCAGAACCACGATTGCTTCGTTACCTTTGGATTCCGCCATCAGACGGTAATCTGTTTTTTCAATGGCATCAGTAGCCACGGTCAGGAAACGCAGACGCATACCGCCAGTTGCCACACCAACCGTAATGCCGTCCACCATCTGATCGAAAGCAAAGTCATATTTCCCATAACGGAACTTCTTGGTTGTGAAAATATCACCGTAAATCATCTGAGCAATACGCTCCACGATAGAAGCGGTATCCACATTGGTATCCCGGATTTCACGCTGAATGTCCTGTTCCTCATCGGTCAGGAAATTATAAGTATCGCCAGTTCTGCCAATATAGTTCTGGCTCATCAGACGGTCAAGGCATCCACGGACAGCTTCACGCATGATAATCTTATCCACACGAATATCGTCCGCCATAAGGATAACGATATTGTCCAGATTAGAAGGAATATCATCAATATATCGAATCAAGTACAGAAGTTTCAGCACATCCACATCCTGCTGTTCAATGCCATCCACGTTGTCAGCAGCTTTCTGACAACGCTCAATTACTCGGCGAATAGAACCGTCCAGGAAAGTATGTACGGTATCGTAAAAACGGAAGAATGGAACAAGTGCGTATTCATCCTTCTCCTGAATTTTCTGTGCAGCTTCCTGGAAACCGGAAAGCATAGAACGCTCACCACCGGACAGGTGCTTGCCGGAATTTCCATGTTTCCGGATTTCAGCAAATACTTTCTGCATGATGATGAACTGATACGGCACGAATGGGAAGTTCTCTGTAAATTCTCTCGGACCGGAATAACCTTTAATATCCAGAATAGAACCGCTAAAGCTGAACAGGTTACGAAGAACAGAATCATTCTGCTCATAAACACCTTCCAAATCTTCGGTTGCTTCTGGCTTCTTTTTCAAGATACGCTTCTGGATAACTTCATCCACGGAGGAAGAAGATAAGCTCAGTCTTGTCTTGAAACGTGCCTGGATACGAGAGAACTCATCAGCACGAACTTTAATGATTTCATCAATGGCTTCCTGTCCGGTACAGATCACCCAAATCTTACCTTCGCACTCACTTCCGATTTTCTCGGTCAGAGACTGGAGGTTCAAAAGCATATCGGTATCCGTACCAACATACTGACCAACCTCGTCAATCATAAACAGCAGACGGAAGTTTGCAGGTTTAGTATCTACATAGGCTTTCATATCTTCCACAAGCTGTGCAATAGAAATCTCTGTTGCGGTTTTATCATTGAACCACGCCTTGGCATCGTCCTCACTCATATCCAGAACTTTCATCAATGTCGGGATGATGAACTTGCCATTGAAAGCAAAGGCACGGCGCATTTCAAGCCAAGGCTTTCCTTTCTTTTCTTCAAAAACTCTGCGAAACTCCTCAGTTTTTCCCTGCTGGTCAATATAACGCTCCATCATGGCAACTTTCAGATTCTCACCGTAAAATCCCAGATGGTTGTAGAACATTTTGGCAAATACACGAAGAACCGCAGTCTTATCTTTATTGCTGAATCCCTCAATATCAATATTGAACAGAATTGTCTCGGTCTGTCCCTTTGTGGCACGATCAATCAGCATAAAGGTTGCCGGGTCATCCTCAAACTTTTTACGGAAACGCTCCACACTGCGAATGCCTTTTACCTCTTTATTTTCCAAAAGATAGGAAAGCATTTTCAAGAAGTGAGATTTACCACTTCCAAAGAAACCAGAAATCCAAACACCCATATCAGCTGTCGGCTGGTCAAAAGCATCACCGTAATAATTGAAGAACGTAATGAAGTGTTTCTTCAATTCTCTGGTAATGACATATTCATTTAACTCCTGCTCGATTACATCATCAGCAGCCTGATCTACTTTAATTACACCATTGATTTTGCGGTTAATGTCATCCGCAAACATATCTCGAATCATCATGGCTTTATCCCCCTTAATCTATGACACTGAATGCCCGGTAATAATCATTTGGTGTCAAACGATTGAATAGTTTTACATGACGACCATCAAACTCACCCGGATACATAACCAAAATCGGAACATCCGAAAAATACGGTTGCAAGGCTTCCAATAACGTATGGATTCTCATAAACGGGAACACCTCGCCCACACCTGTCAGCATCAGCACATCACCCGGTTCGTGTGGCTCATACTGGATTTTATCAATGAACTCTCCATTGCCGATTGCGGAGTTAAGCTGCTCCAGAAGATAAGCACTTCCGTCAGCTTCTTCCATATCGGGAATCGCATCTGTGATGTCCATATCATCGCAGATAGAGAGAAATGTTTTATATAAATTACAAACGATCAAATGGCAATCTAAGGACTGATCAGTTTCCAGCTGATTCACAAAATGACGGACAACCATTTCATTCTCCGGTTCATAACAGAAGATTCTGATATTCACCTCATTGCTGAGTCCCTTGCCTTCCAGGAACTCCGGTTCCTGAATCAATGCCCGAACTTTGTCCAGGCGTTCTTTTATATCACTCATCAGGCTACCTCCTACGAAAAGCAATTAAACGCTGGCAGTATCGCCGTATCGCCATTGCTTCTGATGGCATTCTCCAAAACAGGATGCAGCCATACTGGATTCAAATGATCTGCCTTGAGATTGTCGAGATATTCTGTTTCGACAAGCACCCTGGCAATGATCTGTTTTAACTTTGTTATTGTAGTATCGCTCCAGGAAGCTACGGTATCATTCTGCTCCTGCAAGCGCATAAAAAATGTATTCAAATCTATCTTACCAAAAGACGTATCTCTTAATCTGTACTTCTCACCAATAACTGTCAGCATAAATTCCCAAACCAGTCGACTCTGCTTCATCAATGCATAAAGACAAATCTGTTTTGCTACATCCGTTGGCTGTGACGCAATCGCAGCAACCAGTGAATCATCTTCCAGTGCATGAAGCCGTTTTATACAAGCTTTTGCCATGCGTGTGATAGATTTTTCCGTTGGGTACTGGAAAAGATTCTGCTCTACAATTTCTTTAACAATTGCATCATCGGAATTTCCTTCTACCATTAGCTTTGCGGTAGAACGCATTTCGTAGAAAAGGAACGGCTCTCTGGTCAAAGATGCAATATAAGGATAAGAATGATCCATGTTCCCGTACCTCCTTACTGCTCCTCTTTTTTATCAGGAACAAATTCCATGATATCTCCCACGTCACAATTCAAAGCAGAACATATCTTTGACAGAATCTCTGTACTTACATTTTCATCTTTTGATAATCGAGACATCGTTGTTGTACTAACTCCTGTCATTGCACGCAAATCTTTCTTCATCATTTCTTTATCAATTAACAATTTCCACAATTTCTTGTAACTAACTGCCATTTTTTCACCTCAATCTTATTTGCTTGAAATATCTGTTCACATGGTATTTATCATCATATCATAAAAATGCGTTTCAAACAATCTAGTCTATCAAAAATCGTAATTCAATTCTGAAATATCGCATTTAAAATCACAAGAAGCACATCTTAATAAGACAAGCTGAAAGTACAAGTGCCACTATATATCCGATTCCACAGAAAAATTTTATCTCGTTTATTTTCTCTGATTGCAATCTTATCCTTTTTTTCAATTTTTGCACTTCCTTCTCAGCTATCTTTCTATTCTGTTCCGCCTGATGCTTTAATGACCGTAATTGTTTTTCTGCTTCTTTTTGTTTTCTATATGCCTCATCAACAGCTTGCACAGATGATTTATTCACCTGTATCTGCAATTTAGA
This sequence comes from Ruminococcus sp. 1001136sp1, assembly GCF_039841815.1. Taxonomy (NCBI): domain Bacteria; kingdom Bacillati; phylum Bacillota; class Clostridia; order Eubacteriales; family Oscillospiraceae; genus Ruminococcus; species Ruminococcus sp. 1001136sp1. The sequence goes on along the minus strand of NZ_JBDPGY010000002.1, from coordinate 169,135 downwards.
GTTCTGGTCCCGAACGTCTTTTATTTCTTCTTCGAGCAGCTCTTGCTCGCTCCTGCTCTTCAAACCGTTTCTGTTCCTCAAATCGTCGTTGTTCTTCTGAAGCAATTGATTCAGCTTCTGCGTTTCGGACAGTTCGGTTGTCAAACGATGAATTTCGTCGTTTAATTTCCGAATTTCGTCTTGCATTTCGTGATTCTCGAAGAATAGCTCTGGCAAACTTAACATCAGCGATAATAGCCCTTTCGCATTCAATGTCAGATTCTTATTCTTGAAATGATGATTACTCATTACCGTAAAATTCTTAGTTCTCTCTACACGAAAAATCTGTGCCATGCTCCCCACTTCCTTTCCAGACAGAAAAAGACGCAAGCCATATTCTTATGACTCACGCCTTTCTGCATAACTTACTTTTCTATTCTTCTGTTTCTAATTCTAATCTCTGTAAAATATCCCTTACAATACCTGCATCTTCAATCAGATTATTCCAAAGCATTTTTTACCTGCATCCTTCAAAGACGCACCAACATGATATGCTTTCGTTTTATCAAGAATTAAAAATCGATCATGAAATGCTCTTGTGTACTTCACATCCAGTTTAGGATACTGTGCATTAAAGTTATCTACATCTGTTTGAGATAATTTTGTCCGTTGCAGTGTATAAACTGTCACCGCCACATTTTCTTTCTTCTTTGACAAAATATTTAATGTTCCTACATCCACATATCCATCTACCAGAACAATTTCCGTTTCTGCCTTCTGAATCAGTCCTATTAGTAAACTGAACGCATCATATATCTGACCATCAAAAAATATCTTTTGATTAGACTCCTCATGATCTGATATGTACTCAAAAATTTGCTCCAGCTTTTCATCTGTCTTTTTCTGATATTCCAGTTGTTTTAGCTCAACGTTACTAATCCTTTCAAACAAAAGTGCATTGTTGGCTATAAACCGTCGCATTTCTACAAATGCACGCATAATACCTATGCTTACATTAATTGCCACCTCGCTATGCAATACACTGGCCAGCATGGATATTCCCTGCTCTGTAAATACATACGGTAGCGTACGTCTGCCACCTCGTCCATCCTTTTTTTCTGGCTCTTGTATTTTTGAGGTGCCAGATTGGCACTTCAAAGATTCTGTTTCTTCTGTTGTAAGCTGAAAACAAAAATCTTCTGGAAATCGTTTTATATTTCTTTTTACTGCACGATTTAAAGCTTTTGTTTCTACTTGATAAAGCATTGCCAGATCACTATCCACCATAACTTGTTTGTTTCTTACCACATAAATCAGATTTTCAATGTCCGGTGGCATGATTTCAACTATTTGTGTTTCCACTGGTTCCATTTCTTTTACTTTCTGATCCGCCATTCCATCTCCTCTATAACTTGAAATGCCAAACTGGCATTTCAAGTTACTTTACCGCACAATCATTTCTTATGAGTTTCCAAAATCCATGTTCCCATTTTACCCTATTTTTCTCATTCTGCCTACTGCTATTTTTCATACAATAATGAGGTCGCAATCCACGACCTCATCACCTTCATTTAAACATAAATCAATTCCTTGAGAATAATCTCTTCTGCAATCGCTCTGTGCTGGTTGGCTACTCTCACCCATGCCATCTAATCTTTCTCTTTATCCGGCAGTGGTTCTTTTTCTTCTAACTGTTTCAGGATCACTTCTTCCCGTTCTCTAGCTGCTTTATCCACTTTTAAAAGATCTATCTACTCTCTTCCATTTTGCAACAGCATTTCTCACCCGCTGGTCAATATCCAGACGTGCTCTGCGACATTCTTTCGGATGTTTTCTTGCTGCCTGAAATGCCAGTCTCACAAAGAGTCCGGAACCAACCGGAAGCATTGTCTTTAGCATGCTTTCTGGAAAAACAAAATGGGTTCCATGCTCATAAATTACAGACTCTAATCTGCATGTATGCGGATGTTCTTTTATACGCTGCTTCATTCGGCGGATGTATTTTGTAGTATCCCACAACACATCATCTTCCGCACCAATCAGCAATAATGTTCCATTGATTTTTTCAATCTTGATCATCTCGTCTTCTTGGATTGGATGAGCCTTTTCCGAATCGTCAAACAGTTTTCTTGAATTAATCATATCACCGGTTCGCTTTGTTTCTTTTTCAATTACATGCCAGTAATCCGGATGTTTATAGAAAAAAGGCATGTACGGAAGTGGTTCTCCTTTATACGAAAAAAGAGATTCTCCCTCAATCGGCCATTCCTTACAGCCATCTTTTTTGCCCTGCATAAATCCCTGCCAGATAAAGTCACTCGGTGTCAGACCAATCGTCAATGTAATATCTGCAAAATAAGAAGCGGCAGTTAAGGCAAGTGTTCCTGTCGTAGATACCCCGACAATTCCTATCTTCTGATTACCATGCACTTTTAACCAATTGATTGCTTTCTCTATACGTTCCAGCGGATAATTATGATGTCCATAATCCTTTTTCCCAGGTGACATCGTCATCACATTCACACCGAGTTTATGCAACCATTTCACGGATGTACGCGCCAGATAATCCTCTGAATCATCCCCGATCATGGCGATCATCGCACAGTCTGAATCTGATTTGCATTTCCAGTATGCGCCATAAAATCCATCTGTTTCCACATCAAAATGACTTTTCTTCATCTGTATCATCTCCTGCTCGTATAATATCAGCCATGTTTCTCCATAACTATTATTTTATTTGAGATGTTCCGAACGATTGGAAACTTTCCTATCACATGATAAATCGGCATAAGCTCTTTCATTCCTTCAATCAGACTGACTTCCTGTCGAACAGAAAATGCCGGTATGATTCTTTGCAGTTCCTTTCCATTCTTAACTCCCCATGTGAATTTTGCATTGCTCCCCTCTATAGATTTTTCTTTCACATGTTTTACAACAAAAGGGGACATGGTTTCAATCATTACGGTTACCTTCTGGAATGATTTCTCAATAATAGAAAACATTTTTCTAATATCCTTTTCACACAAATACATTGTAAGACCTTCGATTATTAACAGAACATTCTCACCATGATAATCGATATCATCTACATAGGATTCATCCATTGCAGACTTTGCAATCTGATATACCGGACCAGTTTCGGTAAGGAACTGACTCCTTATCTTCATCGTTTCTGACAGATCCACATTGTACCAGTGCAGATATTTTCTCTCCATCCGATAACATCTGGTATCCAGTCCACATGCAATATTTATAACAACTGTATTTGCATGCTTCTCCAGATATTGCTTAACCATCCGGTCTAATACGATTGTTCTAGCAATTACGCCATAATTCATGGCTTTATCCTTATCTGCTTTGGAAAAGTTATAGTCCAGCTTCTCCACAAGTTCTACTGCAATCTCATCCTTGATTTTGGCATTTTGCTTTTTTGTTTCTTTTGCTCTTGCATACAAAGTCTGTACCATCGTTTCCGGCACACCTGTCACATTCACTTTTTCTTTCATTGTCTATTGCCTTCTTCTATTGTTTTCTTACAACGCAATGCATCCTCATACCTTTACGGATTTCAAATTTTTCTACTTTTAATCCTGCTTTCCTACAGCATTTCATGACCACATCTCTTGTCGGAACCCGGACATCTCCGTGTCCACATATATTTGCCAAAGGCATTTCCAGTGTATTCATCAGCCATACCAATACTTTATTGTCACTGGTCACATCTCTCAGAATCAATCTTCCATTTGGGCGAAGACATCTTTTCACACTGTCAAAAAATGCCTGTGGATTTGGATAGTGATGGAAGCTCATAGAACAAATAATTGCATCAAATGAATCGTTTTCAAAAGGAAAATTTTCACAGTCTCCCACAACAAATGTTGCATTTGGAATCTCTTTCTTTTTTGCCTGTTCGATCATCGCAGGAGTCAGATCCAACCCGGTATAATGCCTGTCTGGATATTTTTCTGATAATAAAGAAATCATTGGAGCCGGACCACAGCCTGCATCCAACAATTCTCTAAACGACTCTTTCTCCAGCTCCGCCAGAATATCTGGATAATCCTTCTTACACATTTCGTATATACCCGCATGGTTACTTTCATATCTTCCTGCTGCTTTTGTAAATTCAGCAATCGACAACCTTTTGTATTCTTCGTTTCTCATGCTTTTTCCTCCAATCACTGTGCTGTTTTCGCCTTACATTCACATGTCTTCAGTTTTTTTCACATAACCATTAGAATTTGTAAAGACAGGAAACCAAAAATATTCATTTTCCATAAATCAATATTTTCATAGAAATCTGCCCTCTTTTTCAAGCAAGCAACCAATGTTAGCATTGTCTAACTCATATTTTCTAAAAAACCGTGTGAAAACAAAACTGTAATTCCACACGGTTTCTTTTCTTATGCATCCAGTATATCACCTTTATCTGGTTTATCAAGCAGATTTTGTCATTATGTCTCACATTCAGAAGAATCCATATTTTTCCATCCATAGCGAAAAATAGAAATTGCCATAGAAACCTCACTAACTATTTCGTCTAATATTCCTGCCCTGGAACCAACAGCAATTTGTAGTAAACAGTATACACCTCCTGTTATTTAATACATTCCATAATGATCTTCTCACATCTGTCATATCCAAGCTGTGAACTGTTCAGGCACAACGTATAATTACTGGCCTTTCCCCATTTATGCTCCGTGTAAAAGTTATAATTTGTCATACGTCTTTTATCTGTGTCTGCCATCATTTTCACAGCTTTCTTCTCATCTACATTATATAATCGAATGATCCGCTGTGTTTTCTCCGGCATATTTCCATGAATAAATACATTCAGCACATCATCACGGTCTTTCAGGATATAGTCCGCATTTCTTCCAATGATCACGCAAGGGGCCTTCTCGGCTAGTTCTAAAATAACTTTTCTCTGCGCCTCATGTACCATATCCTCCACAGATCTTCCTGTGATGTCACGTCCGGCAAGTGCATATGCAAACATCCCTTTTTTCGGAGATAATTCTGCATTTTCCTGAATGTATTCTGGCGATAATCCGGACTTTTCTGCAATTTCATTAATAACATTTTTATCATAATAAGCAATTCCCAGCTTCTTCGCGACTTCTTCTCCGATAAAACGTCCACCGCTTCCAAATTCTCTGCTGATTGTAATGATTCTTTTTGCCATTTCCAGTTCCTCCTTAACGCAAAGCATCAACTTTGTTTTTTCTGATTCTCTTTAAAAATACATAGCCCACCAGGCATGCAATTACTTCTGTAATCGGAAATGCCCACCAGATCAGGGAAACGCCCACCTGACCATTTCTTACAAACAGGGAAAAGATTCCTGCCAGCGGCAGGATGATAATAAGCTGTCTCAAAAGTGAAATAACCAATGATTCCACACCACCGTCCAGTGCCTGATAAATACCCTGATAAGCAACATTGATTCCGGCAAACAGGAAGCTTACCGAGATCACTCTCATCGCGCCGATAAAATATTCTCTGGACTGTCCTGCATTAAACAGCGTTGCAAATGCTCCAGGGAAAATCTCCGTAATTGCAATTCCTATAATCATTAATGCAACGGTATAAATAAGTCCATATTTAATACCATCCTGAATTCTCTTTTTACTTCTCATTCCATAAGCAAATGCAATGATCGGAGTGATCGCATCTCGCAGACCAAATGCAAGGAAGAGAACAAACTGCTGCACCTTATAGAACAATCCATAAGCTGTCTGTGCTGACGGATTGAACTTCAGGATCAGATTCATCACATAAACCATAATAGACATCAGTGCCTGAGCGATAATCGCCGGAAGTCCGATCGCATAGATTTCCTTGATAATTCCGCCGTCCGGCTTCATGTATTTTGCCCCATGCTCAAATTCCTTATTTAATTTGATATGAAAGATAAGCAGTAATACTGCGGATGCTACCTGTCCAATTACAGTTGCGTAGGCTGCACCTTTCACTCCCATTTCCGGACAAGGTCCAATACCATAGATCATGATCGGATCAAGAATGATATTTACAACTGCTCCAACCACCTGACCGATTGTAGAATAAAGAGAGCGTCCTGTAGCCTGTAACAGCTTTTCAAATAAGGAAAAGAAGATGATTCCAAAAGAAATCACACAACATATCCGCAGATAACTGACTCCCATCTCAAGTACTTCCGCATCTACTGTCTGAGATGAAATATATGCTCTCACTCCAAAGATGCCAAACAATAAACAAACCACATAAATGATCACACCCAAAAACAGACTGTTTCCTGCTACCTTCGCAGCTTTTTTACGGTTTCCCTGTCCCAGTGTTCTTGCAAGAAGTGCATTGGTTCCTACACCTGTTCCAATTCCTACTGCCACCATAAGCATCTGAACCGGGAATACCAAAGTCAGTGCATTTAGTGCTGATTCACTGCCCACTCTCATATTTCCTACAAATGCGCTGTCTACAATGTTATAGACTGCCTGCAATGCCATGGATAAGATCATCGGAATTCCCATCTGGACCATCAGCTTATTCACCGGCATCTCCTTCATCTTGTTGCTTTCCGCCATTTTGCTTTAACTCCTCTCTTTTTTTCTGCACAAAAAAAGTGCGCACTCTGTCATATAAGCTGGACTTACGCTGACAGGCTACACACTTTTTCATGGCGATATTATTCATTTTTAGCAAAATAAAAAACGAGCAGCTTGTAAACTGGATTTACGCTTACCTGCTACTCGTTTGATTTAATTATATTGCCTGTTTTTCAAAAAGTCAAACAGATTTTTTATGATCACCTGCGATTTTTTATGATCACCTGCGGTGTCCAAGTCTGCCTTTAAAATCCTCGTAACCGAAATCCGTCAGACGTTCCATGGTTTTATCACCATGCCGCAGCCAGATATCAGGAAGGGGCATTCCGTTAAAGGTATTGTTTTTGCAGGTTGTATATATGGCCATATCGCCAAACATGAGAAGATCTCCGTATGCCAAAGGCTTTTGGAAGCTGTAATCTCCTATAACATCCCCGGACAGACAGGTTGGTCCTCCAAGACGGACTGTAACGACATTCTCTTCTGGCTCCCCTGCTCCAAGAAGTGGCGGACGGTAAGGCATTTCCAGAACGTCCGGCATATGACATGCAGCACTTCCATCCAAAATTGCAAGCCGGGTATCACCATTTTGCAGCACATCCAGCACAGTTGTCAGAAAGAAACCGGCATTTAAAGCCCATGCCTCTCCAGGCTCCAGGTAAATATCCACCTTCCATTCTTCCTTTGCCGCCTCAATGCACTTTTCAAGCCGTGCAATATCATAACCTGGTCTTGTAATATGATGTCCTCCTCCCAGGTTCAGCCATTTTACCTTAGAAATCAGATCTCCGAATTTCACCTTTACCGCTGCAAGAGTAGTTTCCAGATCAGAGGAATCCTGCTCGCAAAGGGTGTGAAAGTGAATACCATCCAATAATCCGGTCAGATCCGGATGCATTTTCACAGCAGCCTCCCACTGTGCTCTCGTGGTACCCATACGGCTGCCTGGGGCACAGGGATCATAAATTGCATGTCCTTCCTGGGTAGAGCATTCCGGATTGATCCTGAGCCCTACACTTTTCCCGGCCTGCTTCGCTCTTTTTCCAAATCGAAGAAGCTGGGAGGGTGAGTTAAACACTATATGATCTGCAAAGCAAAGCAGCTCCTCAAATTCATCCTCACGGTATCCGGCACAAAAAACATGTACCTCTTTTCCTGGCATCTCCTGGGCGCCAAGCCTTGCTTCGTACAGTCCACTTGCTTCTGTTCCAGCCAGATATGGCTCCAAAAGGTGATAGCAGTCATAATTGCTGAAAGCCTTCTGCGCCAGGAGCATTTTACATCCAGTTCTTTCGGCGATCTTTCCCATTAATTCTGCATTTTTTATAAGCGCTGTTTCGTCAAGAACATAACAAGGCGTCTTGATTTTCCGGAATTCCAGCGGAATAATTCCGCCGGATGCTGCAAAGGGTGGTCTTGTATCTGTTTTTTCCATTAATCAACCAGCTCCGGATTATGATTTTCACTGCGTGGAAGTCCGTATTTGTCAAGTGCCTCCAGGAATGGATCCGGGTCAAATTCTTCTACTGTATACACTCCTGGACGAATCCATTTTCCGGTAAGCATCATTAATGCCCCACACATGGCTGGAACGCCTGTCGTGTAGCTGATTGCCTGGCTTCCAACCTCCTTATAGCATTCCTGATGGTCACAAACATTATAGATATAGTAGGTTTTCTCCTGTCCATCCTTTACTCCGGTGAAAATACAGCCAATATTGGTTTTACCTTTGGTACGGGGACCAAGGCTTGCCGGATCCGGAAGAAGAGCCTTCAAAAACTGGATGGGAACAATTTCCTGTCCGTTATAGTTGATCGGAGTAGTAGAAAGCATTCCCACATCCTCCAGACAGCGCATGTGATCCAGATAGCTCTGTCCAAAAGTCATAAAGAAACGAATTCTCTTTACTCCCGGAATTGTCTGGGCAAGGGACTCGATTTCCTCGTGATGAAGAAGATACATATCCTTATCGCCAACCTGGTCAAAATCATATTCCCGCTTAATGGCCATCGGAGGAATTTCCACCCAATGTCCATTCTCCCAGTAGCTTCCAGGAGCACTTACCTCACGAAGGTTGATCTCCGGGTTAAAGTTGGTTGCAAATGCATATCCATGGTCTCCTCCGTTGCAGTCCAGAATATCAATGGTATCAATCTGGTCAAACTCATGCTTTAATGCATATGCACAATATGCCTGTGTAACGCCCGGGTCAAAGCCGCAGCCAAGAAGAGCAGTAAGTCCTGCCTCTTCAAATTTCTTCCGGTATGCCCACTGCCAGGAATAATCAAAATATGCGGAAAATCCAGCTTCCTTACAGCGTTTTTCGTAAATAGCCCGCCATTCCGGATCATCGGTATCTTCGGGCTCATAATTTGCCGTATCCATATAGTTTACACCACATGCCAGACAGGCATCCATAATCGTCAGATCCTGATAAGGAAGTGCAATGTTCATTACCAGATCCGGTTTGTAACTATTGATCAGCTGGATCAGCTGGTTTACATCATCTGCATCTACCTTTGCCGTGGTAATAACTGTTTTTGTTTTTCCCTCCAGCTTCCGGGCAAGGGCATCACATTTTTCTTTTGTCCTGCTTGCAATACACAGTTCTGTAAATACCTCATCTGCCTGACAACATTTCTGGATTGCTACACTGGCTACTCCGCCGCAGCCGATTACAAGTACTCTGCTCATGTTTTTTATCTCCTTTTTTTATATTTCACTATCGCAGCTGTTTTTATTTCGCCACTGCCAGCAGCAGTTCCCTGACTACCTTACATGCTGTGGCTGTGGAAACACCGCTTGGATCCAGCATAGGTGCCAGCTCATTGACATCTGCTCCCACAATATTTAATTCTGATACTTTCCGGATAGCAGCAAGAAGCTCAAGGAAGCTTACGCCTCCCGCCTCCGGTGTACCTGTTCCCGGAAATACGGATGGATCCAGGCAATCCAGATCAATGGTAAAATATACCGGAACCTGCTTCCTGTCCAATTCCTGTACGGTCTCTTCCAAGCCTTCAAAGGTAAAGGGATGAAAATCTGTATGCTCCTTTGCAAACCGGAATTCTTCTCTTTCCCCACTTCGGATGCAAAACTGATGGATCCGTCCATCTCCCAGAATATCATGACATCTGCGGATGACACACGCATGGCTTAAGCGGGCACCAAGATAATCATCCCTCAAATCCGCGTGGGCATCAAAATGAATAATATGAAGTCCTGGATACTTTCTGGCTGCGGCTCTTACAGCCGCTAGCGTCACCAGATGCTCGCCGCCTAAAAGCAAGGGTATCTTTCCTGCTTCCAGAATTTCCCAGGCACGATTCTGTATATCAGCAAGTGCCATTTCACTGCTGCCGAAGCAAAGCTCCAGATCTCCACTGTCAAATACCTGAATATCTGTAAGGTCGCGGTCCTGATAAGGACTGTAGGTTTCCAGTCCAAAGCTTTCATGACGAATGGCAGAAGGGCCGAACCTGGCTCCAGGGCGAAAGCTTGTGGTAGAATCAAAGGGCGCTCCGTAAAGGACAATCCCTGCTTCCTCAAAGCTGCTGTCACAGCCGATAAAATTCTCAATATTTGGTAAAATCATAAATCAGTCCTCCACCTCCTGAAGCATTTCCTCCAGAAAAGCCGGAAGATAAAATGCACCTCTGTGAAGCCTTGTGGTATAGTAACGGGTGCGAAGATTCAGGGCGTTCCATGCCTCCGTATCCAGATCATCCACCGGATGGTACTTTTTGCTTGCAAAACCAAACAGCCAGTAGCCGGCAGCAAAGGTAGGAATATGTGCCTGGTAAACACGACTGATCTGGAACGTACTTGCAATTCTTTTGTGACTGCGCTGCATGGCGTGGGCATCCTCAGAATAAAAAGGACTTCCCTGCTGATTGACCATGATTCCATCCTCTTTCAGCGCATTATAACAGTTTCCATAAAATTCACGGGTAAACAAGCCTTCCGAAGGACCAAAAGGATCGGAAGAATCCACGATGATAAGGTCATATTTATTTTCACAGCGTCGGATAAATTTCAACGCATTTTCATAATGAAGATGCACTCTCCTGTCATCAAGCCTGCAGGCATTTCCCGGAAGATAGGCACGGCAGGCTTCCACTACCATGGGATCCATCTCTACCAGATCAATATGGCGGACACGGTCATATCTGGTCAGTTCACGTACAACTCCACCGTCTCCTGCTCCGATCACAAGAATATCCCTGGCTTCTTTGTGGACAGCCATAGGTACATGGGTAATCATTTCGTCATAAATAAATTCGTCACGTTCCGTGAGCATTACATTGCCATCCAGTGTAAGAACCCTGCCAAATTCCGGTGTCTCAAAAATATCAATTCGCTGATAGTCGCTCTGCCTTGAGTAGAGCTGACGGTTTACCCGGATACTATGCTTCACATCCGGTGTATGAAATTCCGAAAACCACATTTCCATTTTCTTTACCTCCCTGCCAGAGTGTGTTTTAAAATTATTTCCGCAAAATGTGTGTCACAATTTGCAGACAGCCTTTTTCAAACAGTTACTGTTCACTCCGTTCACAGTAACTTCAAACATGCTCCAGCACATTTAACCGTAATATATCCGGATCTTCCGGACCTGTCATGTTACATCCTTTTGCCTTGGCATATTCAATATAATCCAGGATTTCCGGGGTGATCCGCTCTCCTGGAGCCAGAATTGGAATTCCCGGGGGATAACACATTACAAATTCACTGCATACCTTTCCTTCCGTTTCCCGGAGAGGAAGGCTGCATTTTTCTGCATAAAACGCTTCCTGAGGGCTTGTTACTACCTGGGGATCAATATATTCCTGATCCAGCAATCCTGATTTATCCTTCTGGAAACGTCTGCGGATTTCCGCAAGGGCACTTACCAGCCGCTCTACTTCCTGGGCACGGTCTCCAATTGACAGATAAGCCAGAATATTTCCGATATCACCAAATTCGATCTGAATATCATATTCATCTCTCAGAATGTCGTAAACCTCAATTCCTGCAAGTCCGATATCCAGGGTATGTACACTTAATTTCGTAATGTCAAAATCAAAAACCGAATCTCCATTCACCAGTTCTTTTCCAAATGCGTAATAGCCGCCAATGGCGTTAATCTCTTCCCTTGCATATTCTGCCATATCTGCTACCTGATGAAAAATCTGACGTCCGCGCTGTGCAAGATTCCGCCGGGAAATGTCAAGACTTGACATCAGAAGATAGCTTCCAGAGGTAGTCTGGGTCAGGTTGATAATCTGACGGACATATCCGGCATGGACGTCAGGTCCAGTCAGAAGAAGGCTGGACTGGGTCAGGCTTCCACCGCTTTTATGCATGGATACAGATGCCATATCTGCACCAGCTGCCATTGCCGAAACCGGCAGACCTCCTCCAAAATAAAAATGAGTCCCATGGGCTTCATCTGCCAGACACAGCATTCCTGCTTCATGAGCCATCCGCACAATTGCACGAAGATCACTGCAAATTCCATAATAGGTAGGATTGTTTACCAGCACAGCCACTGCATTTGGATGCTCCTTAATTGCCTTTGCCACCTGTTCACGGCGCATTCCAAGAGAGATTCCAAGTCTCTGATCTACTTCCGGATTCACATAAACCGGAATTGCTCCGCACAGAACCAGCGCATTCAGCACACTTCTGTGAACATTGCGGGGAAGAATGATCTCGTCTCCCCTCTTACAGGCTGTTAACACCATGGTCTGTACGGAGCTTGTAGTTCCGCCAACCATGAGAAAGGCGTGAGCTGCTCCAAAAGCATCTGCTGCCAGTTCTTCTGCCTCCCGGATCACAGATACAGGATGACAGAGATTATCAAGCGGCTTCATGCTGTTTACATCCACGCCTACACATTTCTGCCCCAGAAACTCAGTAAGCTCCGGATTTCCTCTTCCTCTTTTATGTCCTGGCACATCGAAGGGTACCACCCTCATGCGCCGGAAATTTTCCAGAGCCTCGTGAATTGGTGCACGATTCTGGTCCAGTTTAAAACGAGTTCTGTTCATTGCGTCTCCATTTCCAGTTCCTTTGTCTGTATAAAGAATCCTGTTTGCAGGATTCTTCGCCTGCAAAGGGGCGTCTCCAGCGCCATCTGCTCTTCCGCTGCAGTGGAATCCTACCCGGCAGAGCTTTTTATATAATAGGAAATTCCAACGGGATTTTCTATTACACAAAAAAAGCAGGCTGCCTTAAAACCGCAAACCTGCTTGGATCATTCTTCCCGATTCTATCTCCATTGACTTATAATAAATATAGGAATCCTCGTATTTACATAAAATAGAAATCCGGATGATATATGTCAGAGTCTATATAGCAATCATACTTTTACTACTCTTATTGACCGTTTCACAAGTCTGCGCATCAGGCGCATAGTGGTTATCAAAGGAACCAACTTATAAAATTTGAGCTTCTAACTCAATCAATAAGGCAACCAAAGTTACCATCAGCGGCAGTGGACCCGGCTGTCCGTATGGCCTTAACCCCAAATGGAGTGATCCAAAATAATTGCTTTGAAAAGACTCTTTCTTTGTCTTTCAAAATCTTCATAAGCATAGCACATATGAAAATGCATGTCAACTGTTTCATTTTATGATACCAGCAGATTGCGGAAATGATTTTCCAAACGCGCTCCTGTGCTGCAATGAAGGAAAGGCAAATATTTTTCTTGTCAAAACAAAATATTTTTCTAACATTTTCATTGAAATTTATGATCGTATATGATATTCTGTGTATTAGTGTGTTTCTACACAGTACGAATGACCGTCATGCTCGTACATTTTATAGAAAATGTATAAGCAGGTTTTTCGTAACTCAGGAGAGTCTCTTCAAAAAAATTTATGGAAGAGCGCCGAAGGTGTACGCAGCATTTGTAATGCTGTTAATCTCTCAGGCAAAAGGATGGAGGAAAGAGAACATGTTTACACAAATCAACAACTTTATCACCTGGTTTGACGGAGTAGTCTGGGGACTTCCGTTAATCATTCTGATCCTGATCACAGGATTCCTTTTAACCGTTCGGTTAGGCTTTTTACAGGTAAGACATCTGGGAAAAGCACTGAAATTCATGGTAAAAAATGAAGAAGGCGGCGAAGGTGAAGTCACAAGCTTTGGTGCGCTCTGCACAGCTTTGTCCGCAACTATCGGAACCGGTAACATCGTAGGTGTTGCCACTGCTATTGCTGCCGGCGGACCCGGAGCCCTGTTTTGGATGATCGTTGCTGCATTCTTCGGAATGGCAACCAAATATGCAGAAGGACTTCTGGCCATCAAATACCGTACCATCGACAAGGACGGACACGTTCTTGGCGGACCATTTTATTATATTGAGAATGGTATGGGAAAACAGTGGAGATGGCTTGCGAAAATTTTTGCATTCTTTGGAGCCGGAGTCGGTCTTTTCGGAATTGGTACCTTTACTCAGGTAAACGGTATTGCTTCTGCAGTAAAGAACTTCTTTGACCCGGATACCGTACACACCGTTTCCCTTTTTGGAAATACATACTCCTGGGCAACTGTAATCGCCTGCTTGATTCTTACCTTATGTGTAGGACTTGTAGTTCTTGGCGGTATTCAGCGTATTGCAAAGGTTTCCCAGATCATCGTTCCATTTATGGCGGTTCTTTATGTTGCTCTTGCACTGATCATTGTGATCACAAATATTACCGCAGTTCCTGGTGCCATCGCTACAATTGTAAAAACAGCCTTCAACGGAAGTGCCCTTGCAGGCGGTGCCATAGGAACCATGGTTGTGGCAATGCAGAAAGGTATTGCCCGCGGTATTTTCTCAAACGAGTCTGGTCTTGGTAGTGCTCCGATTGCTGCAGCTGCCGCTCAGACAAAGGAACCGGTTCGTCAGGGACTTGTTTCCATGACCGGTACTTTTATTGATACCATTGTAATCTGTACCATGACAGGTCTTTCCATTGTCATTACCGAAACCTGGAATACAGGACTTGAGGGTGTTGCGATTACTACCGCAGCTTTCCAGAAAGGACTTCCCTTCCCTGCACAGTTTGCCTCCTTTGCTCTTATGCTGTGCCTGGTATTCTTCGCATTCACAACCATCCTTGGATGGGATTATTACGGTGAGCGCTGCCTGGAATACCTTTTCAACCGCAACATGACTGCAGTAAAGACTTACCGCTGGTTATATATCATCTGCGTCTTCTTCGGACCGTACATGACTGTTGCTGCTGTCTGGAACATTGCAGATATCTTCAATGCCTTGATGGCCTTCCCGAACCTGATTGCGCTGCTTGCTTTAAGCGGTGTAGTCGTAAAGGAAACAATGGATTTCTTTAAAAAACATAAAAATTACGAATAAAATAAAAGTAAAGAAAGAATTCCTCTCCTGAAAAACATAGAGCCTTGTCTGATACGATGCTTTTAGCCAGTCAGACAAGGTTCTTTTATATGTAACTTTCCTGCCAAAAAGAGGCAAAACATGTTTGCCCCTGTCTTTGTTCCAATCCTTTTATAAGGAATCCGGATTAAACAGATCGCTGATGCTGTCTCCGTTTCTGTGGATTCCGTCTACAGAAAACTCTGCCCACTCTCCGATGTTGGTGGCGTGGTCACCGATTCGCTCATAGTATTTGGAGATCATCAGAAGATCAAGAACCTCGTCACTGGAAAAGTCCATGGTGTTCTGGTCCAACGCATTTCTTACTTTATCGAAAAGATTATCCAGAACATTATCACTGCTGATCACCTTTTTTGCCAGGTCACTTTTTCCCTCTACATAAGCGGTAACACTGTCATTTACCATATGCATGGCATAATCTGCCATTTCCTGAAGCGGGATGGCTGTTACTGGTATATGAACGCTGCCTGTGTTCAGAATCTCCGCAATATCAGTAGCCTGGTCGCCGATTCGCTCCATATCTGTTACCATCTTAAGTGCTGCGGAAATTTTGCGAAGATCAGTACCAACCGGCTGCTGTTTCAGAAGAAGCTGCATGCAAAGAGCCTCAATATTATGCTCTTTGTCGTCAATCTCCTTCTCAATTCTTCCAATCTCCTTTGTGGCAGCCTCACGGACCTCCACGCTTGCCAGAAGCTGACAGGTCTTCATGATGGCCTGACCGCACAGATTTCCCATTTCCAGGACCTCATCTGAAAGCCTGGAGAGCTTTGCGGTATACACATCTCTCATATCAACCAAACCTCCCTGTAATATACTCTTCTGTTTTCTTGTTCTGTGGTCTGGAAAACAGTTCTGTAGTATCGTTATATTCAATAATCTCACCCAGCAGGAAAAATGCAGTCTTGTCAGAAATACGAGCTGCCTGCTGCATGTTGTGAGTTACGATCACGATGGTGTAACGGTCTTTTAATTCCAACGCCAGATCCTCAATGTGAGATGTGGAAATTGGATCAAGTGCAGAGGTAGGCTCATCCATAAGAAGTACCTCCGGCTCTACTGCAAGAGCTCTTGCAATGCAAAGTCTCTGCTGCTGTCCGCCAGACATACCCAGGGCGCTCTTTTTCAACCGGTCCTTTACCTCATCCCAGATAGAAGCATTTCGAAGAGCACGCTCTACGATATCGTCCAGTTTTTCCTTGGAATGAATTCCATGAGTACGAGGTCCATATGCAATATTATCATAAATGCTCATTGGAAAAGGATTTGGTTTCTGGAAAACCATTCCCACACGTTTTCTCAACAGGTTTACATCGATATCTCCGTAAATATCCTCTCCATCCAGACGGATATCCCCTGTGATTTTACATCCTTCTACCAGATCATTCATTCTGTTTAAGGATTTCAGCAAAGTGGATTTTCCGCAGCCACTAGGGCCGATAAAAGCGGTGATTTTCTTCTCCGGGATATCCAGATTGATATTTTTTAAGGCATGGAAGCTGCCATAATACAGATCCATGTTTTTTACATCTATTTTACCCATATTCTCCTTTTGTGAAAGCTTTGACAGCTATATACTTTATATCTGCCAGCTGCTTTACTGCCTTTCTTGATGATCTATAGCCCTGCAAAATATATGTTATATTTTCCCGGACTCATTCTGCAATTCTTACAATTTTCGTACTATTTGCTACATTGTATCTCTCTTATTTTTCCCCACTAGCTTTACTCAGCTTCTTAGCACATACTCCGGAAATCCAGTTCAGCACCAGTACAAACAGCAATAGAATAACCGCTGTCGCATATGCCTGATCCATGTAAAGTCCCTCACTGGAAAGCACATACATATGTACGGCAAGGGTTCGTCCGGAGCCCATCAGGCTTTCCGGAACCTTTGCAACAGATCCTGCGGTATAGATAAGAGCTGCTGTCTCACCTACAATACGTCCTGTAGCAAGTACCACGCCGGAAAGAATTCCGGGAATCGCACTTGGAAGTACCACTTTAAATACCGTGCGGAGTTTTCCTGCGCCAAGTCCGAAGGAAGCTTCCCTGTAAGCATCCGGAACACCAAGAAGTGCTTCTTCCGTAGTACGGATGATCAGCGGTAAGATCATGATCACTAAGGTCATGGAGCCGGACAGAAGGGAATATCCCCAATGGAGAGCGGTACTGAAAAACAGAAGACCGAACAGCCCGAAGATAATGGATGGAATTCCCTGAAGAGTTTCTGTTGTAATGCGAATGATCTTGACCAGCTTGCTGCCCTTTTTCGCATACTCAACCAGATAAATTGCTGCAAAAATTCCAAATGGCACAGCGATTACCAAAGATAACAGGGTGATGATCAAGGTGTTGATCAGTGCCGGCATTAAAGATGCATTGTCAGAATTATATTCCAGTGCAAACAGGTCTGGTGTCAGATTTCCAACACCTTTTATCAGAATAAAACCAATAAGAAACGCCATAACTGCCACTGTAATAATTGCAGATAACCATACCAGGAGCCTTAGGATGGCAGAACCAGGATGATTTTTCCAATAAGATAATTTACTTTTACTCATCTTCTGCTCTCCTTTTCAGGGCTGATACACACAGGTTTATGATCAGGATGAATACAAAAAGTACAACACCTGTAGCAATCAGCGCTTCCCTGTGAAGATC
Organism: Ruminococcus sp. 1001136sp1; assembly: GCF_039841815.1. Taxonomy (NCBI): domain Bacteria; kingdom Bacillati; phylum Bacillota; class Clostridia; order Eubacteriales; family Oscillospiraceae; genus Ruminococcus; species Ruminococcus sp. 1001136sp1. Next base: position 151,516 of record NZ_JBDPGY010000002.1, on the reverse strand, counting down.
GGTTGCATATCCCATTTCAATTACAATATTTGCGGTCATGGTTCGAAGTCCTTTGAAAAGTCCCTGTGGCATCCAGGTCTGGTTTCCAGCTACCATGATCACTGCCATCGTCTCACCAATGGCTCGTCCGATTCCAAGAACCACACCAGCTAATACACCTGATTTTGCAGCCGGAAAAACAGTGCCAAATACACTTTTTTCGTGGGTTGCTCCAAGTGCCAGTGCCCCTTCATAATAACTTGTGGGAACACTTTTTAAGGCTGGTTCTGCAACGCCGGTTACCGTTGGAAGGATCATAATTCCAAGAAGTACAGAAGCTGTCAGCATGGTACTTCCATCATGACCGGTAAGCTGTCGAAGCAGCGGGACAAACACTGTCAAACCGAAAAATCCATAAACAACAGATGGGATTCCTGCAAGGAGGTTTACCATTGCTTTCAGTGGACCATACAGTTTCTTCGGACAGTAAAATGCAAGGAAGATAGCAAGCAAAAGGGCTGTTGGAACACCTACCACAATTGCCCCTGCTGTTACATAAATACTTCCAAGGATAAATGGGAAAATTCCATATAAGCCATTGGATGGTTTCCATTTCATTCCAAACAGAAAATCAGGCAGGCCAATCTTCGCCATTGCCGGGATTCCGTTTGCAAACAAGAAAATGCAGATTAATGCAACGGCTAATACGGAGGTACAGGCCGCTGCGAGGAATACAAATTTCATTACAGTTTCATTGATCGATTTCATATAAAGTAAGTTCCTTTTTTATTCGGAAAATTTGGATCCTGCAAAACTTTTGACGGGCTTTGCAGGATTCCTTATTTCTGTTTCTTGTTTCGTAACTGTAAAGGTACTTTATTTCTTTACTATTCACTGGCAGCATTCCGCAAGATGTTTTTTGTGAACAGTGACTTTATTTCTTATTATTTTGTAAGGTCTTCCCAGGTTGTGATGTTGCCTGTGTAAACATCTTTTACCTGCTCGCTTGTAAGCTCCTCAACACCACTGTCGTTGTTTACGATTACAGCGATACCATCTTTTGCGATAACAGTTGCGGTAAGACCAGCCTCAGTCTCGCTGTCTTTTAAATCACGGGATGCCATACCGATATCGCAAAGTCCGTCAATTGCAGATGTCATACCAGTTGTAGAATCACTCTGCTGAACCTCAATATCAACTTTGTCATTTACTGCCTTGTAGCCTTCAGCAAGCTTCTCCATAACTGGTGTTACAGAAGATGATCCAGCTACTACAACTTTTCCTTCTACGTCAGCTGCTTCATATGCAGGTTTGTCGCCTACAGCGATGTATCCATTGTCTTCAATGATCTGCTGTCCGTCTGCGCTCATGATGTATGTAATGAAATCCTGTGCCGCTTCGCTTACATCATCCTTTGTTGCAATGTTGAATGGACGAACTACTTTGTAATCTCCGGATTCAATGTTTTCTGCTGTTGCCTCTGCTCCGTCGATTTTTAATGCTGTTACACTGTCATCCAGAGAACCAAGAGATACATATCCGATTGCATTTACGTCCTGTGCTACTGTGCTTAACATAACGGATGTGCTGTTTGTGATCTTTGCTGCTTCTGTTGTATTGTCTACTTTATTTCCATCTGCGTCTTTTTCTTCAATTCCAAATAGTTCAATGAATGCACCTCTTGTACCGGATCCGTCTTCTCTGGAGCAGATTGTGATATCTCCGGAAGCTGCTGCCATAACTGTTGTTCCCATTGTTGCTACTCCTAATAATGCCGCCATTGCTACTGCTAAACCTTTTTTCATGATTAATAATCTCCTTTTCTTCGCGGTCCTTATGTTTTTTCTCTCTCTCGCGATTACAGTTGTATCTTACTGTCCTTCTGTAAAATGCACTAGCTTTAAAAAGTAAAATCAATGTAAAAAAACAGACCTCAATGAGATCTGTTTTTTACACTTTACGATTATTTAATTTCTTTTACTCTCCGAATGTCATAAATTACGCAAATTCCTGCATAATCCATAATCCTTTTATAAATAGCATCTGCCGGATCATCCTGGTGACGATCTGGCGGATGAGGCAGGCGGCGCTGATAAACAACAGGCTCACTTCCCTGGTTTTTTTTGCCGGCATCCTTTCCAGGCTCCGGCTGCATTTTCTGCCCCTCATGGCCAGCCATGATATATTCCATATTTTCCAGCAGCTGTCCGATGATACGTGTTTCTCCCTTTCCCGGACCGCCATAAAGAACCTTGATCTCTTCCTTGTGCTTCCAAAGCTTCAGAAGCAGGTCATGTACATACTCAACGCTGCCGTTCACCGGCTTTCCAAAAGGCATGCAAAGCTCATCTCCACAGAACAGGATTCCCTCCTGGTCGTCCAAAAAAGCAAGACTTCCTACTGCATGGTCTGGAATCTTGAAGGTGGTAAGATGCCTTCCTCCAAGATCAAATACATAGCCTTCGTCAATCACCTGCACCGGATAAGATCTTGGGAAACAGATTCCCTCAAAGCTTGGAAATGGAATGGTTGCCAGTTTTTTTGTCTCTGCGGACATATAGGCACAATCAAAATAACTGTTATTTGCCGTATGATCAAAATGGTCGTGGGTATTGGCAATTCGTTTTACCGGTTTGTCTGTCAGGCTCTGACAGTATGCGCGGAGATTGCCACATCCATAACCGGAATCAATTACAAGCGCCTCATTTTCCCCCTCTACCAGATAAGAATAATCGCCATCACTTAAGATCTGCCAGGTTCCCGGTGCGATCTTTTCTGATTGGAAAAAAGACACATCCATAGGCTGGCGGCTTCCATCCTCATGCTCCAGCAGAATATGATGTTTACATAAAAAATCAATAGGGCTTCTTCGCTGCGCAAACAGCCAGTCTCCAATCGCCTCCAGATTATAAGCCTGCGGCCAGGTTGCCATATGGTAAAACCAGGGCTTGATATCTTCCAGTTCTTCCAATACGGAATCTCCCTCAAACCAGGTAAAAAAGATATGCTCTCCAGATCCGACAAGTGTTCTTACCTTCCTGTTCTGCTCCGGCAATGGTGCTTTTGCATCCAGGCTTCCTCTGGTAACTCTTCCGCCATTTTCTTCAATCTGCTTCATGCAGTCTCCCATAATAGGAAAGGCTTTAAAATCCTTTTCCGAAACAAGCGCCCAGATATTTTCTTTTTTCAGTGCACCACAGGTCTTAGGATTCCACTGTCCTGCCACCAGAAAACATCCGCCGAAAAATCCCGGATTGCGAAGCATCAGCTCCATCAGCATCATACATCCCATAGACTGTCCGGTTCCGTAAATTCTCTTTTCATCTACAGATGGTTGCAGGCGCAGCACCTCTTTTACCAGTTCTATGGTAGCATCCGCCTCCCAAGTCACCCGAAAATCATCATCAGCAGCCTGTCTGGGATAACAAGGAGCCAGTACAAAACACGGCTGCCGATTCTGCCAGTAGCTGGTCGCCCATACTGTCGCGCCTTTTCCCTGGGTAAGGGTTCTGGTCACATCCTCTGAACAGCTGCCCATGTCATGGATAAACAAAACCAAAGGATAGGTTTCCCCGGCCTGCATATTTTCCGGAACATATAAATTGTATGCCAATTTGCGTCCTGTCTCCTCACCAGGAACATCCGGGACCTGAAATTCAAACTGGTTAAACCGGTTCACTGCCTGCATGCATGCCTTGTCTATGTCTTCCCTAGTGTAGTTCTTTTCCGTCATATATGTTTCATCCTTTCATTTCTTCCAGAAGTCCAAGTGCTTTCCTTAGCAAAATCTCAGCAGCCCCGTTTCCAAAAGGAGAATTCATCGCTTCATATTTGCTGTTATCATAAGCGTCGCGCTCTGCCATATACTTGGCTCCGCCATTTACCATGGTGCATACCAGGGTATGGCGATATGGGGAAAAAGTCCGAAGCGCAATCCCGCTTTTGCAGTTCAGCTCCGGTTTCACACCGACCAGCGCCAGATTTCCCAGGCAGATCGCCTCTACTGTCGTCACTTTATCTTTTGCCGGAATGTATTCTGGTGTTTTCATTGGATGCAGTTTTTTCAGTTCCCGTTCCATTTCCTTTCCTGGCACCAAAAACTCTGTCTTTCCAAATTCCAGTTCCTGCATCATTTCTTCACATGTGATCTGTCCGGTTATCTGGCATACAGTCTCTCCCAGGCTGTTGCCAAGCTTTTCACAGATTCCAAAGCCCTCTTCCCGCCGGTCTGTCCGGATTTTTTCTCCACGGACAAAGGTTTCCATAACTGCTTTTTCTACCGGAGCCTGATCTCCTGCTGCCCCGATCAGGTACAGCGCAACAAAACCATCATCTCCTGTGTTCTTTTCCACATAGTCGCAGGCAATTCCTGCAACATCCGGACTTACTGCCTTTCCTCCTGCACTTAACGCAGAACCGTCAAGCACAGATGACTGTAGTCCATAATGGAAGACAGCAGCCATAGGCTTTCCATCTTCTTTGTTAATACGTACAACAGAGACTTTATGGTCGCAAAGCCCCGGACCTCCGGTTCCTACCCACCAGCCGTCCTCCAGCTGTACATCACGGTTACAGTTTATCAGACTATAGCCATCTCCAATTCCCATAGTAGCGTTCTGAAGGCCTGCAAAGCCTTTTCCAACTGCCTCCAGGGAAGCTCTTATCAGTTCTTCCCGGTATTTTGCTTTTTCTGCAATTCTCTCCGGATCTTTTAAAATAAAATCCGGCAATAAATGAGGTGCGGAAAAAGTGTGTGTAACGCATACCCACACATGATCCTCCTCAACCGGATAATTTTCTGCAATTTTCTTACGGATCGCATAAGTTTCCTCATCTGGCATAGACGTTATCTCAAGGGACAGCAGCACCACAGTCTGCCCGCTTTGGATCACAACCGCGCGCGCATTCAGGGTTCTGTGGATGACAGCAAAATCCTCTATTTCCAAATATTCTTCAGCCAGTATAATTTCTGATTTTCCTGCGCCAGCTTTCATACAGCCCCTCCTTACATTCCCTTCTGGGAATTATATATTTTTTTGTATCGCATACTTTTTTCCGTATACAACCATAAAATCCCAAGAACTGCTACCAGGATATACTCCTGCAGATCTTTCACCAGGTTAGAAGAAAAACCATTATAAGCCACTGTTATTCCCACAGCCACAAGAAGCATGGTGAGGGATAAGCCAACTGAAAGCTTCTGTGCCTTTTGAAGCTGAAGAGCGGTACTTTTGTACTTGTAAATGGTCATATCTCTTGGTGCAGATACATAAAAGAAAAGGATCCAGCCAAGCCATACATACCCCAGCATGCTAAAAGCCTGAAGCAGAGCTATCGCCGGATTTAAGTTGCAGTAAAGTCCCTTGGTTCCTGCTTTTGCAAAAAAGTACAGTTCCAGACCAAAGAGTACCACATAACACACCCGGAGAAGTGCCTGCATAACCGGAGTAAGCTCCTGTCTGTAATAAAATCCCTTATAGGTATACTGAAGATGGGTTCCGTTTCCACGTTTGTTCGAAACCCGATCTTCCTCATAATCCTCAAAATATTTCTGATAGTATCTGCCCATTTTTTCTCTCCTGGTTCATTTAAGAATTAATTTCTTCCACTCTGCAGCATGATACAAAATGGTCCTTGGAAACTTCCCGAAGCTCCTGTGGCTGATGACACTTTTCTGTTGCATAAGGACATCTTGCCGCAAAACGGCAGCCCGGTTTCGGCTCGATCGGAGAAACGATTTCTCCTTTCAGAATGATTCTCTGTTTCTGATGATGAATGTCAACGGAAGGAATTGCTGAAAGCAGAGCCTTGGTATATGGATGTAACGGTCTGTCAAACAGTTCCTTGGAAGTTGTGGTTTCCACAAGCTGTCCCAGGTACATAACACAGATGTTATCGGAAATGTGCTTTACTACAGACAGGTCATGGGTAACAAACATATAAGTGACGCCTGATTTTTCCTGCAGATCCTGCAGCAGGTTCAGAACCTGTGCCTGAATGGAAACATCCAGTGCGGAAACCGGCTCGTCACAGACTACAAAGGCAGGATCCAGTGCAAGTGCACGGCCAATTCCTACTCTCTGTCTTCTTCCTCCGTCCAGCTCATGAGGATATGCATACCTGAGACGTTCATCAATTCCTACCATCTCCATAATGCGGTCTGTCTCGTCACTCAGCTCTCCTTTTTTGAATTTTCCAGAAAGCTCCAACGGTTCACGTATGGTTTCCTCTACGGTCATTCTTGGATTCAGGGAAGCAAACGGATCCTGGAAAATGATCTGCATCTGCTCTCTTAACTGGTGAAGCTTATGTTTATGCACATGGGTAATATCCTCTCCGTTGAAGAAAATCTGTCCGTCTGTGCTTTCGTATAAGTGGATCAGGGTTCGTCCCAGAGTGGATTTTCCGCAGCCAGACTCTCCAACCACTCCCATTGTCTTTCCTTTTCCTATAGAAAAAGTCACATCATCTACTGCGTGAAGCATTCCCTTAGGAGTTTCAAAATATTTTTTCAGATGTTTTACTTCCATCAGATTCTCTGACATCTCTATTCTCCTTTCTGCTTCATGCCTTACTTTGGACAGGCTTTGCTGCCTTTATGCATCTGCATACATGGGTACCGCCAAGCCCTGTTAAATCTACTGCTGCCTTCTTACATTCTTCAGATGCATAAGGACATCTTGGTGAAAAAGCACAGCCAGATGGCAGATTACTTGGATCCGGCGGCATTCCTGCGATAGGGGAAAGCCGTTTTACATCCGAATGGATATCCGGAAGAGAACCAAACAGACCGATCGTATAAGGATGTGTAGGATGGTCAAAGATTTCCTCTTTGCTTCCGTATTCCACAATTTCACCTGCATATACAACAGCTACATTGTCACATACCTCTGCAACGATTCCCAGGTCATGTGTGATCATGATCATCGCTGTATTTAACTCCTTCTGGAGATTTTTGATAATATCCAGAACCTGGGCCTGAATGGTCACATCCAAAGCAGTGGTAGGTTCATCAGCCAGAAGAAGATCCGGGCTGCAGGCCAGTGCCATGGCGATTACAACTCGCTGTTTCATTCCACCGGAAAACTGATGTGGGTAATCACGGAATCTGGAACCTGGAATTCCAACCATTTCCAGCATTCTTTTTGCCTTTTCTTCTGCTTCTTTCTTGGAAGCATGTTCATGAAGGGCAATTCCTTCTGCGATCTGTGCGCCTACACGCATAACCGGATTTAAAGCTGTCATAGGATCCTGGAAAATCATGGAAATTCTTTTTCCACGGATTTTACGCATTTCCTCATTTGCCAGAGGGAGAAGATTTTTTCCCTCAAGAAGGATTTCTCCTCCATCTACCTGCGCAGGCGGCTCTGGAAGAATACGCAGAATGGATTTGGCGATTGTCGTTTTCCCGGCACCTGTTTCTCCTACCAGACCTAAAGTCTCCCCTTTTTCCAGGGAAAAAGAAACATTATTCACAGCATGGATTTCTTTTCCCTCAGAGGTATAATGTACGGTCAGATTTTTCACTTCAATAAAAGGAGTGGTATTCTTTTGAGTATTCACGATTTGTCCCTCCTATTTTTTCAGTTTCGGATCCAGTGCATCACGAAGTCCGTCCCCCAGCATATTCAAGGAAAGAACTACAAGTGCAATGGCAAGTCCTGGAAACAGTACCATATGAGGATAATCTCTCATATAAGTTCTTGCTGCGGAAAGCATAGCACCCCATTCCGGTGTAGGCGGCTGGACACCAAGTCCGATATAGCTTAAGGATGCAGCCATCAGAATAGTATTTCCGATTCCCATGGTAACCGAAACAATGATCGGGGAAATACTGTTTGGAAGAATGTGTTTCATGATCAGTCTTGGAACAGAGCAGTTGATAGTCTGCGCTGCTTCCAGATATTCCATTTTACGGACCCCCATGATCGAACCACGAAGAAGTCTTACAGTCATAGGAATTCCACCTATGGAAAGGGCAATGATGGTATTTACAAAACCGCTTCCCAGACAGGCTGAAATTGCAACTGCCAGAAGGATTCCAGGGATTGCCTGAAGGATATCCACAAGTCGCATTACAACAGTATCTACAATTCCACCAAAATATCCAACAATGGAACCAATAAACATTCCTACTACAGTAGAAATGATCGTTGCCAGAAATCCAAGGGAAAGGGAAGCTCTTGCTCCATAAAGAAGACGGCTGAAAATATCTCTTCCCATTTCATCAGTTCCACACAGATGTGCGAAAGAAGGACCGGAAAAACGTTCCAGCATGTTCATCTCGTCATATGCATAAGGCATGATCCATGGTGCCAGAAGCGCTACGGCAAATAATATAAGAATAATGACCAGACCGGCCATGGCCAGCTTGTTTTTACGAAGACGCTTCATTACCAGACTGAACTGGCTTTTTTTCTTTTTTCTTGTCTTTGCTGCATGTCCTGCAACAGCTGCACTGCCTGCCATTATTTTTTCCTCCTTTTCCAGCTTTTCTGCTGTCCTTCATACTGTGCTTTGATACGCGGATCAACATATGCGTAGATAATATCAACCAGCAGCATGATCAGACTGAATACTGCTCCAAGGAACAATACACCACCCATAACGATAGGGTAATCACGGTTGTTAATCGCAGATGTGGTATACATTCCGATTCCCGGAATAGAGAATACGGACTCAATTACTACTGTACCGCCAAGCATCATTCCCATACCATTTCCAACTACGGTGATGATCGGGATCAATGCATTTGGAAGCGCATGTTTATAAAGAATGTCCCGCTCAGACAGACCTTTTGCCCTTGCGGTCACAATATAGTCAGAACGAATGACCTCCAGCATACTGGAGCGTGTCTGCCTTGCCTGGGATGCAATTCCGGCAAAAGCATTTGCAATACAGGGAAGAATGAAATACTGGAGTCCGCCTACGCCATATGGTGGCAGCCATCCAAGTTTTACAGAGAAAAACAGAACCAGCATCATGGCAAGCCAGAAACCAGGAATGGAAACTCCTGCAAGTGCAATGATCATGCAGATACGGTCTGCGATTCCGTTCTGATGTACTGCTGCTGTAATTCCAAGTGGTGTACCGATTACGATCTGAAGAAGCATACAGATCAGGGCGATGATAAAGGTGTAAGGAAGTCTGTATAAAATACCGGACATAACAGACTGATTCTGAAAATAAGAGGTTCCAAGATCAAAATGTAAAAACACCTGATTCAAATAAGAAAGTAAACGGACAAGATAAGGCTTGTCCAAACCCATTTCAATACGTTTTGCTTCAATAGCCGCAGGTGTGGCACCGTTTCCGAGAATGGCAACTGCCGGATCACCAGGGCAAAAATACATGATTGTAAAAATTACAATGGAGATTCCCAGAAGTACCGGGATCATCCAGAGAATACGCTTTACTGTATATTTCCACATATTCCAAGAACTCCTTTCCTTTGGCACGGCCACCGTTTTGGGGTAAAACGGTGGCTGACCAGGGCTGTGCCCTTTTTATTTTGCGTAAGTGCAGGCTCCAGGAAGGATCTGGTTACGGATGTCAAGTGCTACATCTGAAATCTTGTCAGAATGTACGATGTTGATCGGTCCTTCTACAACGCCATAACCATAGCATTTTTCAACCAGATAATCATGAAATGCTTCAATGCTCTCAGGGCCATAGGTCTCGGTGCTTAAAGCTGCTTCCATCAGGCTCTGAAGCTGGTCATCCTGGGTAAAGTTTGCAGCACCGCCGGTAAGGGACTCATAATCTCTCTTATCCCAGCAGAGCTTCCACTGATTTACGATGTAGTCTGTAGAACCTGTCGTTTTCAGAAGAATGTCAAATCCGTCTGCATTGTACTGCTCCTGCTGGCCCATCATCTGATCATAACCAACCAGTTCTACGGTTACACCAATCTGTCCCCAGTAAGCCTGAAGCATCTGACAGATCATCTCGTTCATTCCGGAATTGATGTATTCCAGTCTTAATGTAGAACCGTCATAATTGGACTGCTCCAGATACTCTTTTGCTTTATCTACATCATAATCATAATAATCTTCACTGTCCCACTCGCTGTTGTAGTCCGGATAAGTTGCATTTGCGAAATCTTTTACAGCTGTTCCGTTTCCATTAAATACGCCTACGTTGATTCCATCTTTGTCAATAGCATAAGCAAGTGCCAGACGGAGATTGTCATCATCCTTAAATACGGAACTGTCAGACATATTGTACTCTACGTCATAAGTCAGGTTATCCATTACAACGCTGACTGCATTTCCATCTGAGAACTCGCCGCCCTCTTCAAATTTGGAAATATCTGTATCCGGAACACCGTTGGAAATGTCTACAGAGTTTGTATAAAGTGCAACGGTATGCTGGGAAGCCTCTGTGATTACAGAGAAGTGGATTTCTCCTACATTATGGATACTTGTTCCATGTACCAGTGATTCGTCTGTCTGCCAGTAATCTCCGGTATCTTTCATAACGATCTCAGAACCTGGTACATAGCTGTCTACCAGATATGCGCTGGTTCCAACAGGTGTGGTTGCCATCTGGTCTGGAGATGCTTCATAAGCTGCCTGTGTTACAATGGCACATTCCAGCATAACGTTCTCGAATTCTCCGATTTCCAGATCTTTGTTAAATTTAAACTCTACATGATAATCATCTGTTGCAGTTACACTGTCGATTACGGAAAGTTTTCCATAGTTCTTTGTTGCGATTGCAGATTCAAAGCTGAATACAACATCAGAAGCAGTCAGTGGATTTCCTTCTGCATCATGAATGTAATCATAAAGCTCTACATCATAAGTTTTCGGATCTACCTCGTCCCAGCTCTTTGCAAGTACTCCATATGCAACGCCGTCTTCTCTGGTGATCAGATACTCATATGTGGTAAAAAGAACTGCAATACGTCCCATGGACATTCCTGACCAGGGGCCCATATTCTCCGGATCTGCCATAATTCCTACTGTAACAGAATCGGTTTCACCTTCTTCGGCTGCAAAAGCAGTTGTTCCTCCGAATGCAAATGTTGCCATCATACTTGCTGCAAGGATAAGTGCGATATTTCTTTTTCTCATGATATTCTCCCTTTCTTCACTGACATTTTCAGCATTTTTTCTTTTACTTTTCTGCTATAGCATCTTTTGACTCGTCATTTTGTACATCTCTTCTTTATAATCGTATTATACTTTATGATTTTTCAACAATCAATCCGACTTAAAAAGGCTTTTATGCTTAAATTGCATAAATCGACCGTACCCATTCCACCATTTCTCCTGGATAATCAGCTCTTCCATGGACTTCATTCCACACAATTTCGTAATCCACATTGGTCTTTCCACATTCCATCAGTTTCAGGGCAAGAATCATGGTCACAGTCAGCGAAGTGTCCGCATCTTTTGCCCCCACCCGGATTCTGTAATAAGGCGCAGTTTTTTCTTTTCCTATATAATTCAGCGGATTTAATAATCTCTTTTGTCTGGCAAGCTCTTTGTCTCCGCAGATTTTTTTATAGCCAGGAAGATATCTGGCAGTTTCACCGGGATACTCCTCTTTCAGGTCTTCCATAATCCCGGCCAGCTGGGTGTTAAAATGTCTCTTATCTATACCACTGGTTCCAAACTCCTGATTCTCTGCCTGGATCAGATCCAGATCGTCAAAAGCGGGGCAAAGTTTCAGACGTTTATGATAATCCTGTTCCATTTCGTTTATAGAAGAAATACATGTTTTTCCATCCTTGAAACGAAGCCAGGAATACTGCTCCAGTTCCTGTCTCTTTTCTGGAAATTTCGTCACGTATTTGTCTGCGGCTTTCTCCAGCTGTTTTTTCAGCCAGACACTTCCATTTCCACCATGGTCTTTGGCTATTTTTAATAATTCACCTGTATCCGGATTCTTCAGCTCCAGCGAGTTAAAATATTCCACATATTTTTCTCCCATTTTCCTGGAAAGACTTTGTGCAAACGGGCTTAAATTTCCCTCCCCAAAGCCAACAAAGGGCATTCCTGTATAATGTGTCTGGCCTTCAAACATCCATTCATATGCGAAATCGGCATGATCCAGATCCGAGATCGGGCAATAGCACTGTGCACCGAAAATCTGGTCACTTTGGGTAAGGTCTGCTCCCATCTCTTTCCATTCTTCTTCATAGTCTGCGCAGTCACCTGTACAGCCAAGAAGGGTACTCATGGCGCCCCCTGCACTGATTCCTACTGAAATGATGCGCTCCATGTTTCCAGGAAGCACACTGGCATTTCTTTTCAGGAAACGGATTCCAGCTTTTAGATCAGCCACGGATACAGGAGCTTTTCCGCAAAATACCCCTTTTTCATCTACAGAGCTTCTTCCCCGGCAGCCGCAGGACACATAAACAAAACCAGCCAAAACAGCCTCCACTCCCATAGAACGGTGGTCATCCAGTTCAAAGGGCTCTGCTTCATGGTATCCTGCCAGTCCGTTTTCAAAAATAACCGGTGCCGTGCTGGCGGTATAGCCCATTCTGATTTCCTCATGCAGGACGTTTCCCTGCCCATCCAGGTATTCAGCCGGGACAAAGATGTTCATAGACTGTTCCTTTTGTACTCTTGGTTTCTCACAATAGCAGACCTGCTCCAGTTTGTAGCAGTTCCATTCTTTTAAATAAATCCATTTTTTCTTTTGTTCTTTTATATCCAGATTTCCCATTGCTTTTCCTTTCTGTTCTTTACATAAATAGAACCCTCGTGATTTCTGCGCTTCCATTCTCACTGCTTTACGCCTCACGAGGGTTCTCATTCTATTTCTCACTCACGGTCTCATTTTCTTTTACATAAGTCTGCACATATCCCAGAAAACTTTTCAGGGGATCTGCAATTTTCTTATTTTTCTGATAGACCAGACAAATACTGGTTGTAACATAGGGAACTACATCAACCAGGACCACATCTTCATAGGTCCTGCCAGAAATCGGCCTTCTTGTAAGTACCGCCACACCCATCTTTTTCGCAACCAGATCGATCAGATTCTCTCCCCGAAGGCCTGTAAACGCTACATTGGGTTCAAATCCGGCTTCCCTGCAGGCATTGACACAGATGCTGTACATGGTTGTATTTTTATTCAAAAACAAAAACGGCTCATTCTGTATTTCTTCCAGTGACAGATATTCCCGGTTTGCCAACGGATGATTCTTCGGTAATATGGCAACCAGATGATCTGTTGTAAATGGAATTTTGTTAAATCCGTCAAATAATCCATCCTTGTCCCTGACAAAGCCGCATTCGCATTTTTCTTCCAAAAGAAGCTGTAGAATCTGGGAAGAATCTGCTTCCAGTATGTTCAGCTTATATCTGGGATTAGCCTGTTTAAAACCAGCCAGCACATCGGTGATATTGTACCGGACCATGGACGGAATCGAGGCAACGGTGATCGTAGAAGAAACTCCGCTTAAATAGCTCTGAAGCACATTTTCATATTCTTCCTGTATTTCCACCATCTTTTTGGCATATGGCAAAAATGCCTGTCCGAAACCATTTAACACTACTTTTCTGGTCGTCCGGTCAAATAAAGGAGAACCAAGATCCAGCTCAATGCTTTTTATGTGTCTGGATAAAGATGACTGGGCTATAAATAAAGCATCCGCAGCTTCCAGATAGTTTCCCGTCTCCGCCAGCACCACAAACTCACGAATATAGCTTAATTCCATAAATTTGCCGTCCCCTCCACTTCAAAATCCTTTTGTCAGTTACATACAATCTCATTGTCTGTTTACCAATATATTTTAGCACAAGTCCCCAAAAATTCCCACTGTTTTTGATTTTTTTCATACAACAGTGGGAATAAAAGAAAAATTTTCTGTTGTTTAAAGCTTGTAGATGCTTCTTGCATTTTCACCAAGAATCTGGTTTTTCTCTTCTTCTGTAAGTTCCAGCTGTTGGATAAATTCCGGTCCACCGGTCAGCCACTCTGCTCGTACCGGATAAGAGGTTCCAAAAATAATGTGGTCTGCACCGAGAATTTTCACTGCACATTCCAGCAGGTCTTTTCCCCAGGGCTGTGCATGGGATACTTCATAATAAATATTTTCCCGGATCTGGTCACAGAAACGGTCTGTATCTGTTTCAAAACGTTTTACGGTATCCTGCTGGGCACCTGCCGGTTTCCTACGGAACATGGAACTCAGGTATGAGAAAAATGCGCCTCCCAGCATGGAATGTACCAGTTTTACATCCGGGCACTCATCAAACAGCCCGCCAAATACTTCGCGGCCAATGGCAATGGTCTGATCCATACAGCGGCCATAGGAGCGACGCAGATTGGTGTAATCTGTAATGGACTGATGATCAACCGGGATGGGAGAATGATGGACATAGGCTGTCATTTTCATTTCATTCAGTTTCCGGAAAAAAGGACGGAAGATTTCGTCATCCAGATACTTGTTTCCATAATGGGAGGAAATCTGTACCCCAGTCATTCCCAGCTCTTTTACACAGCGTTCCAGCTCATAGAGAGCTTCTTTTCCACCATAAGGCGGAACCACTGCAAGTGCTGCAAATCTGCCATTTCCTTTTCTCACATGTTCTGCAAGACCATCGTTAAATTTTTTACACATTTCAAGGGAAAGCCAGGTGTGACAACAGGGAATCTTCAGGACGGCTTTCTTCACACCAGCCTTGTCCATATCTTCCAGCTGCTTTTCTATCCGGTATTCTCCCTGGACATAATTCAGGTTCTCACAGCCTTTGGGTTCCTCCAGCACGATCTGTTTCTTTGTGGTGCCCGGGATTTCTTCGCATCTTGCATGCACTCCATATACTTCCGGAATACATCTCATAAACTCTTCCAACATTTTTTCATTGGTGAATAATTCTTCCGGAAGCCAGTACATATTCGCATCAATTGTCATTTTGGTTCCTCCTTACAATTTATAGAATATTGATAACCAGCTTTCTTATAGTCTGAATTATATCTAAGATGTTTTGCACAAGCAATTCGATTCCATTTTGCATTTATCCGCAACATGCATAAATAGGAAATTATACAAGCTCTAACCTATTTGCTTCCTCCAAGATAGCCTTCATTTACAAAGGTCTGCCACGGCCAGCGTCCGTGCATTTCCCAGTTTTCCCCAATTATATATCCTGGCTGTGCTGTGATTCCGGTACAATCAGCCGGATCAAGAGGCATATCGTCTGCATTGTCATATACTTTATCACAGGTATAGGTAGTGCCATCTACTTCTACCTCTTCAGTCTGGTCATAGACTCTGGCAAAAGATCCGGTGTTGTCCACGATCTGACACTGATTGTCCTCTCTGGAATCAAACTTAGCCGCCTCATCTGCCGCTTCCGTAAACATTCCATTACCATTCTCGTCAGTTGCATAATACTTCACAACACCATTTTCATCTGTATAAGTCAGAATATAAACCGGAATCTTAAATGCCTGCTCCCAGTCTGTCAGATTGTCCACACCATAGTAGGTCCATTTCTGTGTTCCTTCCATTCCACCGCTCATGACATAATAAGCATATACACTTGCAATGTCATAATCGTGGGAAATGGTATCACCCACCGTATATTTCTGTGAATCCCATTCCATTTTGGCAGTATTGATATCTACAGTCATCGTCTTATATACCGGAATATTGGCCCAGTAAATATAATTGACCGTGATCACTGTTTTATCTTTATCTGTTTTCACTGTAAAATCTTTTCCCGGCTCCAGAACCAGCTCATCCCCATAATCACTGCGCATGGTAAGTGCAAAGTCATCTTCTGTAAGTGCGGAAGCATCAAAATCAACAGGCCATTTAATATCCAGATCATCCGGATAAGGATCACACAAAACAGGTTCCCCGCCTTCTGTATCAGTAGTCCAAAGAGGCTGTGTATCATTAATCAGACTTCCGTTGCTTTCGATGGTGAAGGTTCGTCCAAAGGAATATACATGAATCCGGAAAGTAGTTTCTTTAAGCGGCAGGCCGTTATAGGTAAGACCGCCTACTCCGATATTAATATAATAATTTCCGTTTCCGTCACCGCCAAGAGGTGAGAAGTCTCCCTGAAGCTGTTCTGGTGTTACAGTATAAATATTTTTTCCATCTGTCCATTCTCCGGACAAAGTTCCTTCTTCAAACTGGAAATCTGTAAGATAATAACCATCTCCATCTCTTAACGTCACATAAGAGGAGCTGCTGTCGATCATTTCATCATTTACGTCATCCAGTTTCAGAGCAACCGTCACCTTATCTTCCTGAAATGTTGTTTCATTTTTCTCTCTTGTTGCTTCCACAGTTCCTTCAATCTGAACCTCCGGGATCGTATAAGAACCAGCCTTTTCTGAAGCCGGAACATACTGTCCGTGGTTATCCCCCTCCACAACTAGCGGGATTCCACCATTTGGCATTACATAAAAATCTGCAGAACCATTGGTAGAAAAGCCTTCTATCTTTGATGCATCAACTGTGATATCCAGTTCAAAGTCCTCTCCATTTACTGCAAATGCAATTCCACTATTGTTTACAAAAACAGGTTCTCCCGCTTCATTTACAAACCATCCGGTTACATCTGTGTTATCATCCACATCAAATTGCCATCCTTCTTTTGCTTTCAGGCGGATGGTGTAGATACTTGTGTCTTTAATATTTACTTCATCTGCATTCAGAGAAGAAAAATACATATTTCCTTCTTCCTCAGGGCTTTTTTCTTCAGCCATTACTATACGTTCTCCAACAGCCGGTACTGTAAAAACGGTAAGCGAGCAGGCAGCTAATAATGCAATTACTATTCTTTTCTTCATTTGTTTCTCCTTCTGTTGTGCGCATTTGTTTTATTTGGCCAAATTTTACTCTTGCAGCATGTTTATTTTGTTGATATTGATATCTTATCATTCTGTTCTTCCAATAATCAATTCGTATTTTTGTTCACACACTGCACTTTTTGCATAAATGAAACTATCTTTTCACATTTTTTAATTAAGTTCGCTTATTAACATTTCTTCCAATTGCTCTGCAGCAATTCTTACTTCGTTTATCTGCTCCGCTGTAATATTCTCCAAATGAACCCCACCAGTGCATACCACTGTTTTTCCACATGTCCTGCATACATCTTCAGCCAACATACGACATATGCTCTCGTCTTTATGCCCGGTAAGATTCATCACAGAGGACGTGACACTTCTCTCCCCATTTCCGGAAAGGGAAGGTCTTGGCACTGCCATAACCGTACAGCCAATATGAGGTTTATCGCCGCCTTGTATGTATAACAAAATGTCTTCTCCGATTTTTGCAGCCCCGGCTTCTATATCAAAATCTGGCGTGCTGATTTTTTTTACTACAGTCCATTCCATCGTTTGTACTCCTTTGCTTCTATTCCAAATGGTTCCAGAAGCTTCGCGGCAATGTGATATACCATTTCATCTATGTTCTCCGGCTTCTGGTAAAAGGTCAACATCGGCGGGATTATGTGGACACCCGGAATCATGGATAAGTCATAGAGATTCCGCAAATGTATCGCACTCATGGGCGTTTCCCTTGCAGCAAGAACCAGAGGGCGTTGTTCCTTCAAGATTACGTCTGCCGCCCTCAGAAG
Organism: Ruminococcus sp. 1001136sp1; assembly: GCF_039841815.1. Classification (NCBI taxonomy): domain Bacteria; kingdom Bacillati; phylum Bacillota; class Clostridia; order Eubacteriales; family Oscillospiraceae; genus Ruminococcus; species Ruminococcus sp. 1001136sp1. The sequence goes on along the minus strand of NZ_JBDPGY010000002.1, from coordinate 133,970 downwards.
AAGGTTGTCTGCATATCCGCTGTGAATTCCGGCTACTGTTTTCATAGAGCAGGGAACAACCAACATCCCACAGGTTTTAAAAGAACCACTTGCAGGTTTTGCACCAATTTCTTCTGGTTCCAGGCAATAATCTGCCAGCTTCTTGATTTCTTCCACAGACAGCTTGCTTTCCTGCTGACAGGTCAGCTCACCACTTTTAGTCAGAACCAGCCAGGATTCGTAATCTTCCTCTTCTTTTATCAATTCCAGACATTTTTGCAAAACCGGAATTCCGCTTGCACCTGTTGCACCTATGATTAATCTTTTTTTCTCTTTTGAAATCTTCTTAATCATTTTATTTTCTATTATTCTCATTTCCAATATTGTTTTTCGCCATTACGATTCTGATATTTTTTTATCAGGAATCTTTTCAATTGTTACTTATCATCAATATTTTCCCATTCTATAACCAACGTGAAGGATCCACTTCCATAAATTCAGCCCGCGTAAACCTGCCCTTTTCCCTATACGGTACTGTACAGTCAAAAATAGTTTTGCATGCAATTCCATGGTCTTTTATACCTGGTGAACAGGAGGGAGCATTGGATGGATCCAGCGGATGGCATCTGACACCCGGAATAGTAATAATATCTGCATCCCCCTGGAATCTGGTATTCATTGCCCACAGCACATCATTCATATCAAAGCAGTCCACATCTTCATCTACAAGAAACACATGCTTCAGCTCACTAAATGCAGAAAATGCCAGCAGAGCAGCCTGCCGCTGCCTTCCCTCATCACTTGCAGATAACTTTTTGAATTGGAGCACAGCCATATATTTTCCACCACCAGCTGAACAACAGTATACATTTTGAAGTCTTCCTGGCATTGCCTTTTCCACCATTCCATAAATGCTTGCCTCTGTAGGGATTCCTGCCATTGACACATGCTCCTCACTTGGGCCAATGCAGGTCTGCATGACAGGATTCTTCCGATGTGTTACTGCCTTTACCTTGATCAGCCAGCATTCTTCACTTGCTGGTCCGGTATACCCAGGAAATTCCGGCATGGCATATCCGGTATGACTGTTCTGATCTTCTTTTACCCGCACATGAGGAATCACTTCTCCTTCAATCACATATTCCGCATTTGCAATTGCCATTTCTTTTATGGAAACGCATTTGCAAAGCCGTACCGGTTCTTTGCGGATTGCCCCTGCTACCGAAAGTTCATCATAGCCTAGCGGTGTTGTAGGCGGTTCAAAACAGGAACCGATTTCTATAGCCGGATCCACACCAATACTAATAGAAATAGGTAAAGTCTTATTCAGTTCTTCTGCCCGTTCTGCCATTGCCCCAATATGTCTCGCACCTGGGGTAAAGAATATAGACAATTCATCTTTTCCCTGTATGCAAAGCCGGTGAATCGTCACATCATGAACGCCTGTATCCGGATGGGTTGCATAACACATTCCCAGGGTAATGTAAGGTCCCGCATCCACAGGAGTATTAGTCGGAGCCGGAATCAGTTTATACAGGTCAAAATCCGGTTCATCTGCCTTATGAATCACTTCCTGGCAAGGAGCTGGCGTGAAGATTTCCACTGGCGGTATGGGTTCTGCCACACTTTGATACAGCATTTTTCCAAGATTTTCCGGTTCACAGCCAAGCAATACCGCTACTCTTTTTCTACTTGCAAGAAGGCCGATTGCCACTTTCGCCTTGGGATGATCTTTTATATTGTTAAAAATCATTGCGGGACCTTCTTTCGTAGGCCGTTTCACAGTCCCGCCAGCTCCCACATAACGGTAAACTCCAGCCAGCTCTGCCTTTGGATTTACTTCCACGTCTGTTTCTACCAGCTGTCCTGGTATTTCTTTTAGTAATTTTAATGCACTTCTTAAATCCCTGACCTGATTTTCCATGTGTTCTCCCTCTTTGTATAACATTTTATCTTGCTGCCTACTACAATTCATTTTTAATGCAATACTTCAGCAAGTGAGTTCTATTCCTGTATTACTATTTATTACGCAAGCTGTAACAATACCATTCCAGATATGAACATTTTATAATTCACTCTCTGGATATTCAATTCTGTTTATGGTACAATTGTTTCCAGATTGGAAACAAAAGGAGGCATCTCATGACATTTGAACAATTGGAATGTTTTATTTATGCCGTGCAGGAAAATACATTTTTTGATGCAGCAGAAGCACTTCATATCACACAGTCTTCTCTTTCCAAGCAGATAAAAAAAATGGAGCAGGAACTGGGTATCCAGCTTTTTGACAGAAGCAAGCGCTCCGCGGTTCTCACGCAGGCAGGCGAATTTTTTTATCCTGAGGCCCAAAAGCTTTCCCTTCAATATCAGAAGACCATTGCAAAAATGAAGGAATTTAATACCAGATTTTCTTCTTCCCTTTGCGTAGGAACTCTCCCGGTTCTTTCCCAGTATGGTCTCACACACTTTTTCCATCAGTTTGCCACTTTGCATCCTGAGATTTCCTTATCTCTATTTGAGGTGGAAGAGCCTGAGCTTATGGCTGGCTTTGAAAAGGGGCGTTTCGACTGTATCATCGCCAGGGAATCCATGATCACGGATCCTGACTGCATCTTTATCCCAATGGCTTCTGATACACTTTCCGTCATACTTCCCCTTTCCCATCCATTGGCACACAGGGACGAAATCTCTATTCATGAGATTTCCAGGGAAAGCTTTATTCTCATGCATCCCTACACTTCCATTCATCAACTGTGTCTCCGGCTTTTTGACGAAGCAGATATATGCCCACACATTCTTCGCACAGTACGCCTGGAGTCTATTATCAGCGCCGTTGAGGCTGGAGAAGGCATCAGCCTTTTTGCGCAAAAAAATTTTGACCTGTTTCAACACACCAGTATTGTTTCTGTTCCGTTGAAGGAAGCACCACCTCTGATAATCGGTGCTGTTTTTCATAGTTCCAAAAGTAATGCTTCAAAAAGTGCCATTCCTTCAAACACTGACCATTTACAACCAATAGAAATATTGCGTCTTTCCTGCTCTTCTTATATAATATGAGAAGAATTGACAAACAAGTGAAATACCAAATGGATTTTGAACAGTTAAATTTTGAAATAAAAAGAAAGGATTTACTATGACCGAAGAAGAAAAGAAAGTACCCTGGCTGGACACTCCTGACCCCCAGCGTTTTATTAATAATGCAGCGAAGTTCAGCGATCTGATGATGATGTACCGATGCGCTATCCGCGAAGTACAAACCAAGCTGGAAGTTCTTGATGATGAATTTTCAGTGGAATATAAGAGGAATCCTATTTCCTTTATTAAGACAAGAATTAAGAAACCAGAGAGTATTTACCGCAAGCTGCAGAAGCTGGGGTATGATTTTACAGCAGAAAATATTCAGGAACAGCTGAACGACGTCGCCGGAGTGCGAATCGTCTGTGCTTTTATAGATGATATTTATACGGTTGCTGATCTGATTGCCGGTCAGGATGATATTAAAGTTATTAAAATCAAGGATTATATCAAAAAACCAAAGCCAAATGGTTATCGTAGTTATCATATGATCATTGAAATCCCGGTATTCTTCTCCAAAGGGAAAACACCTATGCGGGTAGAACTTCAGATCCGTACAAATGGTATGGATTTCTGGGCTACGCTGGAGCATCAGCTGCGCTATAAAAAAGGAATTGAGGAACTGCCCGGATACGAAGATATCAGTGAGGAACTGTATCGCTCTGCACAGGCAGTGATTGAAATGGATAATGAGATGCAGCAGATTAAGAATAAGATTGGAATGTTTCATGATATTTGAGACAGGCTCAATCCACATAATTTTACGGCAGGCAAAATTAATTGTCTGCCGCTATTTTTTAGAAATATAACCTTTTTTTCTCTGATAAGATTTCTTTTATTTCAGCCACACGAATACGCAAAACAAAATAAATATAAATGCCGCACCGCCAAAGATCAGCCCCACAGTCAGCGACGCCTTCAACGAAAGCCAGATGATTCCTCTTCTTTCTTCCTTCGTCATCGGCGGATTCTGAAAAGCGCTCAGATCATCCGGTACTTCATTTTCCATTCCCGGTTCCGGTACTTTTACATCAAATTCTTTTCTGCTCTTAGATGGATCGCCAGGAAATATCTGCCATGGTCTTCTGGAATTCCAGGGCATACCATCCACATCCATATTGGCTACTGTGTAATCGGGCAATTCTTCTTTTTTTCTTTTTCCCATGTAGAACCTCCTGTTTTGCTATTTAATGTGTTGGTCGTTATTCCGGACGCGATTTCACAATGTATATTCACCGCCGCGCGTCGCAACGTTCCGGCAAGCTAATGACTAACTACGACTAAGACGCTCAGGAAAACCTTCGCGCCTAAGTCTCCGTAAGTCATGGATCTCGCCTCCACTAAAACCGCTCCTAAAATGCGCGGCTTGCGAATATACATTGCAAAATCGCTGGTTACTGGAAAGGGAAGAAAGAAACAGTAACGACAACAACGGGGGTGGGGGAAGTAGTTGGTATCCAGCAAGTCCCAGCCGACACACAGCATTTGGGCAATGTGTATTACTCCAGCGAGCCATTTCAGGCGCGTTCTTAGCGTAAGCGAAATCCAGCGCTTACGAAGACTTATGCGTGAGGGCTCTCCCGAACGCATTAGTCGCAGTTAGCGATTAGTTCGCTGGAGCGTTGCGCCGGCGAGTGAGTAATACACATTGTCCAAATGCGTCCCTCTTGAAGAACTTTTCAACAAACTAAATAGCAACAGACCAGGTAATCCCTGGCCTGCTTTATTCTTAGTCGTATAAATGGCAGCGCACCTTATGCCCGTTCCCCATATCCTTAACCTCAGGCACCTGATTCTTACAGATTTCCATGCACTTCCGGCATCTGGTATGGAACTTACATCCCTTAGGCGGATTCGCCGGGGATGGAATATTTCCCTCCAGAATGATACGGTTTCTCTTCAGATCCGGATCCGGCATTGGAATTGCAGAGAACAGAGCCTCTGTGTACGGATGAAGAGGATTTGCAAAAATATCTGATGTGGTACCAGTCTCCACAAGACCTCCCAGATACATAACGCCGATGGTATCGGAAATATGCTCTACAACGGAAAGATCATGAGAGATAAACAGATAAGTCAGATTTCTCTTCTCCTGAAGTTCCTTTAACAAGTTAATGATCTGAGCCTGTACGGAAACATCAAGCGCGGAAACCGGCTCGTCACACACAACGAACTCCGGATTCAATGCAAGTGCTCTCGCAATACAGATACGCTGTCTCTGTCCACCAGAGAACTCATGGGGATAACGGTCCTTATGATAAGACTGAAGTCCACAGTCATCCATGATCTTGGTCACATAATCTGCATATTCAGACTTTGGAACCAGGTTATGCTCTCTTACAGCTTCCCCGATGATCTCGCCAACCGGCAGTCTTGGAGAAAGGGAAGAATATGGATCCTGGAAAATGATCTGCATCTTGGTACGCATATCGCGCATTTCTTTATTGGAAAGACCATAAACATCTTTTCCATTGAAGAGAACCTGTCCGTCTGTTTTCTTAATCAGTCTTAAGATGGTTCTTCCTGTGGTAGATTTACCACATCCGGACTCTCCAACAAGTCCCATTGTTGTTCCTCTTTTTAAAGTAAAGGAAACATCATCAACTGCCTTTACGGCACCAACCTGCTTACCGAACATTCCACCCTTGATTGGGAAATATTTCTTAAGATGGGATACCTCCAGAATGTTATCGGACTGCTGATTCTTTGCATTTTCTGCTGTCTTATTCTCACTCATGAGTTTTTCCCCCTTCCCCTGGATGAACATTTGCCAGCCATCCTGCTTCCGGACGGTCTGCATAGCGGTAACAGCTTACTTCATGTGTAGGACTTAATTTAATCACGCCTGGATAGCTTCCCTGACACTTGTCACAGCTAAGCTCACAACGGTCACGGAAATAACAGTAATCCGGCATATCAATAGGGTTTGGAACCTTACCTGGAATACTGTAAAGCTTGTCAACCTTTTTGCCTACAACCGGTTTTGAACGCATAAGTCCAATGGTGTATGGATGAGACGGGTTCTTGAAGATCTCACTTGCAGTACCTTTTTCAACTACACGACCGGCATACATAACAACTACATAATCTGCCATCTCTGCAATAACCCCCAGGTCATGCGTAATCAGCATAATGGAAGAATTGATCTTATCTTTCAAGTTGCGCATCAGATCCAGGATCTGGGCCTGAATGGTAACATCAAGAGCTGTGGTAGGCTCATCAGCGATGATCAGTCTTGGATTACATGCAAGACCGATTGCGATACATACACGCTGACGCATACCACCGGAAAGCTCATGAGGATACATTTTATAAACGCCCTCACTGTTGGCGATTCCAACCAGCTTCAGCATTTCGATGGTTCTGGCCTTTACCTGCTCTTTGCTCATATCCGGATTGTGAAGCTTGGTGATCTCATCAACCTGCTCTCCAATGCGGAATACCGGGTTCAGTGCAGTCATAGGCTCCTGGAAAATCATGGAAAGCTCATTTCCGCGAAGCTTCTGCATTTCACTTGTAGGAGTGTTTACAATGTTGTAAACCTTGTCTCCGGTATTAAAACGGATTTCTCCTTCTACTGTCTGTCCCTGAGGACGCTGTACCAGCTGCATAAGGGAAAGGCTTGTTACAGACTTTCCACAACCAGACTCTCCAACAACACCAACTGTTTTTCCCTGAGGAATTTCAAAGCTTACACCATCCACGGCTTTAACCGTTCCGATATCTGTAAAGAAATAAGTATGAACATTGTCAAACTCAACTACGTTTTCCGGATTCTTCATGGTAGTGATATACTCTGACTCCGGAATATTCTTTCTGTTTCTCTTCTTCTCTATCTCATTGGTGATCTTTCGATTCTCTTTGGAGATTCTTTTGGTTTCCTTAGCTGAGATATAGTTTGCGTTTTTCTTACCAAATAATGCCATATTCGCACCTACCGTTTCATTTTCGGGTCAAATGCATCACGAAGACCATCACCCACAAAGTTAAATCCAAGAACGGTCAGCAGGATCAAAAATCCGGCCGGGATCCATACGAACCAGAAGTTGGTCAGTACGTATACATCATTTACCGCATTTACAATGTTACCCCAGGAAGCATATGGGAACTTAACACCGATTCCAAGGAAGCTAAGAGTTGCCTCCATCAGAATAACATCACCAAGTCCCATTGTTGCAATAACGATCAGCTGTGGGATAACGTTAGGGATCAGGTGGCGGAAAATACGTCTGGACACACGAACACCTGTCGCTTCTGTTGCAACCATGAACTCCTGCTCACGAAGGGAGAGGATCTGTCCACGTACCATACGGGCAATGCTTGGCCATCCCACGATACCCAGGATCGCACAAAGTGCATAAATACGGATTCGCGGATCGATCTTGTAATAATCCATAACAGAACCGATGATAATGTACAGCGGCATTGCTGGGATACAGATAACAACATCAACCACACGCATGAGAATGGTATCTACCCATCCTCCAAAATAACCGGAAATACCACCGATGAGAATACCGATGATACCTTCGATAATGATAACAACGAAACCGATCATCAGGGAGATACGTCCGCCATACATCAGTCTGGTAAGCATATCCATACCGTTTCCGTCAGTTCCTACCAAGTGCTTCTTACTTGGAGCTGCATAGGTATCGTTGACAGTAGTCTCTTTCTGGTTACGGACTACATACTGTGTATTCTTTGTCTGAAGCTGATAGGTCTCCTCCTCACCATTCTCATTGAGAGCGGTAAATGTGGAGGCTTTCTCTGTGATTGCCTGCTCCACTGCCTCTTTAAAAGAAAGGGAAAGGAATACACCGTTTGCCTGCGGGGATACCAGAAGACCGGAAACTGTTGCATAAACCTCGCCGTCTTTGGTGATCTCTGTAGCAGTCTCACCTTCTAAAGTGCTCATCTCATACTTTACGCCATCGCACTCAAAAGAAGACTCGCCATTTTCCAGGGCATCCAGTGCAAGCTGCTGGAATTCAAATCCAAGCTGTGCATCGCTGGTGGCTGCGCTGAAGACCTTCTTTGTTGCAAAAGCAACTTCTCCGGAAATGGTGATCAGATTCTCACGTCCGGACTTCTCAATGGAATAAGTAATGCCGTCCACCTCAAAGGTATCTTCATCATTACTTACTGCTTCTTCATAGCCTTCTTTGATGTCATCTGTTACTTCTGCATCTCCAGCCGGTTTATAGGTGGATTTGCCTTTCAGGGTAAGAACTGTGGCAACCGGCTCTGCGGAGTAAATCGCCCAGTATTCTTCGCCTTTATTTTCAAGTCCGTAAGTTACACCATCTGCCTCAAAAGTCGCATCCCCTTTGTTGGTTGCAAGAATGAACTTCTGCTGTCCGGCTGCCGGGAACTCGCTTCCGTCTGCTGTTTCAAAAATATATGCTTTATTATAGGTAGCTCCTGCATAATCCTTCCATACGTGGTCGGTTTTACGGAACACCTGGCTCTCACCATAGGGACTGACCATACCTCCAATGAATGAGAACACAAACATTGTTACCAGAATTACAAGTCCTGCCACAGCCAGCTTATTGCGGAAAAATCTCTTGGCAACAAGCATTCCAGGGGAGAGGACTTTTACACGCTGCTCATCATCCAGTGCCTGGGAGGTACTGACATGATCGTCTTTTTTCTTTGTTGGATCTGTACTCATGTTTTTCCTCCTAATTTACTCGTACCCTTGGATCTGCCACAGCGTACAGGATGTCTGCGATCAGATTGCCGGTCAATGTAAGAAATGCCAGAAATACCATATAGAACATGGTAAACGGAATATCACCCTGGGTCAGTGCCTGATAGGATGTGTATCCGATTCCCGGGATCTGGAACAAAGTCTCTGTGATCATGGCTCCGCCAAACAGGTTTGGAAGTGTACTTCCAAGGATGGTGATGATCGGAATCAGAGTATTTCGGAACGCATGGTGATAGACCACCTTCTTCTCCGGTACACCCTTAGCTCTTGCAGTACGGATGTAGTCTGCATTTAATACCTCCAGCATGTTGGTTCTGGTGTAACGCATCAGGGAACCAACGCTGACGATGGTCAGGGTGATCACCGGAAGGATCAGATGCTGCGCCATATCCAGTACCTTTCCAACGCTGCCGTAAGACTCATGCATACGGCTTACAATACCATACAGGTCCACCCATTTCAGATTGATGGAGAAGATCCATTTCAAAATAGTGGCAAAGAAGAAAGACGGCAGGGAAATACCGATGAGGGCAAACACTGTCACCGCATAGTCTACTTTGCTGTACTGCTTGGTGGCCGATATGATTCCCAGAGGGATTGCAATGATGATCTCCAACAGGAACGAGGCCAGCGCCAGTACAAAGGAATACCAGATTACACTGGAGAATTTCTTGGTTACCGGCTGATGGAAGATCCAGGATTCTCCAAACTCACCGTGAAGTGCTTTTCCAAGCCATACAAAATATCCTTCCAGGACCGGCTTATCCAGTCCATAGGAGGCATTTAATTCCGCAACCAGCTCATCATAAGGCTTAGCGCCCTGTTTCATGGACATGTCGCGGGCTCTTCCTTCTACATAAGAGGTAGGAAGGCTTCTCTCAATTGAGTAAATGATCATGGAAACGAAGAACAGAATCATCGCTCCCAGAAGTACACGACGTACAATAAATTTCTTCATTTAGTTTATCTGTCCTTTCCAGTATCAGGGTAAGAAGTTCTGACTGTGATGTTCTTACTGGCAGTGTGTCCTGCCGGTTCTGGCTGTATGCAATGCCCCGGCACACATCAGTACCCAAGGCATACTGCCAGTAAGGCAGTGGGCTCACTTGTTAGGGTGAGCCCACTGCACTAGTCTGACTTCTTCAGTTTATACCTTTAGTTCATCTCGATGTTCTCGATATCTTTATACCAATAATAGAATGTAGAAACATCTTTTGTAAAGGTATCTGCATTTACACGCTCAGGGCTGTAGATAATGCAGTTCTGTCTCTGATATACCGGAATCTCAACTGCCCAGTCAAGAATGATATCCAGGCACTGTTTGTAAACAGATTTTCTGTATTCCTGATCTGCGGAAGAACGAGCGTCGATAATATCCTGATCCAGTGTAGCGTCATTGATGTGGTAGTAGTTACTCTTTACGCTCTCGCTGTGGTATGTCTGATACATATCAGGATCGATTGTTGCCTGCCATGCAGCTGCCCACATTTCTGCTGTACCTGCATTTAAAGCATCCCACATGATGTTAGAGTCTGTAACGTCATTGATCTCAAGTGTGAATCCGATGGACTCAAGTGCTGCCTTAGCATCTGTAAGGATTGCAAAGCTTGGGTGATCTCCACTTCCGTCAGCGCCGATGATGATCTCATAGGACATCTTAGCACCTTCCGGAGCTGCTGTTACTTTGCCATCTTCTACAGTGTAGCCAGCTGCCTCAAGGTAGCCAAGAGCTGCCTGTGTAGCTGCTGCAAATTTCTCATCATCAGACATGTCGTCTGTGTAAAGCGGATTTCCGTCAACATCTACAGAGTAAGCTGCCTTATAATCTGCATCAGATTTCTGAGGAGCTGCCCAGGATGTATTGGAGATCGGGTAGTTGATTACGGAAGCAGCATCGCCATAGTAGGAATCGATTGCTACGTCACGATATACAGCAAATACAGTTGCAATTGCTTTTCTTAAATCCTTGGATGCATCAGAGCTTCCATCATCACCAACTTTTACAGTGTTAGAGTTGATACCGATGTATCCATATCCAAGGTTGTCTGTTGCGTTAACCATGATCTTGTCGCCATCAAGCTCGCCGTTGCTGTTGATGCTCTTGATCTGGTCAAATGCAGATTTGCTTCCGGATGGATCGGAAAGGTCGATTGTACCCTGCTCAACACCGGCAATCTTATCTGCGTCGGAAGTCTCTCTCCACTGAAGGTACTTGATCTTAGGAGCACCTTTGTAGTAGTTCTCGTTTGCTTCCAGATATACGGTCTTGTTCTCATATTTCACAAATTTGTAAGGACCTGCACCAAGTGGCTGGTTTGCTTTGTCACGTACTGCGGAAAGGTCGCCTCTTGTGAAACCGAACTGATTGTTGTCATAGTCATAAAGAGAAGCATCACCATAGTAATGCATTGGCTCAACGATTACGCCAAGATTGTAGATTGTAGTAGCAGAGAATCCGTCTGTTGTGATCTCAACTTCGTAATCGCCAAGTTTCTTGATTCCTTCGATGTTAGCAACTTCCTCGCCCTCACCTGCAGCAGTTTTCTGCTCTACCAGGTATTCCTGTGCAATTGTTGTAGCATCTTCATTGAAATATTCCTCATCGCCGTATGCAGTTGCAAGAGCTACATAATCTGTACCATACTGGTCAGCGATCTCATTAATGATTGTATCCTGGTCTTTGCCGTCTACGCTGTAGCCGTCTTCGGTAGCGTAGAGCATTGCGAAGAATTCGTCACCGCTTGCAACACCGTAAGCGTCTGCGTAATCTTCCCATGAAGTCTGTGCCCAGTCATACTCAGAGGTAAGAAGCGGAACGATCAGGTCAGATTTCACCTTCTCTGCTACTTCGTCTGGCATGTCAGCTAATACATTTGCAACATCCTCATCTGTGATAGAGTCTGCTGCTGTGGAATTCAGACGGTAGTTCTTCATACCTTTGATATTGGTGGAATACAGAGTTGCATTTCCATCATAATCAGTATCTGAATATACATATAATGTGAAAATAAGGTCATCTGCGGTAAGCGGCTCACCATCAGAGAATTTTACATCATCGCGAAGTTTGATGTCATAAACAGTCTCATCCTCGCCCTGTGTAACTGTAATATCAGAAAGTCCTGTGTAAGTATACTCTGTTCCGTTATACTCAGTAGTCTCTCCCTCAATACCATTGTAGATAACAGCACCTGCGCGGTCGTTATCAAACAGATATGCTCCTACGATATCGGAGATCTGCTGATCCGGAACTGCTTCTGCGAACATTCCACAGAATTTCTCGGAGAAGTTGGTCTGTCCAACAACCAGCGGTGTATCGGAAGAACCTCCCTCAGTCTCTTCTGCTGCATCAGCTGTGTCTTCTGCAGCGTCTGCATCCTCAGCAAAAACAGGAACACTCACTGTTGATGCTGCCATGACACCTGTTAATAACAGGGCCATTAACTTCTTCTTGCTCATATCTTATCCTCCTTTTTTAAGATATTTTATTGTAACTATTCATCAGAGCCTGTTGGAGACTCCTGAGGCCAGCTACTACAGACAACCTGAAAATTTGTTGTCTTATACCTCTCTATTTTACCATGTTTTATTACATGTGCAATAGCTATATGGCGAAATATGTCTGGAATTTTGTCCATAATTGTCAAAAACTGAAAGATTTTTACTCAAAATTTGTAAATTTCGCTTTAATCTGCCAGTTTTGCGCAGTACTAACACTTCCCAGTGCTAAAATCATCACAGCGGCTGCCTCGAATAATAGTTCCCTTGTAAAAATAAGATTTTCGAAATCTTTTAACAAAAAAATCAGGTTTGCCACGCTTGTAAAAAGTCCCAGTACCGTGATGGCAATGCTGCACCTTACCGGACGCCGCACCCCTTTTTCATACTGTGCACAGGTCATATGCCCTATATGCTTTTCCGGGATTACCACCTGTGAGTGAGCTTTTCCCTCCTGCTGTCTGCAAAAAAGAAATAAGGAAGCACCTCCCATGATTCCATAGGAAACAGGGAATACTACCACCATATAGGGAAGCAATATCCAGAAGATCCTGCTTCCTTCATTGTTCAGCATCAGGCTGGCAAAATAGATCACAAGGGCGGCTGCCATAAGAACTGTATTGTTAAGGGCATGTCTTTTCAGCTCCTTCACTGACAGGCTGCTGCCATACCATTTTCCGGTATATTCAAATTTTTCCCCTCTCTGGCGGTAATCATTCCCATATTTTTTCACAATTCTTCCTCAACTTTCCTGTGAGTTCCCAATCTATTACCTGAAAGTGCTTTTCCTTCTCACAGTCTTTGCCTGATGACTCAACCCAGCTTCTTATCCAGCTCATCCACAATCTTCTGAATGCAGCCATCTGTAAATGGAACTGTAAGTCCCACCTGTTTCAGCATGGACGGATAGAAATCACTTGCAGAAAGCCGGCAAAGCTTCATATAATCAGCCCACGCAGCGTCATGATCTTTCTCCATGCGGATCTTAAACTGGAATGCACAAAGCTGTGCAAGTACATAATCAATATAGTAGAAAGGCATCTCAAAAATGTGGTGCTGTCTCTGCCAGTAGCCGCCTTCTTCCATAAACCTGCAGCCAGTGGAATCCATATATGGGCGGTACTCCTGCTCCAGCCTGTTCCATGCATCACGTCGCTCCTTAGGTGTAAGCTCCGGATTGCCGTATACAATGTGCTGGAATTCATCCACCATTGTTCCATAAGGAATAAAGTCGATGGCATCCTCAAGATGCATCTTGCGGTAATCATCGCCTCTTTCCCCGAAGAAAAGCTCGATCCATGGTTCCGCAAAGAATTCCATGGACATGGAATGGATTTCTGCTGTCTCCATGGTCAGATACCTGGAGTGATCGGTGATTGGATCCTTGCAGGATACATAACTCTGAAATGCATGTCCACACTCATGTGTGATTACATCCACGTCACCACTGGTTCCGTTAAAGTTTGCAAAAATAAACGGTACACCATAATCCGGAAGCTCCGTCATGTAACCACCGGTAGCCTTATTCTTACGTCCGAATACATCAAAAAGCTCATTCTCCATCATCATGTTGAAGAAATCCCTTGTCTCATCAGACATCTCCGTGTACATTTTGCGGCCGCTCTCAAGAATCTCCTCAGGAGTACCGATCGGCGCCGGATCTCCCTGTGGGAAATAAACACCCATATCATAATACCGAAGTGCATCTGCCCCAAGGCGTGCCTGACGGTTCTTGTGCATTCTGGAAGCTAACGGTACAAATACAGTCTTAATCTGCTCGCGAAGCTTCTGTACATCTTCCTTGGTATAAGAATTACGATTCATGCGGCAGTAGCCCATATCAATGTAATTCTCAAAGCCCAGCATCTGTGCCTGTCTGGTGCGGTTCTTCACCATCAGATCGTAGATTTCATCAAGCTCAGCCTGGTTCTCCTCAAAGAAGCCTGAAAAAGCATCCCATGCTTTCTTACGGGTATTCCGATCCTGGGAGCGCATATATTTACGCATAAGGGAAAGGTTCAGTTCTTCTCCTTCCCACATGATCTTGGCAGAAGCGATCAGCTTGCTGTAACGGGAAGCAAGGGCATTCTCCTCCTGCATCAGCGGAATCAGACTGTCATCGAAAGATTTCATCTCCAGTTCCATGGACTTAAATGCAACCGGTCCGATTTTCTCTTCCATATACTGACGATATGGAGTGGCAAAAAGTACTTTCTTATACTCATTTGTCACTGCGTTCAGTTCCGGGAGCTTCTCATCATAGTAGCTCTTCTCGCCGTCATAAAACTCATTTGTCACATCTCCATCCCTGCGGATATGGGCGATGGTGTAAAGAGTTCTCACGTGATCCATCAGCTTGTTAAATTCCTGATGAATCTCGAACTGCTCTTCTCCGCTCTTCGCAGAAGATGCGCGCTGGATAATCTCCTGTGCCTGTGCAATTACAGCTGGAAAATCCACACGAGTGTAAGGCATTTCTGAAAATTTCATCTCGTTCCTCCTTTATAGACACAAATGGGCGGACAAACTTCCTAAAGCTTATCTTCAGAATGCTGTCCGTCCATTGTCGCGTATTATTTACTATATCATAATCACATCTAAATTAAAAGGCTTAAATTTATAAAAAATGTTAATCAAAGAACATTATGACGTTGAAAGTGTGTTTTGCCAAATCTTCAGATTTTATTCAGCTACGCCTTCTTCTCCTTCTTCTACGATTTCCAGATCATCAAGCGTGTCATCTTCTTTGGATTCCTCTTCATCATACTCTTCTGGTGTATATGGAGTTTCTGTCACGTTTGCCTTTTCCAGAAGAAGCTCTGTTACCTTGCTCTCATAAAGGGCATTTACAAGCGTTTCCCGTGTATAAAGAGTCTCAAAATCAGCAGGACTCTCGCCATAGTAGTCAGCATACTCATTCACATAATTCACGTATTCATCTTCTGTTACCTCAATATTATTGGCTTCGGCATATGCACTGATGAAGAGGCGGCGGTTTACAAGATTTTTGGCTTCTTCTGCAATATCATCCTCTGTAACCCCGAACATATCCAGTACATCATTTACATCTCCGTCTTCCTCTACAAACATGGAATAACCGGAGAGTGCCTCTTCCCTGCATGCCTCAAACAGGTCGTCCGGATATTCTCCCGTAAACTCTGTACGTGCCAGGCAGGCAGAAATCAGATCTTCTGTCTCATCATAAGTACTCTGTTCCTCATAGGACTGCTCCAGATATTCTTTTACAGAAGCCTCATATTCTTCCTTCGTGTCATACCCGGTATAATTCTTCACATAATCCTCATCATATTCCGGAGTATTGGAAGCTGTAACATCTGTTATCTCCACTGAAAAGTCAACGGTTTTTCCCTGCCAGTCTTCCTGCCAGGTATCATCTCCGTACGTGATGCTGAAATCCAGTTTATCTCCAGTGGAAACACCTGTCAGCTTCTGGTCAAATTCTGCACCAAATTCTTCCTGTCCCAAGGTGATAAAAGTCTCTTCCGGCTCAGCAGCTTCCTCACCCTCCACAGTGGCAGTAAGATTCATATATACAATATTTCCGTCCTCGGAAGGTGCATTGGTAGACTGCTCATCACTGGCATCTGCCAGCTCTTCCTGGATCTCATCCTGTACCATATCGTCTGTGATCTCATAGGTATACCTGGTAACCTCTACACCATCATAATCTCCAAGAGTCACATAATCAGAAGCATTCTGAACCAGATATTCAGAAGGAGTAATGGGATCAAGAGCTGCTTCTTCCTCTGCATCATCTGCATCGATCACTTCATTATTCTCTACATCCTGTGAAAATTCAGGATCCAGTTCTTCTCCATCTTCATCCGGATCAGCAGCTGTCAGATCATCCTCTGCTGTGCTCTCCTGGGTAGTATTGTCCGTGTTTTTCTGCTGAGAAGCATTATCTCCACAGCCTGCAAATACTGTCATAGCTGCCAATGCAGCAAAAACATATCTTTTTTTCATATTTTTATTCCTTTCTGATAACTGTAAAGGTATGAACCAGCTATCCATTCTATATTTCGCATGTCATTTAATAATAATATAACATTTTCGAAATATTTTGTAAACTTTCTTTTCCTATGGACACTTATTTTGTTACTGTTCACTTCGTTCACAGTAACGCGCTTCGCGATGCACAGAAATCATGCAAAGCATGATTTCGCGCCGCAATTCTCGGTTTTTCTGTGAACTTTGTTCACAAAAAACACCTCGCGGAACGCTACCAGTGAACAGTAACCTTTTTTTCGCAATTCGTATTACCGTTTGAAGGATAAAAAAATCCTCTGCTTATGTTGCACTATACAGCATAAGCAGAGAATTCTGAAATTTCAATATTATATCAAACCAATCCCTGTTATCTTTCCTCTCGGAAGTAGGAAAGTCCAAGACTCTCCGGAGGCTGATTTTCTTTCTTCTTTCGGAAGCTTACTACAACCAGCACGATAATCGTAACCACATAAGGAACCATCTGGATCAGGTCTGTGACATAGCTTGCAACCTTGATTCCAAGAATACTTGGAAGGAACTGATACAACCAGTAGAGCATACCAAAAAGATAAGCGCCCCAGATACAGTTCAGAGGTTTCCATGTGGTAAATATAACCAGTGCAACAGCCAGCCAGCCAAGAGCTTCTATCTGTCCCGTTGTCGCCCAGATGCCCTGATTATAATCCAGAACGTAATATAAGCCGCCGATTCCGGAAAGGCCGGCACCAATACAGGTTGCCAGATATTTATATTTGGTTACATTGATTCCGGCTGCGTCTGCAGTTCCCGGATTTTCGCCTACAGCCCGAAGATTCAGACCTACTCTTGTTTTGTTCAGCACATAATGCAGAACAACAGCAATGATGATTGCCGCATACACCAGAAAACCATAGGCAAAAACAGTTTTACTTACAATTCCCAGCTTACTGGACAGGAATGGAATCTTCTTTGAAAAAGAAGCGTATGCCAGCGGAGCTGCAGTGTAGCTTGCACCATTTAAAATAAATACACCAAAGAAATTGGCAACACCCATACCGAATGTGGTAAGTGCAAGACCGGTTACATTCTGGTTTGCACGAAGGGTAATGGTAAGGAAGCTGAAAATCAGCCCTCCCAGCATGGAGGCTGCAATTGCTGCCACAAGCGCCAGGATCACGCATATCCAACCCTTTGGATCTGCTGAATTTTTCTCGTAAAAATAGGAGCTGGCGAAGCCAGCAAAGCCGCCAAGATACATAATTCCCGGAACACCAAGATTCAGGTTTCCTGATTTCTCAGTGGTGATTTCACCCATAGAACCAAACATGATAATTGTTCCAAATGGAATTGCCCTGATGATCCACGCAATCAGATTACTCATTTAGTGCACCTCCTTTTTGGAACCACGGAAAATCATTTTATAGTTGATAAAGAATTCACTTCCAAGGATAAAGAACAAGATCACACCTTCAATAATACTTGCTGCATAATCGTTCAGGCTGTATGCAGAAGCAATCTCTGCTGCACCTTTGGAAAGGAAGATCAGCAGGAAGGAGATCAGAGCCATATAGAACGTATTAAACTTTGCAAGCCATGCTACGATAATGGCAGTAAATCCGTTTCCACCTGCAGATGTGGTGGAAATGGTCTGGTCTCTTCCTGCTACGATCAGGAAACCAACCAGACCGCAGATAGCACCGGAAATGATCATGGTACGGATGGTTACCCATTTAACATTAATTCCGGCATATCTTGCTGTGTTCTCAGATTCTCCGACAACGGTGATCTCATATCCCTGTTTGGAATATTTCAAATAGAAGAACATGACAAACATCAGGATCACAACAATCAGAATGTTAATATTATATCTCTGTCCTAAAAACTGCGGAAACCATCCAACCTGTGTAGACATGTTCAGTTTACCAAGGCTGGAGGCTTTTCCACGAAGAATATTAGTCATGCATGCCACAATGCTGGTTGCCACATAGTTCATCATCAGAGTAAACAGTGTTTCGTTTGTGTTCCAGTATGCCTTAAACACAGCCGGGATAAAGCCCCACAGACCGCCTGCGATCACGCTGGTAAGGAACATTACCAAGAAAAGCACCGGTGTAGGAAGGCTGGCTCCGCATTTTACCATAACCATGGCAGTGGCAAGACCACCCACCAATACCTGTCCCTCTGCACCAATGTTCCAGAAATGCATTTTAAACGCAGGGGCAAGAGCAATACCAATGCAGAGCAGGGTTACCAGATCTCGCATTGCCCAGGAAAAACGAATACTTGTCATAAAGGTACCGTTAAACATAACTACATATACGGATAACGGATTCAGTCCGGTTACGCTGTAAATGAAAATTGCATCTACAACCAGTGCCAGTAAAATGGCAGCTGCACGAACCCATACTTTGTAGCCGAAGCTGCTTTTGTCACGCTTTATAATTCGGACTAAGGGTTCTTTTGTTTTTATTTCACTCATTTATTTCCCCTCCTTCCGAAGATTTGTCATCAGCAGACCAACTTCTTCTTTTGTGGTGGTTCTGGCATCCAGGATACCATTCTCCCTGCCGCCGCAGAGAACCAGAATGCGGTCGCACAAGTCAATGAGCACATCCAGATCCTCACCTACATAAACAACTGCAACGCCCTCTTTTTTCTCCTCATTCAGAAGATTGTAGATCGTATAGGAGGTATTGATATCCAGACCACGTACTGCATAGGCAGTCATCAGGACTGTCGGTGCCTCTGCGATTTCACGGCCTACCAGAACCTTCTGTACATTACCGCCAGAAAGGCGGGATACAGGAGTATTTAAGCTTGGGGTAACTACCTCCAGCTCTTTTTTTACCTTTTCTGCCATTTTCTTCGGAGCACGCATATCGGTAATCGGAGATGGACCATTTCCATAACTCTTTAACAGCATATTTCCCGTCATACCCATGGAACCAACAAGTCCCATTCCAAGACGATCCTCTGGAACAAATGCAAGATGCACACCGGCATCCCGAATTTTCTTTGGTGTTTTGCCAACCAGCTGAAGGGGCTGGTCTTCTTTACCTTTTTCATAGAATTCAATGCTGCTGCCCTGGGCTGTAATCTGAAGTCCTGCAATGGCTTCCAGAAGCTCCTTTTGTCCATTTCCTGAAATTCCCGCTATACCAAGGACTTCTCCGCCGAAAACATCGAAGCTTACATCGTCCAGCACCTTGATTTCCTCACGGTTATAAACAGTCAGATGGGAAACTGAAAGGCGTTTCACAGGATTTACAGGCGCAGAGCGGGCAATATTCAGTTCTACCTTCTTGCCAACCATCATCTCTGTAAGGGAATTTTCTGTAGCTTCACTGGTCTCTACTGTGCCTATGTACTCCCCTTTTCGAAGGATTGCCACGCGGTCAGAAATCTCCAGAACTTCGTGAAGCTTGTGGGTAATGATAATAACGGATTTGTTATCTGCTTTCATGTTTCGGATTACTTCAAAAAGTCTTGCCGTTTCCTGAGGAGTCAGAACTGCCGTAGGCTCATCCAGAATCAGGATGTTTGCTCCTCTGTAGAGAACTTTTACAATTTCCAGAGTCTGTTTCTGAGATACACTCATCTCATAAACCTTCTGGTCTAAATCCAGGTCAAAGTGATATTTATCGCAGATAGCCTTGGCTTTTTTCTTAACCTCTTTCAGGTCAAATTTCTGCCTCTTGTCAAGACCAAGGGCGATATTCTCCGTAGCACTGAATACATCGATCAGCTTAAAATGCTGATGGATCATACCGATTCCCAGATCGTAGGCATCTTTCGGAGAGCGAATCTCCACTTTCCTGCCGTCTATCATGATCTCGCCGGAATCTGGAAAATAAATACCGGAGATCATATTCATAAGAGTGGTCTTGCCACTTCCATTTTCTCCCAGAAGGGAGAGAATCTCACCTTTTTTTACGTCAAGGTTGACATTTTTGTTGGCAACAACTTTTCCAAATGTTTTGGTAACATTTTTTAATTGAATGGCATATTCCAAAGTGTTGTGCCTCCCTTCCCGTTTTATAATCAAGGCAAAACAAGCTCTTCTGGTTTTGCCTATCTTTGAAGCGTTCGCCAAAATCCCACATCCGCGTGGATTTTAACTTTCCCGCTTACGAAACAAAAGGGAAGCCTTTTTACAGCTCCCCTTTTGGATTTCATGTAATTCGATAACTGTTCAGGTTTCTTCCCAGCTACCTGCTCCGCGATGCACAGAAATCATGCTTCGCAGGATTTCGCATTACTGCTTATTCAACAGCGTCTGCGTCCTCTGTGATTCCATCAATACGAAGTGTAAAGTATGGAGCGCTTCTGAATGTGGACTCTGCAAAGTGTCCATCCTCGATAGCCTCAACAGTCTCGCCCTGATATACAACAGTTGCAGGATCAGTTGTGTAATCCATGAAGGAAAGGTCAACCGGTGCAGAAGTAACTTCCTCGCCGCCTACAGTAAATGTAGAGGTATCAAACACCTGAAGAGAACCGTCTTTCAGTTTGCCCTCGATGTCAGCAACGTAATCTGCAGTTCCTTCTGCACAGGACTCACCAAGTTCTGTGATTCCTACTGCATCGTCATTATATCCTGCGGACCAGTCCTGCTCAAGGTCACCACCGCCCATTACGGTTGCAATTGCATGTTTGTAGTATACTGCCCAGTTATTGGTAGCAGAGGTAAGTGCTGCTGTAGGAGCAGTCTCAAGCATATCAATATTGTAGCCTACAGAGTAGCAGATCTTGCCATCATCGTGAAGCTTCTGTGTAGCTGCAGGAGCACCTGTAGAGTCTGCATGCTGTCCGATGATCACACAGCCGTTTGCAATAAGTGCCTCAGCTGCTGCACCCTCTTTGTCAATATCGAACCAGGAGTTTGTGTACTTAACTTCCATTACAGCGTTCGGAACAACGCTCTTAATACCAAGGTAGAATGCAGTATAACCAGAAACAACCTCAGCGTAGCTGAATGCTCCAACATAGCCAACCTTTACATTACCGTCTGCATCAAAGCTGTCTGGCTGTGTCTCTGTAGTAAGAGTACCATCCTCAAGAATCTCTTTCAGCTTCAGACCAGCTACAACACCGGATACATAGCGGGATTCATAGATGTTGGTGAATGCATTCTTGAAATTCTCGCATCCGCTGATTGCTGCAAAATCACCTGTCATTGAAACGAATGTTACATCCGGGTATTCCTGAGCAGCCTGTACCAGATAAGTCTGATGTCCATAGCTGTTACCGATTACCAGGGAGCATCCCTGTCCAACAAGGTCGATTGCTGCATCGTAGCAGCTGGAGTCTTCCGGAACTTTGTATTTCCAGATGATCTGGCTGTCGTCAAGGCCCAGCTCTTTAGCTGCTTCCTTAACACCGGCGATATGAGCTGCAGAATATCCTTCTGTCTCATCACCTACAAGAATAACTCCCATCTTGAAGTTCGGATCAGCTTCAACGCTGTCCTCGTCAGCGGCATAAACAACAGAAGCGAAGGCGGTCATTGTAAGCACCATCACTGCTGCAAGAAGAAGGCTGACTACTTTTCTACACATTTTTTTCATTTTACTTCCTCCTTGATATTTTTATTTGCCTGAGACTTTCCCCCTCTATGTAAGAAAAATCTTAAACGTTACAGTTATTTTATTTTTTTTCTAATTAAATGTCAACCATTTATATATAATTCAAAAAATATTTTTGAACAAATGATAATTTTTTTGTAAAAATATTTTTACGCGTTCTTCATAATCTTACTTTATCATTTTTCTTATTAGCCACGCGGAAAGCTCTTGGCGTTACCCCATATCTTTCCTTGAATACACGGTGAAAATAACTGTTGTTCTCATATCCCACTGCTGCAATGATATCGCTGATGGGAAGGTCTGTATCACACATCAGTTCCACAGCCTTGCTAAGACGTTTCCGCTGAAGCAGCTCCTTAAAATTAAAGCCTGTTGTTTTTTTTATCATTTTGCTTAATACATGCATGGGAAGGTGAAGCATATCGCATAGCTCAGTCAAGGTGGCCGTGCGGTATTTCTGCTCAATATAATCCAGAGTCGTCATGGATATCATGTTCTCGTACTGATTTGGAAGGCGCATTTCCACATACTGTACAGAGTCCATAAGGTAAAGAAAAATAAGTCCCATGGTAGTCTGATTGATTTTATTCTGGTTGCCCCTTCCTGTTACAAGGGAATAAATAATATTTTCCAGAAGATTCTGGATCTGCAGCACCTCAGATACCTTAAAATGAAGATATTCTCCCTGCTGGTTATCCCGGCGCAGTACATTCACCAGAAAATCTGCCAGAACATTATTATTTCCTGCCATTGAATATGCCACATCAAAAAACTCCGGCAATACCATAAAATTTATGGCAATGTCACTCCTGCCAGCTGCAAGAATCTCATGATGGGTAAACTGATTCAGAAAAAGCAGTTCCCCTTTTCGCACAATAACCTGTTTGCCATCTATAATATTCGTAAGAGTTCCCTCGCATACGTAGAGTACTTCCACATAATTATGGCGGTGAAGGGGAAAATGAACAAACCTGGTATGGGTGCGGATTGCGATCAGCTTTCCTTCCTCCAGCATCTTATTGCTGTCAATGGTAAAATCGCTTCCAGACGTGTAAAGATCCCTGTCCACTTCTGCGTCTCCGTTCAGGATCCTTCTCTCTTCTTCTGTAATTTCACGAAGCTGCTCCAAGAGTTCTCTCTGCACTGCACATACCTCCTGCTGCATGATTTCTGTTTTTCTAATTATATACACAAAAAGAAGTTAGTGTCAAAACCTCTTTTCACACTAACTTCTTCCGCTATTTTTAATCTCTATTTTTTCTTTTTCAGGACCCTGGTTGCCAGCGGCTGCATAATCTCATCCGCTGCGCCGTAGATCACTTCATATTCTGCTGGAACCGGAACTGCCTTGGTTTCTCTTGCATAGTTCTGGATAAACAGATATTCATTTTCCTGATTTTCACGTAAGGTGACAGAAACCTCTGCCGGTACGAATCCCAGCGGTGCCTGAATGCCAGCTTCCTTTGCTGCCTTTCCGTAGAAATCACTGTAGAAAGCCTGTTCCATATCTGCGCCAACGTAATATACGTGACCTTTTCCATATGCTTTATGTGTCACTACAGGAGCTCCCGCATAGAAGTCATCGCCATAGCGCATAAGCACTTCTGCGTCAGAAACCTTTACCAGCTCACAAAGGTTCTTGCAAGTGTAGGTGCCGCTGATTTCCAGATGATTGCCCGGTTCTGAAATTCCATGGTTCTCTTCCCAGTCATAAAGAGCATCGATCTCCGTAGTACGAAGACCGGCTGCCTCCATAAGCCCGTATGGTGTTCCTCCAAGGAAGCACTTGTCTGTACCATCCACAAGGCCGGTCCAGTAAGTGATCACCAGGGTTCCGCCATTTTCTGCATATGCTCTTAATCTTTCTTCGTAACCATCTTTGAACATATAAGCCATTGGCGCTGCCACGATCTTATAGCTGGAAAGCTCATGCTCCATAGAGATCACATCCACATTCAGTCCCTGTTCCCGCAGGGCGCGGTACTGCTTCTGTACCGCTTCTGTGTAGAACATGTTCTCATTCCGCGGTCCCTGTGCATCCTGGATTGCCCAGTTATTTTCTCTGTCATAAAGGACTGCTGCCGGAGACTTCATCTGGCTGCCGCAGACTTCCTTCAGTGCCTCCAGAGCCTCTCCAACCTCTGTCACTTCTTTAAACACGCGGGTATCCTCTCCGCCATAGTGGTCGATCACTGCGCCGTGGAATTTTTCAGAAGCCCCCTGGCTCTGATGCAGCTGGAAGTATAAAACGCTGTCGGAGCCGTGAGCTACTGCCTGAAGAGAGGCAGCCAGCATCATTCCCGGCTTTTTCAGCTTATTGATGGGCTTCCAGTTTGTGGCAGATGGGCAGGACTCCATGAGAAGAAATGGCTGATTCTTAATGCTCCTCATCAGATCATGCTGCATACCTGCATCAATGGCAGTGAAAAATTCCTCTTTCTTATGCCAGCTTGGATAGTTGTCCCAGGATACCACATCCAGAACATCGCGGAACTTCTTGTAATCAAGACCGTTGTAATCATACATCAGATTGGCTGTTACCGGCAGTTCAGAACCACCTTCACGGATTGCAGCAACCTCTCCTTTGATGAAATCAATGGTGCGGTCTGTAACGAACCGATTCCAGTCAAGCTTCAAGGCATGAAGCTCGTTCTCCCCCTTTGGGGAAGGGGCTTCAATCTGATCGAAGCTATTGTAAATATGGCTCCAGAATGTGGTGCACCAGCTGGAATTCAGCTTCTCAATGGTTCCATATTTTTCTTTCAGCCATTCCCGGAATTTCTGCTGACAAAGAGGGCAATAGCATTCTCCGCCAAACTCATTGGAAATGTGCCACAGAATCACACCAGGATGACTGCCCAGTCTCTGGGAAAGCAGCTTGTCCATATCGTGAACTTTCTGACGATATACCGGAGATGTATAGCAATGATTATGTCTGCCTCCGAAAAATCTTCTGGTGCGGTCCGGATCCATGCGAAGGACCTCCGGATACTTATCGGCCATCCACTTTGGCCTTGCGCCTGACGGTGTTGCCAGGATCGTGGAAATTCCCTCTTTATATAAGTTGTCAATAATCTCTTCCAGCCAGCCCAGATTGTACTTTCCTTCTTCTGGTTCCAGTACTGCCCAGGAAAAGATTCCTACAGATACTGTATTAATGTGTGCTTTTTTGAAATATTCAATGTCTTTTTTCAGAATGTCCGGGCGGTCAAGCCACTGCTCCGGGTTGTAGTCACCACCATGCAGCATACGGCCATATTCTATTTTTCTTGCCATCTCAATCTCCTTTTTGTTGCCATGATAAGAGTATTTTTGTTACTGACCACGGAGTGAGCAGTAACGTATTTTTTCTCAGATTCCCTTAAATACAAATGAAAACTCCATAGGCTTACTTGTATCCAGCAGATATTCTTCCTGGGTTCTTGCTCCCCAGCTGTCGTCTCCGGCAATTCCCATCTGGCCTTTTGCCACGCGCACTACTGTATAATGAATCTGTGGCAGTTCATATGGATGCATTGCATTTTCCATCTCATGAGGTGTGTATGGCAGGGCAGAGAACATCATCGGGCCGTTTTCTTTATCCATCTCAAAAAGCATTCCTCTGCCTTTTCGGTCTGTGATCTTCGCCCATCTGACCTCTTTCTTGGCACCGCATTCCTGTGGAACCATATATCTTGCCACATTATCCTTTACCATATTGTCGTAGATTCCAAGCTTTGCACCTTTCTTACGGTCTGCATAGGTCTCAGCTTCTCCAAGTCCATACCAGGATACATGGTCATAATCTGCATTAAACTTGAAAATCACACCAAATTCCGGCATATCGCCAAGCTCTTTCACTGGATCATAGAAAAGTGTGGTACGAACTCTTCCATCTCCGAAAACTTCATAAGCAAGTGTACACTCAGACGCCGGAATAGTGGGAAGAAAATAGGTATAGGATACCTTTACTGAATGCTCTTTTTCCTCTACCTTTGGTACATTTCCAGGTCCATATGCCGCTCCGCGGTAATCCTTATGGTTTACATACATGCTGGCAAGCTTCCACTGTCCATATCGCATTGCCATCAGATTTCCACAGTCATTGTCTGTTGGTGCTCGCCAGAAATTAGGCTTCGGAATTGCCTCGATCATTTCTTTTCCCGCATACTTATAGGAAACAAGACCACCGTTCAATACGGAGAAAAGCACCTCAAATTCCGCTCCGCGCACGCCAATATTATGGGTACTGTGAATTACCTCCAGATGCTCTGTGCAAGGTTTCACAGCTGCTTCCACCTGGTAAACATACTGTCCAAAGGCAACCTCATGACCTGCTTTCGCCCATGGCATATCCTCTTTCAAATGGAAAGAAACAGTTACCGTGTACTCACCTGCTTTCTCCTCCTTCTTAAATGGAAGAGCATATTCCATCTGGCTCAAAGGAGCCACTGCTGTATCCAGTACTTCTGTACGAATTACGTTTCCATCCTTCTGAAGAGTTACTCTGCATTCAAATGTGTCCGTATTTACAAACAGATTTTTGTTGATCACATTCACGGAATCAGCACTTACCTGTGCGGTAATATTCTGATAATTAAATTTTACTTCCTGCATCTTCGGAGACGCATCACGATTTCCACCATATGCAATACCATTTCCACTGAAATTATAATCAGTAGGACGCTCGCCAAAATCTCCGCCATATGCCTGGAACTCTTTTCCATAACGGTCTTTTTTGTAAATAGACTGATCAATATAATCCCAGATAAAGCCACCCTGATATTTCGGCTCAGTATCTGTCAGATCTGTATATTTGTGCATAGCACCGCAGGAATTTCCCATAGCGTGGGTGTACTCACAGCAGATAAAAGGCTTGGAATCATCTTTTGCAAGAAACTCTTTAATTGCCTCCACAGATGGATACATCTGGCTTTCCATATCACTGGTTTCATTATATCTGCGGTCGTGGCAGACACCTTCATAATGTACCAGACGGGTAGGGTCTGCATTTCTAAAGAGCTGGGACATTTCAAAAATATCCTTACCACCGAAGGACTCATTTCCACAGGACCAGATCAGGATTGCCGGATGGTTCTTATCTCTCTGATACATGGAATTGGCGCGGTCTAACATCATAGACTGCCATTCCGGCTTATCATGGGGAACCACATAAGTATAGTCCTTCGTAAATTCCGCTGTATCCCAGGAGCCGTGACTTTCCAGGTTGGTCTCATCGATCATGTAAATTCCAAACTCATCACAAAGCTGGTAGATCAGAGAAGCATCCGGATAATGACAGGTGCGGATGGCATTGATGTTATTCTGCTTCATGATGGTCAGATCCTTGCGTAGCTCTGCTTCGGATACACATCTTCCTGTTATGGAACTGAATTCATGACGGTTCACACCTTTAAATACAATTCGTTTTCCATTTAAAGTCATAATTCCGTCTTTCATTTCAAATCGGCGGAAACCGACTTTCTGAGGGATCACTTCTTGAAGAATACCATTCTCATCGAAAACCTCCATGATCAAATCGTAGAGTTGAGGATCTTCTGCACTCCAGAGAATCGGATTCTCCACTGTCCAGCTAAATGTATCAGCAACACCTTTCTGAACGGTTCTGCCAGCAGCTTCAGTGGCTGCATCTTTTCCGTTCCGGTCACTTCCTGTACTTGCTGCATTTTCGCCTAAGCTCTTATTTTCCTCCAATATGGTCTGTCCATTTTTTGACAGAGCAATATGCACATTTCCCTTTCCCCAGGTGCTGGTCTTGACTTCAAACCGGGCTTTGTTAAGGCTCTCATCCGGGATTGCGCGGATCTGGAGATCATACACATGCACATCCGGTACTGTATAAAGATAAACCTCCCGGTAAATTCCGGAGAAACGATAGAAATCCTGATCCTCGCACCAGCTGCTGGCTGTCCACTTGAACACCTGAGCTGCCAGCTTATTTTCCCCTTCTTTCACATAATCGGTGAGTTCAAATTCTGACGGGGTAAAAGAATCTTCACTATATCCTACAAACTGGCCATTCAGCCAGAGAGCGATTCCACTTTCTGCACCCTGGAAGGAAATAAAAAGACGTTTTCCTTTCATCTGTTCCGGCACTGTGAAATATTTCACATAGCTTGCCACAGGATTGAAATGCTCCGGAATCTCCCCTGGGTGAATATCCTCGTGTCCTTCCCATGGATACTGCACATTGGCATACTGAGGTGCATCGTAGCCCTCCATCTGGATATGGGCCGGCACACGGATGTCATCCCAGTCTTTGCAGGAATAATCTTCTCTCTCGAAGCCTTTTATGGTATTTCCGTAATTGCGGGCATAATGGAATTTCCAGATTCCATTTAAGCTGTGGCGGTAAGAAGTCTCACCTGCGGAAGCCTCTTCCACGTTTGCATAAGTGATATGATCGGAGTGAGCCTCCATTCTTCCGTCTTTAAAATATTCGGGATTCTTAACTAATGAATAATCAAATTCCTTCATATGTAGTCCTTTCTCGATACTGTTCACTGGTAACAACAGTAACCCTCTCTCTATAAACGTTGCGGGCAATATTTTCCAGATGCCCTGCACTAGAGCGTGTTTGAAAAATCATTCCCGCAATCTGCACGCCCCACTTTGCGGGAGATTTCACCCGAATTCGGTTGCCGTAGCCCGCTACGGTGCCCTCATTCGAGCGAAATCCCCCACAAATTGTGACGCACATCTTGCAGAAAGCCTTTTTCAAACACGTTCTAGTTTTATTATAGTAATATAAACTTTCTATTTCCATGGATTTTTTACAGAACAATATATAAAAATCGTCCATAGATTGCGTATCCATGTTCAGAAAAAAGGGCGCCGCAAATAAATCGCAGCACCCTTAGATTTTCAAACTTATTTCACCGCACCGGTGATACCTTCTGCAAACTGCTTCTGCAGAACGAAGAATACAACCATGGTCGGAATGGAACAGAATAATACGCCGCACATCAGCATACCGTAATCGGTTACATAGCCTGTGATCAGGTTGGCGATCAGCATTGGCATTGTGATGGCTTTGTTATCTGTCATGATTACCTTCGGCCACAGGTATGCATTCCAGGCATTCATAAAGGTAATAACAGCGGCTGCCGCGTAGGTGGATTTCATGGTTGGAATAAACATCTGGAAAAAGATTCTCACTTCGCTTAAGCCGTCAATTCGTGCTGCTTCGATAATATCTACTGGAAAAGCTCTTGCATTCTGTCGGAACATCATGATCATAAACGGTGTGGAAATGATCGGAAGGATAAATCCGATGGATGTATTCAGAAGCTTCGCTTTTGAGAACATCTTAAACAACGGAACCATAGTAGCAACCTGAGGAACCATCATGGCAAGAAGGAGAATAGAAAACAATCTGTCTTTTCCTTTGTCATGATATACTTCGAATCCGTATCCGGCGATAGAACAGATCAGAAGACAGATCACTGTAGTCAAGATTGCATAGAAGAAAGAATTTCCAAGTGCTCTCCAAAGTGGCTGCTGGGATGTCAGGTTCTTAAAGTTCTCCATGAAATAGCTTCCCGGAATAATACGTCCGCGTGATACATCCGTGGAGGTATTTGTAGCTGCTGAAATCATCCAGTACAGCGGGAAAACGGAGAAAAATGATACAATGATCAGAAAAATGTATGTAGGAATCAATCTTCTCTGGATTGCAGATTTGTTTTTCTTAGTCACGAGTATCACCTACTTTCAAGTTGATAAATGCCAGAACTGCTACCATAATAAAGATAATAAAGGACATTGCTGCTGCATATCCGAAGTTCGGCACGTTGACAAAACAGGTATTGTAAACATAATGTGACATTGTGATGGTTGAGTTTGCAGGACCACCCTTTGTCAGGTTCATGGACTCATCAAACAGCTGTAAGGTACCGTTGATGGACATGATGAAGGTCATGATAATAGTCGGCTTCAGAAGCGGTACTGTGATCTTCCAGAAGGTTTTCCATCCGTTTGCACCATCGATCTTCGCTGCCTCATAAACAGAATATTCGATGTTCTGAAGTCCTGCCAAATAGAATACCATATTGTATCCGGTCCATCTCCAAATCAGGGCGATGATAATAACAATCTTCGCACTGGTGGAGTTTCCAAGGAAATTATATCCTGTGGAGAGAATTCCCAGTTTCATCAGTACACTGTTGACCAGACCGTCTGTTGCAAACATGGAACGGAAGATCAAGGAATAGGAAACCAGGGAAGTTGCACATGGAAGAAATACACATGTACGGAAAAAGCCTTTGAACTTCAGGTCTTTGTTGTTCAGAAGCTGTGCAAGCAGAATCGCAAGAATCAGCATGATCGGAACCTGAATGATCAGATACAGGAATGTGTTGCCAATGGACTGCTGGAACACTTTATCTGCAAGGATTCGTTTGTAGTTACTGAAGATTGGATCTGCAAAACGCATATTTGCGCCGGCACCTGTCTGCAGGGAAATGATAAATGCCCGGATCATTGGATAAAAGCTCATGATGGCGATCATGATAGAAGCTGGTGCCAGGAATATCCATCCGGCAGCTTTCTGCTTCGTAGCCAGTGTCATACCTTTTTTCTTGGAATTCACAGGAACTCCTCCTTTCAAGCCTATATATACTGCAACTTTTCCATCTAACAGCTGTACCAGTGAGCAAAATATTTTTATGTGACTTTCTTTTGCTCAGCCGTACAACTGTTAGATAGGCGCCTGTATGGAGTAACAGGCATTTTCTTTGAACAGAAAACGGAGGACTACTTAGCAGTCCCCCGCCTCCTAATAATTAATTCCTATTTAATTTTAATCACTGCCCGGAAAGGATTACTCAGTCATCTTGAATGCCAGTGTATCCTGTGCTTCCTGAAGAGCGTCTTCCTTAGCTGTTCCGTTTACGATATTAACAACAGCTGTGTTTACGCACTCTCTTGCCTCATAGTGATATGGAGTCTTTGTGAACTCCGGAATATGAGAAGAGTACTCTACGATTGTTGAGAAAATCGGCTGTCCGCCAAAGAACTCGTTTGGCTCATTGTAAACATCAGACTCACCAGCTGGCAGATAGCAGGAAATAGCACCTGTCTCAGAAAGGATTGCATCATAGAAGTCTGTGCTGGAGCCAAATGTGCTTGCAAGGAAGTCCTCAGCAAGCTCTACATTCTTGCAGTTAGAGGTAATATACCAGGAAGATCCACCGTTGTTTGCATAGTTTGTAGCTGTGTCAACACCGTCAACCTTAGGCATTGTGGTGATTCCCCATAAGCCTTTCTGATCTTCTGTGGACATCAGAGTAGCTGTGATCCAGTTACCATTTACAATACCAGCAGCCTCACCGCTTGTGATGGTTGCAATGTACTCATCCCAGTTGTTTACAAGTTTCACAACGTCGTTCTGAACCAGCTCTGTGTAAAGGTCGATACATTTCTCAGCTGTCTCATTGCCAACGATATAAGCTTCGCCGTCTTCGTTAACGAAGTTCGCACCACAGGACTGGATCATCATCATAAGGGTATCGCCGCCTGTTGCTTCGCTTGTAAGAAGGTATTTGCCGGTCTTCTCGTGAATATCTTTACCGATCTCTTCGAATTTGGACCATGTGATATCTGTAAGGTCATCCAGTGTATATCCTGCTTCTTCAAGGATATCTGTACGGTAGCAGGCGATAACAGCACCGTTATCAAACGGAACACCGTAATGTGTATCATCTACCATAGAATAGGACTGTTTCAGAGCTCCGAAATCATCCCAGTTAACATTCATATCTTTCAGGTCTGTGAAAGCATCTGGATAAGCTTTCAGGAATTTCTGATAGCTGTTATCCTGCATGAGAACGATATCCGGAAGTGTGCTGTAGTCACCAGCGTTAGCTGCTGTAGTAAGCTTGGTCTGGCAGTCATCAGAAGATGTCTCGATGATATCTACTGAAAAGCCTTCATGATCAGCTGCATACTGATCAGCTGCGATCTGCATGGACTTGATATTGAAGTTCTGGTCCCATGCCCATACGGTTAATGTGTTGTCGTTGTCCTCTGCAGATACAACTGTTGCTCCTGCTGCCATGGAAGCTACCATTGCACCTGTAAGTAATACGGTAAGTACTTTTTTCTTCATAGAAATATCCTCCCTTAAAATTGTTTCTCTGTATTTCTTATGAATGTATTATACCATCCGCATATAGGGTGATGTATGCAATACCGCTCATATAATGTGCATTTTCGACCATTATGCTTATTTTTTTCTTTTTCATGTTTCATTCATTTTTTCACAATTTTTCGTCATGTTTACGAAGCATGTGGTTTTTTTTCACTAATGTACACATGTATTATTTGATTTTCTGTACTTTTTCACAAATTTTATATGTATATTTTGTGAACTATTCACATTCTTTTATTTTATTTCTATGCAAAAAAGACTTTCTGAGGATACCTGGTTTTCAGGGTATGGAGCATCTCTTCCGTAAGGTCCAGAAGTAATTTGATCTTACGTCCGTCTTCCTTAATGATCATTGTGTAATAGGGAGTATCTTCTTCATAGGAAGTATAATCGTACTTCTTTAAGTGCTCTGTTCCACCGTTCTTTTTGTATTTTGCCACTGAGCCATGCCAGTGAGGGGCTACCACCTCCAGCTGCCGGAGATCCAGCTCATGGGCTGTCTTACGGTACTTGTTTCCATAAATCACATCTATGGTAAGCTGTTCATTTTCCATTATGTATTCATAATCCCGCTGGCAAAAGGTCCCGTAAATAAAATAAAGACCTGCCAGGCAAAAACCAGCCAGCATAAAGGCCTGGGATATGGTAATTCCCATAACAACAAACACTACGGCAAAAAATACCATGGTCTTTTTTAATACTCCGGAAAGCCTCTTTTTCTTTCTGGTCACCTGTTCTACTATTTTGTAATCGTACATTCTACCATCCCTCCTCTGAATGAATATCAAATTTCAAAAGCTGCTGTTCGTAATTTTCCGGGCGTTTCCGCCACTCTGCCGGCGACATTCCCATCAGCTGGCGGAAGTTCCGGTTAAATGTGGAATTGGTTGTAAAGCCACATTTGTAGGCAATATCTGCGATAGACTCATCCGTCTTTTTCAGGATCTCACAGGCAGTCTGAATCCTTACTTTGTTAATATATTCCAGAGGGCTCATGTGCATATAGGAGGTAAACACCCTGCGAAAATGAGTCTCACTGATATGGCAGGCTTTTGCCAGATCACCAATTCGGATATCCTCCATATAACATTGTGAAATATAGTCGATGGCCCTGGAGATCATATTGGTGATCTTTCCTTTTTCCTCAATATTTTCTTCAGCAGAGGAACGGTTCATTCTTGCCACTTCCGCAAGTAATGCCAATAATACTCCTTTGGCCTCTTCCAGATAAAACTCATCACTGGCGCGCATAATTTCCAGTATCTTGATTATTTTGTTTGAAAGGCTTTTATATTCTGATTCTTTCAGGCAAAGTGCTTTTGAATAAATACGCTGGATCATTTTTTCTGCCCTGAGGGGCGTTCCTGCAGCCACCTGCAAAAAACCTTCCGCATCAATAAACAAATATTCCCATTTGCTGATATTTCCCACATCGCTGGTGGTCGTATGGGGAAAGTTCGGTGGAATAATGGTAAATTCCCGCCCTGCAAAGCGTACAGGCTCTTCTCCTAACACCAGCTCTCCTTCGCCACTGTAGCAGAAACCGATCTCCAGATAGTTATGAAAGTGAAGGTAATCCACATCCCTTCCATAATTCTGCACCCACTTTTCACCAGGAAGTGCCAGAATGGGGATTCCATCCTGCATCTGGTAATAGCGGAATTCCATTTTCATTTTTCGTTTTTTCGCCATGTAGTCTCCTGTAACAAAATTAAAAATATAGTTTTTTTTATCATACCACACTTTCCTTGTAAAAAGGGAATTTTTCTGCTATTCTCTTTTTAGATAAACGCAAAAAGGAGGATACTTATGTCCCAAACCCAGATTTTATTATATAATTTTAAAGATGAGGATCGTCTTCGCCAGATCCGTAGATATTTGAACCGGCACAGAATCTCTGTCCGCATGGTACAGCAGCCAGAGTACCTGGAAAGTCTCGGATTTCTCTTCGAGATTCCTGGGTTTTCTAAGAATCCGCTATTTAACCTTGGAAAAAATTTTCAGGAAGAAATGATGGTGCTGAAGGATTTTTCCAGTGAGCAGCTGGATGAATTTCTGGCTTTCTTTAAGGAAAATGGCCTGCTGCCAGTGAACTTAAAAGCTATGCTTACACCGGTTACGGTTCACTGGGACTCTTTGAAGCTGCATGATGAGCTTATGAAAGAACATACGGAGATGCATTCACACAAATAAGCCAAATCAAGATCTGCTTCCTTGTCTGGATGAAGGCGCCACAGCGGGCTACGGCAACCGAATTCGGGCAAAATGTACCGCAAAGTGTGCGTGCAGATTGCGGGAATAATTTTTCAGACACACTTTAGAGCGTATCTGAAAATCCAGGACGCGAAAAGGCCCTGCACTCGGCAGGGTCTTTTCTTTATTAACATCTAATCTTAAACGGTCTGATTAGTACAATTTAGCCATCTCTTCGATGTTGTCTGGGTTGAACTCAAGCGGAGCGCCAAGAACTACTTCTGTACCACCGTCATCAGCTGCTGTGATTGTGTAGTCACCAAGGTCACCAGCTGTGAAGGTTTCATCAGCAGCACCTGTGATCTCGTCGTTGATCAGAGCAATTGTTGTCAGAGCGGAAAGTTTTCCAAGGCCCTGCATATCCCACAGATAGAAGTATGGGCAGGAATGCTCATCATCAGCACCTGTGTACTCAAGCATCTCAGATGGAAGTCCAAGACCTGTCAGTTTGCAAGCAGATCCGTTGTCCTGAAGGTATTTAGCAGCTGCAGCGATACCAACTGTTGTAGGTGCGCAGATAACTTTCAGATCCGGATATTTCTCAAGAAGAGCTGCTGTCTGGTCTGTGGATTTCTGTGGCTCGTCATCGCCATATGCAACTTCTACAAGCTCAAGCTTGGAATATTTGTCATCCTCTTCCATAATCTTCTTCATAGCATCGATCCATGCGTTCTGGTTTGCAGCCTGAGAAGTAGCGGAAAGAATTGCGAACTGTCCCTCTCCACCGGAGATATCAAGGCAAGCATCAAGAAGAGCCTGTCCTACAGCAACAGTACCAGCCTGGTTGATGAAGATCTGACGGCTGTCTGGGTTTGTAGCAGAGTCGAAGCAGGAGATCTTGATTCCTTCATCCATAGCTTCCTGTAATTTTGCCTGAAGTGCGTTAACATCATTTGCAGAGATGCAAATTGCATCGTAGTCCTGAGAGATCAGGTTGTCAAGAACTTTGATCTGAGCATCTGCTGTAGCTGCCTCTGGGTAAACAGTATCAACTGTAGCTCCCTCTGCTTCAGCTGTCTCTACGAAGGATTTTGCAGCGATTTCGAAGAATGCGTTACCAGCTGATTTACCAACCAGTGCGATTTTCTTTCCGTCAGCTGAACCAGCCATAGCCGGAACTGCGGATCCAAGGATCATTGCTCCACAAAGAAGTGCGCTTACGATTTTTTTGTTCATGTTTTTTTCCTCCCATGGAATAATATAGTTTTTGTATTTGTAACTGCCCCGCCTTCTGCAAGGCAGTTTACAAGCTTTATAAGGTTATATATGAGTTCGTTAAGGATTTTTTATTTCGCTGTTTTTGCTTTTTTCTGAATCTCTTTGATGATGTTCGGAAGTGCAACTGCACCGATCAGAAGCACACCGATGATCAGCAGGATAACCTGCGGATGAATGTTTCTCTGTCCAAGTCCAACACGAAGGCAGACGATGATAAATGCGGAAATCAGACCGCCTGCGATATTACCTTTACCACCTGTGGAGGAGATTCCTCCGAATACTGCCATTGCAATGGCATCCATCTCAAATCCGTTACCAGTTGTGGTATTTGCACCGAATGAGGAAGACATCAGGAACAGTGCACACAGTCCGGAGATGGTTCCCATCAGAGTGTAGATCACGAAACGGATCTTCTGTACATGGATTCCGGAGTAGTAAGCTGCAAGACGGTTGGTACCGATTGCATATACTCTGCGTCCGAAGGTACATTTTCCAAGGATAACTGCTGCAATGATTCCAAGGATCAGAACCAGGAAAAGAATGTAAGGAACACGTCCTACTTTTCCGCCAAGTGCAGCAAAGCCTTCTGTGTTTGTTACGGAAATACTTCCGCCGCTTCCAAGAACGATCTCTGCAATACCTCTGAAAATGATCTGGGTTGCAAGTGTTACGATCATTGGAGGCAGTTCTTCAAATCTGGTAAGAACAAATGCGTTTACAGCACCGCAAAGGGATCCGACCAGAAGTGTAGCAAGGATTACCACGATAAACGGGGCTCCTGTGTTTGCCACAATACAAGCCATTGTTGCAGAGAGACACACGATAGATCCAACGGAAATATCGATCTCGCCAAGTACCAGAATGTATGCCATCGGCAGCATCAAGAAGATTTCTGCCAGATAAACAGGCATCTGACGGAGCAGACTCTTCAGATTATAGAACTCGGAAAAGTTTGCACAGAAAATATTTACTGCAATAAACAGGAGTACCAGAATGCCTTCCCAGCTGAAGATCATCTGTTTCACAGGGCTTTTCGGCACGTTGTTAATACTTCTTCCAGATTTTCCAGCCATGATTACATCTCCCTTCCCTTTAATGCATTTTTGTCAGCTGTACGCTGTAAAACAATGTTTACAACAACGACTACAAGAATGATAACACCCTTGATGGTATTCAGCCACAGCTGATCGAAGAATGGAATCAGCGGAAGTGCCTTTGCAATAGTTGCAAGGATCAGGGATCCAAGAAGAGCACCAAGTACTGTACCACGTCCACCACTCATGCTTACACCACCGATAACGCAGGCTGCGATAACGTCCATCTCACCGCCCTGCTGCATATCAGGCATTGCAGAAGCGTAAATAGAAACCTGAAGGGCTCCGCCAAGACCTGCAAGAAGACCCATGATAGTGTAAACAAGAAGCTTAATATTTTTTACATTAATACCGGAAACTTCAGCTGCGCTCGGGTTACTTCCTACTGCATAGATTCTTCTTCCGATGGTAGTCCATTTCATGAATACGAAGAAGATTACATAGCAAAGGATGATTACCCAGATAACAAGGCTCATTCCCAGGAATTTTGTTGTTGCAAAATCTTTAAATTCACCAAGGGCTGCTGCACTTGCCCACTCACCATTGTGGGAAACCAGATATCCCATTGCACGGTAGATGTACATGAAGCCCATTGTTGCAATGATCGGAGGTACATCTGCTCTGGAGATTACAAGACCTACCAGGAAACCACATGCGATTCCGATTGCCAGCGCGATCACAAATGCCAGGAAAGTACTGGAAATGTGTTCATATTTCAGAAGCATACCAATTGACATACCAGTCAGTGCCAGAGTAGACATGATGGAAATATCAATTCCACCTACCAGCATAACACACAGCATACCAAGTGACATTACCATTGTTACCGCATTGTTTTTCAGCATATCCGTCAGAGACTTGAATGTAAGGAATGACGGGCTGATGATTGTGATTACTACGAAAAGCAGAACCAGGATCACTGCAAGCAGTGCTTCACGGGAACCTGTCAGCTTTTTCATGAAAGATTTCTTTTCCATTATTTAGCTGCCCCCTTTCCTGTTGTACCTTTCTCCATAGCCAGCTCAAGGATCATCTCCTGAGTTGCCTCTCCTCTTCCAAGCTCTCCTGTCTTACGTCCGTTGCACATTACAACGATTCTGTCAGACATTCCAAGGATTTCAGGCATTTCTGAGGAAATCAGGATGATCGCATAACCTTTCTTTGCAAGGTCACCCATAATCGCATAAATCTCAGCTTTGGCACCAACGTCAACACCTTTTGTAGGCTCATCCATGATTACGACTTTCATCTCCTGGCTAAGCGCCTTGGCAACTACAACCTTCTGCTGGTTACCACCTGACAGAGAGCTTGCAGGCTGGAAAATATCAACTGCTTTGGTATCAACCTCTTCCAGAAGTCTCTTGGAAAGATCTCTTTCTGTCTTCTCGTCATTGAAGCCGTTCTTCGCATATTTGCTGATAGTCGGAAGTGTTACGTTTCTTCCAAGTCCCCAGCTCATGATCAGACCTTCCTTCTGACGGTCCTCTGGAAGAAGGATAATACCTTCTTTCATTGCGTCAGATGGCTGTTTAATATGTACTTCTTTTCCCTCCAGATAAACCTTTCCTTCATCTGGATTTGTGATTCCACAGACGCTCTCTACAACTTCTGTACGTCCTGCACCAACCAGACCTGTAAGACCTACGATCTCGCCAGCGCGTACATTGAAGGAAACATCTTTGAAATATCCGGTACGGGATAAGTGCTCGATACGAAGCATCTCATCACCAATCTTAACCTCCGGTTTCGGGAACAGATCCTTGATCTCACGGCCAACCATGGCTTTGATCAGGTCTGCATTGGTGATCCCGTCTACATCATAGGTACCAATATACTGAGAGTCACGGAAAACAGTAACTCTGCTTGCCAGGCGGTACATATCCTCAAAACGATGGGAAATGAAGATAATGGAAACGCCTTTTTCTTTCAACTGATCTACGATTCTGTAAAGCTCCTCGGATTCTCTCTTTGTAAGAGAAGCGGTAGGCTCATCCAGGATCACGATCTTTGCATTTGTGGACAATGCCTTTGCGATCTCAACCATCTGCTGCTGGGCAACACTTAAGGTTCCCATTTCTGCTGTGGAATCGAAATCTGCATTCAGCTGCTTCAGAAGCTTGTTTGCCTCCTCGTTCATGGCCTTCCACTGGATCATGTGATTCTTCTTGATCTCATGTCCCATAAAAATATTTTCAGCCACTGTTAAATGTGGATAGGATGTGGGGTGCTGGTAAACAGCTGCAATTCCTGCTTCCTGTGCATCCTTCGGACCTTTGAAATCCACTTTTTCTCCAAACAGGTACATTTCGCCTTCTTCTGCTTTATGTACACCGGTAATTACTTTAATGAAGGTAGATTTACCTGCACCGTTTTCGCCCATCAGTGCGTGAACTTCGCCAGGTTTTAACTGGAACTGTACATTGTTCAGTGCTTTAACGCCGGGGAAAATTTTCGTAATGCCTTTTAATTCAAGAACATATTCAGACACGGCTTTTTCTCCTCCCTTTCTTGATCTGTTATTATTCTACCACCTGTGCACTTTGTTTGAAAATGGGAAAATATTTTGAAACAGGGTAAAATATTTTCCACTTAATGGGTAAAATTTTCCACCCGGTTTTAAATTTTTCACAAAACTGCGTGCTTTTGGTATCGTATTTTGGATATAATTGTGGTATGATGGGTGTGGTATTTTTATTAATACGTTTTTATAACCTTGCAGATAACTGTTCATTTCTTTCACAGTTACTGTCCTTTCACTAATCAGGAGCTCCGGTAATTTCCAGAGCCCCTATAACGGAGATTCATTATGAAATTACTGATCGTAGACGACGAAGAGCTTACCCGCACCGGTGTAATTTCTTCCATTGACTGGCAATCCATCGGAATCCGGGAGGTTCTTCAGGCGGATGATGGAATAAACGGAATTGAAGTGGCCAGAGTACACAGACCGGACATTGTGCTATGCGATGTACGTATGCCCCGTCTGGATGGAATCGCAATGCTGGAACGGCTGGAAGAAATTCTTCCTGATATTGTTCCTGTTTTTATGAGCGGATATTCGGATAAAGAATATCTAAAGGCTGCCATCAAGTTAAAAGCCGTCAATTATATAGAAAAGCCTCTGAACCCTGTGGAAATCCGGGATGCCATCGTGGAAGCCCGTGATCTTTGCCTGGAAAAAAAACGCACCCGGCAAAATGCGTCCATCCATTCCATGGAAAGCGCTTCCCGCCTGGCCCTTCTTCTCACCCAGCCTTTCGCCCATGCGAAGGAAAGTATTGACCAGCTCATAGATGAGCTGACTCTGTCTATTAGCAATACCACTCCCTTTACTGCAATTGTGCTTAAGACCGATACCGAGGAGGAGTTTCCTCTTTCAGAAGCAAACGCCATATTTCTGTCCGTCCAGGAATTTTTAAAAACCTTCCATATAGATTGTATTTTTGCAGAAAAGCGTGTACAGTATATGGTTTACTTTTTGTTTGGTTCCTCTCCTGGAGCTGCCGTTCGAAAAAGCATTGAAGAATTTTTCTGTAGTCTGTATTCCCGCTGCACCAGATTCTGCATCGCAGCCGGAGATACTGTTACAGGCATTTCCAGAGCTTATCAGTCCTATACTTCTGCTGTTATTTCCCTGCAGAGCAGCTTCTTTTTCCCCACAGGTACCTTTCTGTCTCCTTTTTATCAGGCACCTGTTTCTGAAACAGCAGCAGAGCTTTCTGCCAGTCCGGAGAATGAATTTCTCACTCTTCTCACTGAAAAAAATAAGGAAAAAGCAAAAGCTTTCCTTGACAATCTGTACCTGTATTATAACCAGAATCAGAATGTTCTGCCTAACCAGGCCAAGGATCTCTATTACAAATTATTCCGTGCTTTGGATAATGCTGCACGTCAGCTGAAGCTAACCTTATCCGATACCCAGGAAAATTTAATAGACACATTGGAGAAGATTTTTTCCTATAATGAGATGCACCAGAAGCTGGTAAAAAAGACAGAAATTTTTTTCCAGACAGCAGCCAGCACAGAAGAAGAAAATTCTACTATTTTTCTGATCAAGGATTACATTGGACAGAAATATATGAACGAGACCTTATCTGTGAAAGATATCAGTGATCATGTATTTTTATCAACCTCGTATGTGTGTACCTTCTTCAAAAATGAGACCGGTCAGACTTTAAATCAGTACCTCACAGAATACAGAATGGAAAAGGCCAAGCAGCTGCTGTCTGACCCCAGGTATAAAATTACGGATATTTCCTCGCGGGTGGGGTACAGTGACGGGAATTATTTCGGTAAAAGTTTTAAGAAGTATACAGGTTTTTCTCCTTCTGAATATCGAGAGAAGATGAGTTAGTTTCATGCGCCGCACAAAAAAACTTTTATGTATCCCAAAATATCTGCATAGTTTTAAGGAGTGTGAAATAATTTGCATAAGCTTAAGCAATGGTACCAGGATCTGAACCTGCAGTCCAAGTTTACCCTGGTACTTCTTTTGATCGTGTCAATTCCTGCGATCGCCATTATCTTCTTTTTTTATGGAAGAGCCTACGACATGGTAGTTTCCTATACGATCCGCCAGGAACAGGACCGGTCTGCAGAAACGGCGCCGTTGATAGAAGAATCCATTCAGAAAGTCCTGGATGTAAGTGAAGAAATTTCTTCCCTTGATTTTTACCAGACACTTTTTAAAAATGCCATAACCGACTCCTTCACGGATCTAGCAGATTCCCCGGATGCGGCATCTTTTTCCCAAAAGGTAGATCAGCTGATCACTGGTACACCTGTTACCAATGTCAAAATTTATATGGAGGTACCAAAAGACTCTCCTTCAGACATAAATGCACTTTTAAATAAGGAAGACCTGAAAGATACTTTTCTATCTCTCGATCAGATCCGTGGAACCTACTGGTATGGTATTTTCCGCGGAAGCCGCGTTTCCCAGCTTTTTTGTCCCTCCTTCTATCTTGGTACAAAGGAGCAAAAGGCATATGGAAATCAGGCATATATCACCCATGCTTCTGTGATCTATAACAACAGAACTTATGATGCTTATATGGCGGTCTATTATTCCGGTCATGATTTTCAGCAGATTCTGTCTGAGAATCTTACTCTGGACGACAGTGTATCTTATATTATGAATGAGCGTAACAACCTGGTTTCTGCTTCCAGTGATTCTCTCGCCGGAATTTACTGGCTGGATTACGACAAGATCATGGAGTCCTACATGTCCTCCAACAGTTTCGTGGAGCAGGATATTCTAGGGAAAACCGTTTACGTTGGTTTCTACCGGATCAAACAGCCAGGCTGGTTTATGGTGACGGTACTTCCCTCCCAGCCCCTGATCAATCAGAGTAATATCCTGGTTTTGCAGTTTTTATCCATTTATATTGCGGTACTGGTGCTTGCCTTTTTGCTTGCAAGTACCTTGTCCAAATCCATTACAGGGCGAATTTCCTCCGTTATCAGTCAGATGAGAACAGTCCGTCACGGTCCTCCGGTCCCTATGGACAGCCCAAGTGCGCACGATGAAATTGGTGACCTTATTGATACATACAACTATATGACACGCAAAATGAACCAGCTTATGGAAAAACAGGCCCAGGCTGCTGAGGATCTGCGAATTGCCGAGTTTAATTCCCTGCAGGCTCAGATCAATCCCCATTTTCTTTATAATACCATGGATATGATCAACTGGATGGCCCAGCAGGGACGTACCTCTGAGGTCTGTAACGCAGTGCAAAGTCTTTCCAGATTCTACAAGCTGACACTTAGTCGCAAAAAGGGAATCAGTACTATCGCCAAGGAAGAAGAACATGTTTCCATCTATGTTCACCTGCAGAATATGCGCTATCATGACAGCATTTTCTTCATTTCCGATATTCCGGATGAACTGATGGAATACCAGATTCCAAAGCTGACCCTGCAGCCTGTTATAGAAAATTCCATACTTCACGGCATTCTGGAAAAAACTTCCAAGTCTGGAACTATTGTACTTACCGGATGGATGGAGGATGGGGATATTGTACTTCTGATTTCTGATGACGGAGTTGGAATCGCGCCGGATAAACTGCCCGTGATTCTTTCCGGGGAAGGAACCAGTATTTCAGGTGGAACTAATATTGCGATCTATAATACTCACAGACGGCTTCAAGTGCTTTATGGCGCAGATTATGGATTGACTTATTCCAGCGATGTAGGAAAAGGAACTGAAGTGCAAATCCGAATTCCGGCAAAGAAGGATGTAGAAAACAAATAGCAGTTTAATCTTATCATCTACAGCAAAAGAGAGAGTCTGACGACTCTCTCTTTTACTGAATATGAATATGTGTACAAACCATATAGATGGTCTTATTCTTGCTATTATTTGCACAGCTTTGAAAATTATCTTGTTACAATATCAACCGGTACATTGAAGATCTTTGCAACCTTCAGGATGGTATCAATATGTCTGCCTGTTGCAGCTGCCATATGATGTGTCGGGCCAGCTTCACTCCAGCGGTTTACAAACTCTCTTGCACCACATGTAAAACGAGTTCTCATGTTCGTATCGCCAAAGGAAAGGATTGGTCCTTCCTCATTGATTCCCTCAGCAACAACGAATTTGAATCGTCCGTCTCCATCCTGTGTGATTGCAAGATAGGTAACCGGACCTGTGTATGGATAGAACTGTGTCAGATATCCGCCGCCTGTTTTGCCATGGAACACTGGTACGATCTTCATGGTAGGTTTCTTATCAGAAATATCGGCATCACCACTTCCGGAATGACCGATAATGCAGATGTCATCATTGAAGTCAATGGAATACATCTCGGAAAGCTGGCCTGTGCCGGAAATTGTCTTCAGAATACTCATTGCCATGGCAACCTTCATATCACCCTCAACAGCACATGCAGTACCCTGTTTGATCAGCATAGAGAATGCCGGAATCAGCATACTGTCAAGGACACCAGCCTTGCCCTGTGCAAATCCGTCATAATGGGAAGCGATCATTCCAAGATGCTCGTCCTTTACCCATTTCTCAAATGCTACAACATATTTTGCCATATCCCATACTTTCTCAATTGTTCCGCCGCCCTCAATATCAAAGGTGTCCAGAATATCCTGAGCTTTTGCACGAATTGCATCCTCATCTGTGATATCATCCGCAATTGCCCACATTTTTTCCCAGTCAAACTGTTTGGTATAAAGGAACATTCTGTTATACAGGTTAGTCTCATCAATGTAAAGGTCCATCATACCTGGGTAAGGTCTTCCAATCTGGGCAATATTTGTGTCACGGAATCTTCTTCTTACCTGAGCTGCTTTACACCAGTCTTCAATCTCAGCCTGAACATCTGGATCTCCGCCTTCTACAACACCAGTGATAACAGCATGTCTCTTTCCAGCTCTCTCAAGGTCAGCAACAGCTTCTCCAACAGCACCGCA
This sequence comes from Ruminococcus sp. 1001136sp1, assembly GCF_039841815.1. Classification (NCBI taxonomy): domain Bacteria; kingdom Bacillati; phylum Bacillota; class Clostridia; order Eubacteriales; family Oscillospiraceae; genus Ruminococcus; species Ruminococcus sp. 1001136sp1. Next base: position 89,990 of record NZ_JBDPGY010000002.1, on the reverse strand, counting down.
GGCATATCCTTCGCCGAGCCATGTAGCAATGTCTGTGTGATCGTAATCCAGAGCTTTCAGCTTCTGAACATTTACCAGAACAACCGGAACATTCAGGTCACGGATTGCAGGAAGCATGTTGTAGGATGTAGCGTAGGTTAACATCTGAAGGAAAACGAGATCAACGTCTGCTGCACGGAATTTATCCCCAGCAGCCATAGACTGTTCTTTTGTTGTTACCATTCCTCCATCGATGATTTCTACGGTATCCGGAATTGTTTTCTTAAATGCCTCGTACTGAGCCTCAAACTCTGGTACCAGTGAAGGGAACTGAGGCAGATATGCGCCTAAAGCAATAGAAAATACACCAACTTTTGCTTTTGTGTTTACTAACATAGTAGTACCTCCTGTTTAATTTGATATATTATGCATCTGTGATTCAGGCTGCAGACATAACGCTTATTGCTCATAGGTTCAGAAACAATCTGTTTGCCCATATGCCACAGCTTCATAACCACAAATGGTTACTGTTCACTCCGTTCACAGTAACGCGCTTCGCGCTGAGATTCTCGGGTTTTCTGTGAACTTTGTTCACAAAAAACACCTCGCGGAACGTTACCAGTGAACAGTAACCACAAATGCCATTATACAAATGATCGTATATCCCGGCTGTTTTAACTTTTCATTAAGCCTGATATACTTTAATTCCAAAAGACTCATGAATGGTAGTACGAGCCTCTTCGATTGATTTAAACTCTTCTGCTTTTAACATCTGAGCAGTAATATTACCGATTGCAGTTGCCTCTCCAGGACCTGCATGAACCTCTTTTCCTGTTGCTCTCGCAGTCAGCTCATTAAGATAGCCTGCGTTGGAACCTCCGCCAACTACATGGATACGGCTGAAGGTTCTTCCTGTCATCTCTTCCAGTTCCTTTGCTGTCTTTGCATAGCACTCAGCAAGACTGGTATAAATAACAGTAGCAATTTCTCCTAAAGTTTCCGGAACCTTCTGTCCGGTTCTTCTGCAGTAATCTTTAACCTCTTCGATCATGCTTTCCGGAGAAAGGAAGCACTCATCATTTGCATCTACTCTGGATGGGAAATCTTTCGCTTCCTCTGCCATCTGACAGATTTCTGCAAATCCATATTTATCATCATATTCATGACGAACAGACTGGATCATCCAAAGTCCCATGATATTCTTCAGATAACGGAATCTTCCTGCATAGCCGCCCTCATTCGTAAAGTTCATCTCGCAACTCTTCTTGGAGCAGTCAGCTTTTTCTCTTTCAATTCCCATCAATGACCATGTTCCGGAGCTGATATAAATAAAATCGTCGTCGTTTGCAGGAACTGCAAGAACTGCGGATCCGGTATCATGTGTAGCCGGTGCTACAACTTCCACATCAAACCCAACTTCTGCTTTTACCTCTTCTGTAAAGTGTCCAACACTGGTACCAGGCATGATCAATTTCTGGAACATTTTTCTTGGATATCCAAGTTTATCAATCAGTTCGTAATCCCAGTCCTTTGTTTCTGCATTTACCAGCTGACCTGTTGTTGCCTCTGTATACTCACAGGTTTTCTTGCCTGTAAGAAGATAATGGAAGTAATCCGGTACATGAAGCATAGTTTCAGCCTGTTCCAGATATTCCGGATGTTTTGTCTTCACAGCCATCAGCTGATATACAGTGTTAAAAATTGCTTTCTGAATACCGGTACGTGCATAAAGATCCTCAAGAGAAATCGTCTTATATACTTCCTCATCCATACCTTCATTTCTGTGATCACGATATCCAACTGTATTTCCAAGAACCTTGTCGTCCTTATCCATCAGTACAAAGTCAACGCCCCAGGTATCAACACCCATGCTTACCGGAATCTTGCCGATCTCTTTACATTTCTTAAGACCATTCTTAATTTCCTGGAAAAGTCTGTCAAACTCCCAGCAAAGCTCGCCGTCTTTCTTTACCATTCCATTCTCAAAACGATGAACTTCCTCAAGCTCCATTTTTCCATTCTCAAGATGTCCAAGGATCAGACGTCCGCTGGAAGCACCGATATCTACTGCTAAATAATACTTTGTCATTTTATGAAACCTCCTCAATTGTAAAATTACGCTGTATATATCAAGGTTCCTGTCTTATTGTCCTACACAAATGTCTCATCAAACATTTTCCATAAACAATAACGTTACTGTTCACTCCGTTCACAGTAACGCGCTTCGCGATGCACAGAAATCATGCATTCGCATGATTTCGCACCGCAATTCTCGGGTTTTCTGTGAACTTTGTTCACAAAAAACGCCTCGCGGAACGTTACCAGTGAACAGTAACACAATAACGTACCAATCCTGATATTCCTCATACAGCGGCTTTTCTAATTGATGATATCATAGTACTATAATATTCATCAATAAATAAGAACCTTGTTTGTCTAAAAAAGTGTCCTTATTTGCAAACAGAATGTTCTGTCCACTATATTCACAAAAATCCTCTCACATAAAGTATCTGGAAGATAGTGACAATATTTTCCGTGCTGCAATAATTCCTCTTTCACCCAGAAAACCCCCGGGGCAATGCCCCAGGGGTCTGTTTCATTCACAGTTTATAAACCTGCAAACATTGGACGTTGTATCGTCTCTTTACTTTTTAATTAGTCATAAAGGTTTGGAGCGATGTCTTCAGCGTCGATGTTTGTAGAATCATACCAGTAACCAGCTGTAGGAACATCCTCAAGCTCAGCTCCGTTAGCAGCTGCTGTCAGAGCGTAGATTGCATAATATCCCATCATCAGAGGAGACTGTGTAACTGCACCAAGGAATGTGCCATCTGTTACAGCTGCTTTAATGATAGAACCAGCGTCGAAACCAACACCGATAACATCACCGTTAGCTGCGTCAGAACCAAGAACGTTCAGGTTAGCGTTAGCTGCAAGAACACCCTCTGCTGCAACCTGGTTGGAACCGAAGATTGCGATACAGTTTTCCTGGGAAAGGATAGCCTGAGCCTCTGTGGAGCAAAGCTCTACAGTTGTCTGTGCCGGAACTGCAACCTGGATAACAACGTCTGCGTCAGCTTCTTCAGCGTCAGCACCTTCTGCTGCGTTTACATAGAACTCATTACCTTTAACTGCTACTGTTTTTCCATCAGCTTTAATCAGCTCGATCATCTTATTGATGAATCCTGTACCACGCTGCTGGATGTTAAGAGCTGTAGCATCCTGGTTAACCTCACCGATGATAACCTGTCCGTCAGCGTTAGCGATAACGTCTTTGATTGCCGGATACATGTTCTCAGCTGCTACAGAACCAGCCTGATTGTTGTCTGTGCAGACTTCGCAAACTACAGATCCTTCCGGAGCATCAGCGATACCTGTATCAAATGTAACAACCGGGATTCCTTTGTCAACACATGTCTGAAGAGCTTCCTGAACAGAAGATGTATCACAAGCTGCAAGTCCTAATCCAACAGGATTAGCTGCGATAGCTGTATTGATCATGTTAACCTGGTCAGCGATATCGGACTCACTGTTTGGTCCCTGTGCTGTATAGGTAACACCTAATTCTTCAGCAGCTTTGTCCATACCTTTCATAGCTGCTTCCCAGTATGTAGACTGGAAGGATTTAACCATCATTGGGAACTCATAAGCTTCGTTAGCTGTAAGTCCTTCAAACTGATCTTCCGGAGCTGCCATAACAGTTGTTGCTGCTAAACCAGATACCATTGCTGCACAGAGTACTAATGCCATAACTTTCTTTGCTTTCATTTACTACTTCCTCCTTGAAATAAAAAATTATATAGTTTTTTATGATGATACGTCGCTACACTCTCCGACGCTTCACATCCGTTATGAAATTGTTGCTGTTTACCAGCTGTTCTGCTTATAAACAGAATTTTGCTTTTCTTCAGGCTGACTGTCTGTAAGCCAGCCTGTATGTTTCAGTTATTAGTGTGCACTTTTTTTCTCTTTCAGGATATCGATCAATACTGCAACGATCAATACAACACCTGTGATGATCTGCTGCCAGTTTGCCTGCAGACCGACATATGGAAGACCTGTCTTTAACAGCATGATTACGAAAATACCTACCAGAGTTCCTACTACAGATCCATAACCACCGGAAGCTGCAACACCACCAACGAATACACCGCCGATTGCGTCCATCTCAAGTCCGGCACCAGTACCAGGCTGTACAGTAGGAGTTACTGCTGCGTATGCGATAGCTGCAAGTCCGGTAAACAGACCGCAAACTACGTATACCATTACATGGTAAAACTTAACATTGATTCCGGAAAGAGCTGCTGCTTCTTTGTTGGAACCGATTGCGATGGTGTAACGTCCGAATTTTGTATGATTCAGAACGAACTCCATCAGGATTACCAGAAGGATCATCCAAAGGAAACCGAGCGGGTAACGGGAAGCGCTTCTTCCCTGTCCGATTGTCAGTTTAAAGATGGAATGGAACCATCCGCCTGGCTGATTCAGTGTTGGCCATGGTGTAGCACTGCAAAGAGAACCAGCACCACGGGTAATCATACAGGTACAAAGAGTAGCAAGGAATGGCGGCAGGTTCATGATACCAATGAGAACACCGTTCAATGCGCCGATTGCAATTCCAAGCACTACACAGAGCAGCATTGCTACTACTACTGGAACATTGTTGCTTCTTACAAGTGTTCCGCCGATCAATGCGTAACATACCATACCAGTTCCGATTGACAGGTCTACACCGCCTGTGATAAGCGGGAATGTAACACCGATTGCCATCAGAAGGTCATAATATGAGAAATCCAGCATACTCAGGATTGTGGTGTACTGTCTGAACTCCTTACTCATAAAGGAGAAAACAGCAGACAGTGCAATGATAACCAGCAAAACAATAAATCTCTGATCACTTAAAATACTTTTTTTCTTCTTAGTCATGACGTCCTCCTTAATCGATATTCCGTGTCGCCTTATTCATGATGTGTTCCTGTGTAGCTTCAGAAATATCAATATTTCCTGTCACCTTACCTTCACACATAACGATGATTCGGTCACTCATTCGGAGAATCTCGGTCATTTCAGAGGAAATCATAATAATAGATTTTCCTTCTGCTGCAAGCTTGCTCATTAACTTGTAGATCTCGTTCTTCGCACCAACGTCGATACCTCTTGTAGGCTCATCGAAAATCAGGATCTCACTGTCACGAGTAAGCCATTTTGCAATAACTACCTTCTGCTGGTTACCACCGGAAAGATTCACTACCAGCTGGTCTGTAGAAGGAGTCTTGGTTGCAAGCTCTTTTACATATCTCTCTGTAACTTTTTTCTCTTTGGCTTTGTTGATGAATAAACCGTTGCAATATTCTTCCATGGTAGCCAGGGTTGTATTCTCTGTTACAGATTTCTGAACAACAACTCCATATCTTCTTCTGTCCTCAGACAGATAACCGATACCATATTTAACAGCATCCTGTGGGCTGTTGATGGTTACTTCATGGAGCTGTCCATCTTTACCCATAATGGAAATCTTACCGCTCTGTTTCGGATCTGCCCCAAACAGTGCTCTGGCTGTCTCGGTACGTCCTGCTCCCATCAAGCCTGAGAAGCCAAGGATTTCACCTTTACGAAGCTCGAAGCTTACATCCTGAACCATCTTGCCTGCGTTCAGATGCTCTACCTTCAAAACAACCGGGGCATCTGGCGCAACCATGCTATGATCCTTCGGATCTTCGTAAATAACACGACCAACCATCATGTTGATAATATCTTCTTTTGTACTGTCTGCTGTGATCAGGGTTCCAACATAGCCACCATCTCGCATGACAGTTACACGGTCTGTGATGACCTTGATCTCATCCATACGGTGTGAGATGTATACAATACCAAGATTCTTCTTACGAAGGTCTTTGATGATTTCAAATAAATCCGCAATCTCCTTCTCAGTAAGAGCTGCTGACGGCTCATCAAAAATGATCACCTCAGCTTTGTGGGAAATAGCCTTTGCAATCTCACACATCTGCTGCTTACCAACAGTAAGATTACTCATTTTTTCTCTCGGATCAATCTCAATATTCAGATCCTGAAATAATTTCCTGGAATCTTCGATCATCTTCTTGTCGTCTACACGGATTCCCTTCTTCGGTTCACGTCCGATAAAGATGTTCTGTGCAACAGTCAGATCTCCGATCATATTTAATTCCTGATGTACGATTACCACTCCGGCATCCTGAGCTTCACGGGTATTGTGAAATTCTGTCTCTTTGCCTTTATATGTAATTGTTCCGGAATCCTTCTGGTAAATACCGGTAAGTACCTTCATCAGTGTGGACTTTCCGGCTCCGTTCTCTCCCATAAGTGCATGTACTTCACCGCGTTTCACTTCGAAATTAACATGATCCAGGGCATGAACTCCAGGAAAGGACTTATCAATATCCTTCATAGTTAAAATAACTTCACCCATTGTCGAATCCTCCCTTATGATCAGTTCTTTCTGCGTCTTGCAGAAACGTCAGCGTAAACTGCTACAATAACAATGATACCTGTAATAATCATCTGCTGTCCTTTGCCAAGACCAAATGCCATGATTCCCTGCTGAAGAAGAGAGATGATAAATACACCGATCACAGTACCGCCGATGGAAGCAAGTCCACCAACCATGGATGTACCACCCATTACACAGCCTGCAATTGCCTCGTTGTTATACTGATCGCCATATCCTGGCTGAACGGTTGTATAAGTAGCAACAAAGAACAGTGCTCCGATTCCTACCAGGAATCCACAGATCACATATGCAAGCATTCTCCATTTTCTGGTATTGACACCAGAAAGACGAACTGCCTCGCTGTTAGATCCAAGACAAAGGATATAACGTCCTGGCTTTGTATTGTAAAGAACAATACCGCAAACCACTGCCATTCCAAGGAAGATCACAAGACCAACCGGGAATCCATTATAAGATGCGATATTACGGAACCATCCGTTTACCGGATCAGAACTCTGCGGCCAGCTGACTGACTGTGTCTTGGTAAATACAGAAGCAATACCTTTTGCAATGTTCATGGAAGCCATGGATACGATAAATGGCGGAACTGACATATAAGAAACCAGCCATCCATTAAATATACCAAATGCAAGACCAATGAGCACACACAGAACCATGGCAGCTGCACAGGGAACTCCATAAGAAGTCATGCAGTAACCGGAAACCAGTGCACAGCAGAACATAACCGGTCCGATGGAGAAATCAATTCCTCCTGTAGCAATTACAAATGTTACTCCAAGTGATAAAAAGCCCAGGAAGTATACATAGTTCAAAGTAGATTTGATACTGTCGCCAACAGGGAATTTACTTCCGAGTACTACCTTGAAAACTACGAACATAAGAACAAGAATACAAACAAGCATGATTCTGTTCAGGCCGAGCTTTTTCACAATTGGATTTTGTTTTAACTTTTCCAACTTTTCACCCTCCTTGATTTTTTGTTATTGTCCAGGTTTACCTCACTCTTCCTGAGCAATAACTTTTTGCACTCTCTGCGTTTTCTATATAATACCTTGAATTCTGCACAATTGTAATAGAATATTTTCCAGAAAAAGGTTAAATATTTACGGTATGGTCATAAATTTTTAACCTTTTATGTGAAATATGCACTAACACTTTACCGTGTAAAATCAAAAAACCTCAAATTCAATCCTTTTCATACGTAAGAAACGCAAAAGGATCGAACCTGAGGTCTCATTTTATCTGACAGAGTATATTAAAAAGATCTGGTACAGCATAAATCGGGTAACTCTTCTGCAAAACGTGCAGCTGTGAAGATACAGAACAGCTACAAAGTCTGTTTTATGGTATTAAATGGGAAGATCAGCTTTTCGATTTCGCTGGAATACATATTCTCCGGAGTTACAAGCTGACAGCCGGAATTTACATTCTCATCGTAAGGTTTGCCCTGCAGCATACGCACAGTCTCCGTTACACCCAGATAGCCCATCTTAAACGCTTTCTGCACAACAATTCCCTTGAAGACACCCTTTTCCATAAGCTGAACCGCTTCCTGGGAGCTGTCTACCCCCACTACCTGGATTCGGTCTTCCATATCATGTTTCTGTACCGCCCGTGCTGCGCCTACAGAGGAATATTCATTCATTCCTGCAATCATTTCAAGATTCGGATATTTCTCCATCAGTTCTTCTGTAAGCTGGGAAGCCTTATCAAACTGGGAATTACAATATACTACGTCTACAACATTCTTATTATAATCCCCCAGACCTTCCCGAAAGCCCTGTTCTCTTTCGATTGCAGTGGAAACACCTTTTACATGGCTTACAATTGCAATCTGGGAATCCTTATTTAAAAAAGTTCTGGCATATTCCCCCAGTTGCTTTCCTGCTTCCAGGTTATCTGTGGCAACTGTCATATCCTGAATATTGCTTTCTGTATAGGAATCTATAAATGTGATCTTGATTCCCTTATCTTTTGCCTTCTGCAATAATTCATCGGAAGCATCAAAGCTGGAAGGGGAAAACAATATTGCATCCGGATTTTTCTCAATGGCCTCTTCCAGAAGTTTATTCTGTACCTCCACATCCTGTTCTCTCTCCGGTGCCAGCACTTCCAGTTCTGCACCGCATTCCTGCGCCGCCATTCTTGTCCCTGAAATCAGGGAGGTCCAGAAGTCATTGGTTCCATCCTCTGTTTTCGGTATGTAAATTAATGACCACTTTTTGTTATTATTTTTTTGACGAATATGAAGCATTCCTCCGGAAACCAGACACACCGCCAGCGCTATGCATACAAGCATAAGCCATTGTTTACGCTTTTTCATGATGTTCCTCCTGCTCGATCGGAATTACCACTGTAACAGTCGTACCTTTTCCTTTTTCACTTTTATAGCTCAGACCATATTCCTTTCCATAGTACATACTGAGACGTCTTTGAACGTTGTATACACCGACACCATTAGAACGATAATTGACTTTATGCTTCTCAAAAATCCGGTTCAGGGTCTCCGCATCCATTCCCACACCGTCATCTGCTATTTCGATAACTGCATTTTCATCTTTCTGGTATCCGTTAACAGTAAGCATCCCTTTTGATTCCTTATATTTAAGACCATGATAAATTGCATTTTCCACAATTGGCTGAAGTACAAGTTTCACTATATGCACACTGTTAATAGATGGATCCACATTGATCTCAAATTCCAGTTTATCCTTATAGCGCATTTTCTGAATGGTGAGATAACTCTTTACATACTGGATTTCCTGGCCGATGAGGACCGTTTCATCTTCGTTGCTGATACTTTGCCGCAAGAGCCGTGCCAGAGAAGCGGTCATCAGTACTACATCTTCATATTTCTTCCCTTCCGCCATCCAGATAATGGAATCCAGCGTATTATAAAGAAAGTGGGGATTGATCTGGGACTGAAGAGCTTTCAGTTCACTCTTTCGCTTCAGTTCCTGTTCGTGGACATTCTGTGCCATCAGATCTTCAATCTTGTGGGTCATCACATTGAATGATGTGGTAAGACTTCCAATTTCATTCTGGGAAGGTATAACCAGATCATCTGCTGCCTTGAAATCTCCTTCCTGAACCCTTTCCATAGAATCACGAAGCTTCTGAATCGGAAGAGTTATGCTTCTGGCAATAAAGCTGGAAATAAGCATGGCAATCACAACCAGCACAATGGCCGTCATTACATATATGTTATTGGCCTCTTTGCTGCTCTTTAAAAGCTCTGCCATGTTCATGCAGCCAACAATCGTCCAGCCAGTTATCTCAGAGCGGGCAAGTGTATAGATTTTTTCGTCATCTCCCTCTCCTGTTACTACCGTATCTGTGTCGGCATTCATAACAATATCAATGTTCTCCGTCTGAAGCTCATTATACAGCTGCTGCTGGCTTGGATGATAAACGATGTTCCCATTCTGATCCAGAATAAATACATAACCCTTATCCCCAATGCTGTTCTGGTCACAGAGCTCACTGATAGCGCTGTAATTCAAGTCAATAAATACAACACCGTCACTGTTTCCCGTGCCATAGAAATTGTGGACTTCGCGGCTTAAAGTAATCACCCACGGACGCTGCCCCTTGATCACATGCTGGACATGGGAAGAACTGAGACAATACTGATTGTAGTTATCTACCGCATTGGTGTACCACTCCTGAGTGGAAAGATCCAGATCCGGATTGGTGGCCTGATATCCGCTGTTTATAAGCATAACTCCATCTTTTTGCACGATTCCAATATTGCAGATGTCATCACGGCCTTTCAATATCGTACTAAATTGTTCCAGGAGACGTTTCCTGTGTCCTTCTTTTACAGCCTCATCCTCACCGATGCGCTGGTACAATAGCTGATACGCATCCTGGCTTTTTGCAATAACTGAGGCAATATTATCCATATATGTAATATATGAATCAACATTCTGATTCAGCTGATGTATAATTGTCTGGGTATAAATGGCAGAGTTCTCATAAACTGTAGAATTCGTATATCTTACTGATACTGCAGTCGCTGCAAGCACCGCACAGAGAACCAGAGCAGAAACAGCCACAAATATAGTGCTTTGAATACTTTTAAAGCCTTTAAGAAATTTTCGCTCTCTTTTGTTTTCATTCATAGGCTGCTCTCCCTTGCATTTTTCTCATTCATTTCAACTTTTTATTTTTCATACCTTTCATTACTGATTTCTGCAGAAATAATTCACCTGCTGTCAACAACTCTTTTATAGCTGCAATTATTCACTTCCGGATTCAATCATTTCCAGATCACATTCTGTCTGAAAATTTTCCTTAAGATTCTCTGAAATATGAATCTTCCCATCATCTGTTACCAGGATCACATTGAATTCTTCCCTGCGCTGCCGCCAGAATTGACAAGCTTTCTCATAACCCATGATATAAAGAGCCGTGGACATTCCATCTGCAAGTGTACCATCCCTTGATACGATTGTCACAGACAGCAGATCTCCATCTGCCGGATATCCTGTCCTGGGATTGATGATATGAATATAGGTCTTCCCATCTTCTTCAAAATACCGCTCATAACCGCCAGAAGTAATTACGGCCTGATTTTCCACAGATAAAACACCAATATAATCCTGCTGTCCGCCTTTTGGATCACGTATTCCCACTTTCCAGCTGCTGCCGTCTGGCTTCGTCCCTATCGCCAGAATGTTTCCTCCAAGAGAAACCAATGCGGAAGAAACGCCATATTCCTGAAAAAGTTCTGCCAGCTTCTGCCCTGTATATCCTTTTGCAATTCCTCCAAAATCAATCTGCTGATCTGCTCCAAGCGTTACAAACTTTGCTTTTTCTTTGCTGTCCCTGCCCTTTTCATCAGAGTCCCGGGTCTGTATTTCTACTTTATTTCCATCCACCAGTGCCAGTTTTTTTTGTACTTCTGCAGCTGTAGGCACATGATAATTACCTGTGGGAAATCCCCATAGCTTCATCACCGGATAAATCGTATCGTCAAAAAGTCCGTCTGTCTCCTGATAAATCTCTTTTCCCCGGAGGATCAGTTCTGCCAGATCATCTGTTGCCTGCAGATTTCCCTGTTCGTTTAAGGCATATACTTCACTTTTACTGTTTTCTGCTGATAACATCGCATCCAGTTTCTGTACTTCTTCTATAGCTGCATCTACAGCTTTTTCGCTGTTTTTACCATATGCGGTAAACTCCATATAGGTGTCCATCGCAAACAGCTGCTTCTGGCATTTCTGATTCTGAACAAAATACCTGCTGCCTTCTGTAAGAATCAAAATTCCAATACATATGCCGGCTGCCGTCAGTACTTTTCTTTTCATATGGATCTTTTTTCCCTCGCATACTCGGTAGGAGTCTTACCTGTCATTTTCTTAAAAGAAATTCCAAAATAATGGGGATCTGAAAAGCCCACCTTCTCCGCAATCTCATAGTTCTTAAGTGCAGTCTGTTCCAGGAGTTCCTTTGCCTTTTCCATACGGGTCTTACTGAGGAATTCCAGGAAAGTGCCTCCTGTGGCTTCCTTAAAAATAGTACTGAAATAGCTTGTACCAATATTCAGATAGGAGCAGATATCATTCAATCCTAATTCCGGCTCATTGTAATGCTGGCGAATATATTCCATAGCAAGTACCGCCTGCTTCTGACCGCTGGAGCTGTTCAGGGAAGAGCACCTTTCGAATACCTCGTGAACATAGTCCTCTGCCATTTTAAAAGCTTCCTTAAAAGTTTTCTGTTCGGTTACCCGTCCCATGAGAATTTCTCTTTTGTGGAACAGATCTTCATTCTCAGAAGAAAGAGCTTCCCAGCAGCTTCCTGCATGGCGCAGAATCATCTGAAGGCAGACACAGGCCTGACTTTTATCCACTCTGGCCTTTTTGATCTCAGATTTCATAACAGAAAGAGCCTGATTCATCTCAGCTTCATTGCCTTTCTTGATTCCATCTACCATATCGCTTAATGGCTGCTGCAAAGAAATACTTCTCTCCGGATTCAGTGTTTCTGTATCAATGAGCAGATTTCCGCCCAGTAAATAGCGCAGTTCAATCGCCTTCTCAGCCTGGTTATGAGACTGGATCGTATCTCCGGGATTCCTTACCCAGCCCCCAATTCCTGCTGAAGCTTCAATGCCGATCACTTCTTTTACTTTTTTCTGGATTTCCTGACAGATTTCCTGTATTTCTCTGGAAAACTCCCTGCTGCGGTTTCCCATAAAGAGGATACACACCCGGTTATTTCCTTCCTGATAGGCAATTCCTGCATTACGATCTGTCACGATCTCATCTGCAACATTAAATAAAACAAAAGCCATTAATGCGCTCTCCTGGCGTTTTTCCATATCAATCTGATGAATATCGGAAAACAGATCCATGTCAAATAACGCAACCCGATAAGATGCTGCCTCCAGATTAATTCCCATTCCAGACAATTCCTCCAGGCTCTCCTGCACATCCCGAGTACAGCTTACCAGAGATTCAATCGCTTTCGAACGAATCACCAGAGCATTTTTGTGATAATCCTGAGATGTCTTTGTGAGGGATTCTATTTTCTTCTTTTCTTTTCTCTGCAGATCTACTTTTTCTTTCATTTTGCCAATAACTTCTCTGAGCTCCATAGCAGTTACCGGCTTCAGCATGTATTCGCTTACATTATACTGAATTGCTTTCTTTGCATATTCAAATTCCCCGAAGCCACTGAAGATCACAATTACGATCTCCGGGTAATTATCATGCAGAAAATGGCTCAGTTCCATTCCATCCATATACGGCATCAAAATATCTGTGAGAACAATATCTACCGGATGGCTCTTCACAAAATCTGCTGCCTGCTTTCCGTTTTCGCAGTCTCCTACAAGCTGGCAATCCATGGACTTCCAGTCAATATTCTCCTTTATGGCGTCACGTACCAGGATCTCATCATCTACAAGTAAAATTCGATACATAGTTTTCGCTTTCCCTTTCTATACACAGCATGTACCTCATCGGCTCCCCCCCGGTGCCTGTTTGCACATGGTATTCTATTAATTTCAGCTAAATATTATATTATCACATACCATAAAATCATGCAAACTAAACAAACAATTCCAGAGTGTGTTTAAAAAACATTGGTTACTGTTTACTAGTACATCGAAAATTAAGTATCTGCTATATTGACGCAGGATGATTTCTTCATATGCAAGGCGGAGGAAAGAGGCGTAGCGGTGGCTACGGCGACCGACGACAACGCAGCAGATGAAGAAATCAGACAAGTCAATATGGCAGTTACTTAATATTCGATGTACTAGTAACAAAAAAAGCTGCAAAGTTATAAGCATTATAAACCCTGCAGCTTTTCTGCTGTGTAAGATATTCAAAGAATCTTTGAAATTATAACCATTATTTTACAATCACTCCATCCTCATCCCAGAGATCGTGCCAGTCCTTTGCACCTTCCCACAGGAATACATGGCCTTTGATCAGACGGTTATTCTTATCAAGGGAACGGATGGTTTCCATCTCTTCTTCTGTCAGAGGATCTTCCGTGACACATTTCAGGTTCATGGTGTAATTCTTCTCTTTCAAAGAGAATGGAATTGGGGAAGCACCTCTCTGTACAGCCCATTTAATGCAGATAACTGCTGGATGTACACCATGTGCCGCTGCAATTGCTTTCAGCTCTGGCAGTTCAATATCCGCAATATCTTCTGGCATTTTATCACGTTCCGGACGTTCAGGAGAACCAATTGGGCAGAATCCTACCACTTCAATACCATGCGCTCTGCAATAATCAAACAGCTCCGGCTGCTGGAAGCATGGATGGAGCTCCATCTCGATCGCAGCTGGTTTAATTCTGCAAAGTGGAAGTACTGCCTCCAGTTTCGGGATTGTCATATTAGACATACCGATATGTTTCGTCAGACCCATATCTACCAGGCGCTCCATCTGGCGCCAGGTTTTCATAAAGCGCTCTACTGTAAACGGTTTGGAATCAGGATTTCTGGAATCCACATCACAATGTGGTGCATGATAGTTCGGGAATGGCCAGTGAACATAATACATATCCAGATAGTCAAGCTTCAGATCCTTTAAGGTCTTCGCACAGGCAATCAGTACATCTCCGTCACCATGCATATCGTTCCATACTTTGGAGGCAATAAAAAGTTCTTCTCTTTTTACAATACCTTCTGCAAATGCATCTGCGAAAATCTTTCCGATCATATCTTCATTTCCGTAACATGCAGCACAATCAAAAGAACGGTAACCTACGCGAAGTGCACCTGCAACAGAAGCAGAAACTGCGTCTGCATCTGCATGGTCACTTCCAAAAGTACCCATTCCAACAGCTGGCATCTTAGCGCCAGTATAAAGTGTTCTCTGCGGAACAATTGCCGGATCAATCATTGTCATTTTCTTATCCTCCTTAACATTTCTTTTGCACTATGGCTTTCAATTACAACGCAATTTACTTTCGCTTAATATCTTTTACTACATTTTCTTATAATTTAGTAACCTCAATCTGTGGAAGCAGTTTTTCCATATCTTCCATCACAAAAAATCCAGTCTCCTCGCGCATGGCTGCTGCCGCTGAAATAGCACTTGCCAGTTTCATTGTCTCAGGAAGTGAAAGTCTCCTGGATAAACCCAGTGCGAATCCTGCGATCATAGAATCTCCACACCCAACTGTGTTCACTGCATTTATTCTCGGAACCAGTGCACGGAAAATTCCTTCATTACCTACTGCAAGAGAACCGTCAGCTCCCAGGGAAACAGCTACGATTTCCACACCTTTTGCATGAATCTCTTTCGCCGCATCTATAATATCCTGAATATTATCACATTTCTTGCCTGTGAGCATGCGGATTTCATCAATATTGGGCTTGATCATAGTAGGTGCTGCTTCAATTCCCATTTCAAGAAGTTTGCCACTGGTATCCAGAATAACCGGAATTCCTGCCTCTTTTACAATCTTTATAAGTCGCTGATAAGCAGTTCCATCAAGTCCTTTCGGAACACTTCCTGACATTGCAACTACTTTCGCTTCTTTTACAAGATTACGGAATTTTTCCTCAAATCCGGCAAAATCCTCTTCTGTAAGGGTAAACCCAGGTTCCAGAAATTCTGTCTGAACTTTATTAACTTCATCCCAGATATTAATACAGGATCTGCTTTCTGCAGCTACATGATAAAAAGCACTTTTAATACCAAACGGCTTCAGTGCATTCTCAATATAAGCTCCTGCATAACCACCTACAAAACCTGTGGCAATCACCTCTGCTCCGTAAATTGAAGCCGGCTTGGATACATTCAGACCTTTTCCACCAGGAACATAAGTACATTCCTTTACACGATTCACTTCTCCAGTCTTAAAGTTATTTACCACATACCGCTTATCAATGGCTGCATTTAATGTTACTGTCAGTATCATATGCTCAATCCTCATTCGTCAGAAGAATCTTCCCCTTTACAAGACCAGGTGTCTTATAGAGCTGGAATGCTTCCTGAGCCTGACTCATTGGCATTTTGCGATAAATAAATCCCGGATCAAATTTCAGCTGACCGGTTGCAAAATAATGAGCTGTAAGATCCCACTCTTTGCCTGGGAACGGGGAACTATAGGACATCCAGGAGCCTGTAAGTTTGAATTCTTTACGATTCATATTCTCCCACTGCTTTGGTGTAAATGTAAGATCTGCATGAGGTGTTCCAATGAAGCATACGTGTGCCTTATTCGCAGCAAGTTCAAATGCCATATGCATAGTGGGAACCTGTCCGGCTGTTTCAAACACATATTCATAGCCCTTACCACCGGTAATTGCCATAGCCTCTTCCATATAATTCTCTTTGGTTGTATTGATAACTGCATCTGCGCCCATTCTCATGGCAAGATCCAGGCGTTCCTCACTAATATCAAATACGACAACCTTCTTGGAACCAAAGATCTTTGCCCACTGCATTGTGAATATGCCAATTGTTCCACATCCTAAAATTGCTACGCAGCGACCGCCCTGATAATCATTCTGAAGGAGTCCATGAAGAGCAACTGTGGATGGCTCGAACATTGCACCCTGTTCATAGGAAATAGACGGATCAAAAGGAATCGCATTCTGCTCTGGAATTACTACATAATCCGCATTACTTCCCTGCTGCCTGGAACCGATAAAACTGTAATGCTTACATAAGGAGAAGTTTCCATTCTGACAATCATCACACTTCATGCACGGAAGAAGCGGAGCCCCGGAAACGCGGTCGCCAACTTTCACCTTAGTGACCCCTTCGCCAACTTCTACTACATCACCAGAAAACTCATGTCCAAGAACGATAGGATAAAAATGAACACCATGATTCAATACTCGCGGAACATCAGAGCCACAAATGCCGGAAGCTTTTACTTTAATCTTTACCCAGCCTGGTTTTGCCTGCGGTTCTTCGATTTCCTGGTACTGTACATCCTCGTTTGCAACTACAACTGCTGCTTTCATCTTGAAATACCTCCTTACTTCCGTACCATCATAGCTTTCAGAGATTCATATAAATCCCTATATGTACGGTATGTCTTATTATAAACTTCTTTATTCTCAGGATTGGGCTCATGGCGTCTTGTCTCTTTCACTGTCATGGAAACCGCTTCCTCGTAATCTTTATAAAATCCAACTCCTACGCCAGCCAGGATTGCAGCACCTAATGTGGTTGCTGTATCGGAAGCAGGGACCACCACTGCCTTGCCTGTCACATCAGCCTTAATCTGAGTCCAGAGAAGGGAATTGGCTGAACCTCCCATAGCACGAAGAACTTCTGCTTTAGCACCTGCTGCTTCAGCCACCTCCAGATTATGGCGCAGGGAAAATGCTACGCCCTCCATACAGGCTCTTACCATGTGTCCCTTGGTCTTAGCAAAATCAAGTCCATAGAAAACGCCTTTGGCGTATGGATTCCAGACAGGGGATCTCTCCCCGGACATATATGGAAGGAACACAACGCCTTCACTTCCGGCTGGTACTGCCTCGGCAATTTCATTCAGTTGTTCCAGAGAGGATTTCCCGGTATCCGCCTTGCGGCTCCTCTCATAAGCTGCAAATTCTCTCTCAAACCAGCGCATGACACCGCCGCCTCCGGTAGTTCCTCCCTGAAGAAGCCACTTGCCTGGCACTACGTGATATCCTAAGATCAGACTTGGATCTGCTTTGTATGTATCTGTGCAGATGCTCATGCCACCAGCCTGTCCACCCTGCTCCTGGGTCTCCCCCGGATGGATCACACCTGCACCAAGTGTCCCACAGGCTGCATCCAGACCGCCGGCCACTACAGGAGTTCCGACAGTCAGTCCACTCTGGGCTGCCGCCTCTTCCGTCACAGTTCCCACTACCTTATCGCACGCAACAATCTCCGGAAGAAAATCCACAGGAATTCCCAGTTTCTCACACATCACTTCATCCCAGGTACCAGTACGCATATCAAAGCAATGCAGGCCATATCCCTGTGAAAGATCCTGTGTGATGGCACCAGTCAGTCTGTAAGCAATAAAGCTGTTTGATTGAAGGATCTTGTAAATCTTATTATATACTTCAGGCATATTCTCCTTATACCAGAGAATCTTCGCTGTGGTATAAGAAGGCTGAAGAGAATTACCTGCAACATTGAAAATATTCTCACTGCCGATTTCATTATTGAGTCTGTCGCAGATTTCCTGGGCTCTTGTATCCATCCAGATAGGTGTATCTGTCAGAACATTTCCCTCATGGTCAATGGCAATAGCCGACCAGCTCTGCCCATCAATTCCCACTCCGGCAATCTGCTCTCCTGAAATATTACCTGTCTCCAGGCATTCGCAAATAGCGCCGCAAACCGCATGCCACCATTCATCCGGCTTCTGCTGCGCCCATCCCTCATGAGGATAATAAACAGGGTAATCCCCATTGGCGGAAGCCATCACCTTTCCGTTCTTGTTAAATATGGCAACCTTGCACGCGCTGGTTCCAATATCAATTCCTAATAAATAGTCTTTGCTCATCCTTGTCTCCTTATGGATTTCCCCATAAAAATATCAGTCTGAAGTTTCCGTACAATATGGTCAGGAAGCTCATCTCTTCCTTCAAGCCGTTCCAGCATGATCTGTGCTGTTTCCCTTGCAATTTTCTCTGTGGGCTGTGAAACAATGGTAAGTGCAGGTCTGCATGCACGGGCAAAAGGCAGATTGTCAAATCCCACCAGGGAAATCTCCTCTGGCATGGATACCCCCATCTCGTTAAGCCCGATCACTGCCCCCATAGTCATCTCATAGTTCGTCACAAAAACAGCTGTCATATCCGGATTCTCTTTCAACAGCTCTTCTACTGCCTGAACCCCTCCCTGGATCGTGTAATCACCATGACAGATCAGCTTTTCATCAACCGCAATTCCATGAGCCTTAAGTGCTTTCATATATCCTAACATACGCTGTCTGGCAGTGAATACCTCATCCGGTCCACCGATCAGACCAATCTTCTGATGCTGTTCTTCTACCAGCATGCCAACAGCCTTCTCAGCTGCATTTACATTATCCACCAGCACACAGTCGCAGGATATTCCCTGGATCATACGGTCGATAAGCACAATGGGTTTACCTGTTTTCTGAAATTCATTCAGATGGGCTCCAGTCATATCTACCGGCATATTGATAATTCCATCCACACGTTTCCGGGTAAGGAAATCCACTGCTTCTTTTTCAAGCTTCTTATCTGTTCTGCAGTCACAGACAATCGCTGCATATCCATGGCTTCGGAGGATATCCTCCATTCCACTGATGATTTCTGCGCAGAAAACATTGTTCAGCTCTGGAATCACAACCCCCACTGTCTTGGTCGCATTGGTCTTCAGACCGCGGGCAACTTCATTTACTTCGTAATGTAATTCTTCGATGGCTTCTTCGATCTTGATACGGTTCTTCTCTCTTACATTCCCCCCATTGAAATAAGAGGAAATCGTTGCCAGACCAAGTCCTGTCCGTCTGGCAATATCTTTCATCGTCGCTGCCATAAATCAGCCTCTTACTCAGCCTTTCCGTCACAGCCGCAAACTTTCATACGGGCCATTACAAGCTCTTTCACAGCTGCAATTCCAGCCTTGCCATATGCCTTAGGATCAAATACCTTCTCATCCTCAAGTGTCTCTCTGACAGCCTTGGAGTATGCTGCACGAAGCTCGGTGGCAAAATTAACCTTACAGATTCCTCTCTTTACGCAATCCATAACATCCTCATCGCTAAGGCCGGAAGCGCCATGAAGAACCAGAGGAATATCTACAACTTCACGAATTTCACTTAAACGCTCCTTATCAAGAACAGGAGTTCCCACATAGAAGCCATGTGCTGTGCCGATTGCTACCGCAAGAGAAGTAACGCCGGTGCGCTCTACAAATTCTCTGGCTTCCTGTGGATCGGTATTGGTATCTGCAACTGCAACCAGGTCGTCTTCCTTACCACCTACCTTACCAAGTTCTGCCTCGCATGGGATTCCCATAGAAGCTGCTACGTCAGCCACCTTCTTGCTCACCTCAATGTTTCCTTCATAATCCAGCTTAGAACCGTCAATCATCACGGAAGTATATCCAGCCTTCAGAGCCTTCATCGCAAGATCAAAACTACTGCCATGGTCAAGGTGCAGGCAAACCGGAACGGAAGCCTTTGCAGCTTCTGCTGCAACGATTGCCTGATAGGTCTCAAGAGTGCCATATTTAATAGTAGATGGAGTAGTCTGGATCATAACAGGTGCTTTCAACTCCTCAGCTGCCTGAATGATAGCTTTCACCATCTCCATATTCTCTGCATTAAATGCACCCACTGCGTAACCTCCCTGCTGAGCCTTCAACAACATTTCCTTAGATGTAACAAGTGGCATATTCTCCTCCTTCTGCCTGCTGATACAGGCTGTGAATCTTCTGTTTTCAAGAAACCGAAACGTTTCTGTTTTAGTTCATATTAACTCTTTTCCAAATGTCTGTCAACCGTAAATATTTCATCTTTTTGCGTAAAATTTTACCTTGAAAAATCCAGAAAAGAAAGGTAACTTATAGAGTAGAATATTTTCGGAACCGGTATCAGTTTTTTTAGATTACTGTGCCAGATTTCTGAGAAAGAACGAAGGGAGAATATATTATGTTAAAAGGAATTCCAGAAATACTTTCACCACAGCTTTTAAAAGTTTTATGCGAGATGGGACACAGCGACCGCATCGTTATCGCGGACGGCAACTTCCCAGTAGAATCAATGGGTAAAGATGCAATTGTTGTTCGCTGCGACGGACATGGAGTTCCAGAACTTCTGGACGCTATCCTTACTGTTATCCCTCTTGATTCTTATGTAGAGAAACCAGTTACCCTGATGGAAGTTATGCCTGGCGATCCGGTAAAAACTCCAATCTGGGATACATACAAAGAGATTGTTTCCAAACATGATGAACGTGGCGCCGAGGCAGTTGGAAATATCGAGCGTTTCGCATTTTATGAAGAGGCAAAGAAAGCATATTGTATTATCGCTACAGGTGAGAAAGCTGTTTACGCAAACGTTATGCTTCAGAAAGGTGTTGTTATCAACAAATAATTTTTTATTTCAGCTAAAAAGCTCCGTCGGATTCCCGGCGGAGCTTTTATTATTCATGTTTATTATGATTCACTATTTTTTCCTTTTTTCTTAAGGAGCCAGATTACCACTGCGATGCCAATGATAATAACTACAACCAGAATCCAGATAACAGAATTCATTCCTTTATCTGTGCTCTCCACATTTTCGCTGGACGCTTTCTGTTCTGCACTTTCTGAAGGAGCAACTGTTACTGTTGCCTCTTCTGTAGGCGCAATAGTCACACTTGGCTCCGGGGTGGGAGTACTTGTCTCTGTTGGTTCCGGAGTAGGAGTACTTGTCTCAGTCGGCTCCGGGGTAGGAGTGCTCGCCTCAGTTGGTTCCGGGACAGGAGTGCTCGCTTCAGTCGGCTCAGGGGCAGGAGTACTTGTCTCAGTTGGCTCTGAAGCTGCAGTTGCTTTCTTAGTCGGTTCCGGAGCAGGAGTACTCGTCTCAGTTGGCTTCGGAGCAGGAGTACTTGTCTTCTCAGGCTTCGGGGTAGGAGTGCCTGTTGGCTCTGCCTCCGCATCACCGATATCTTTGCCTTCGGTACCTGCTTTTCCAACTTCAGAAGTATTCTCTCCAGCCTGAACAGATTGGGAACCGTCTTCTGCTTCTTTCTCATTTTCAGGAACAAGTTCTACTGTACTCTCTTCCGTATTGGTGGCTTCTGCAATATTTACCCAGCCAGAAACATCACCAGCCTCTGTGTGTCCCCAGATACCATCTTTACCAGTATCTACTTCTGTATCAATATATAACTTCTCACCATTCGCTATATTACAGCCTCCGGAAACTGTGCCGTACTTTTTTCCAGGTCCTTTATACAGGCAAACGGAACCGTCTTCCTTAGCATTGACTGTAATACTGTAATTCGCATCCTTGCTTCCGTATAAGGCAAGCTCTGATGCCACTGCCTCGGCAAGAGTAGCCGGCTTCAGATAATTCTCTTCCAGGAAACCAAACATGCCATGAAGCTGAGCATATACCCATACCTTTCCAGCTTCATCTGTGGTCTCTCCTTCTACATGGATCGCAGTTCCATTAGGAATCAGCTCATCATTCAGCTTCGGGCTGGAAGCATCTGCCTCTGAATACATGTCAACACCGCCATCAGGCGATTCTACAATCATATAGTAATCTGTTTTATAATCAACCTGCTGTGTCTTTCCTGCATCTGCAAAAACTCCCACAGTCATGCAAAAAGTAAGAAGCACAGCCAGCAACATTCCCAGCTTTTTCTTCATATATATCCTCTTTTCCCTCTTATATACATTTTCTGTTTTTCATTGTAACACACCAGGAAAAACTTGCAACCATTTTTCTCATATTTTCCCATTATTTTACAGCAACAGTTACTATTCACCGGTAATGTTCCGCGAGGTGTTTTTATAAACAATTTCACAGAAAAATCGGGAATCCGGGCGTGAAATCATGCGAATGTATGTCCGATAAAGAGCCCCAGACAATAAAAGAGCGAGACAAAAGTCCCGCTCTCTCAGCTTTCCTTCATTGTCCTGGGGGAGTGAAAGAAAGCAGTTAAATTATAAAAAGCTAATTATTTATAAAGAGGTCCATAGTTCTTGCAAGCTCTGAAATCTGCACCTTCTTTATCCATTCCAAATGCATTCCAAGCTGCCGGACGATAGATATCTTTCTCCGGAACGTTATGCATGGATACCGGGATACGAAGCATAGAGCACATTGTGATCAGGTCAGCTCCGATATGTCCGTAGGAGATAGCACCGTGGTTAGCTCCCCAGTTGTTCATTACATCATAAGCTGTCTTGAACGGTCCCTCTTTGCCATCGCATCTTGGAGCAAACCATGTACATGGCCATGTGTAGTCTGTACGTTTCCAAAGTTTGTCAGATACTTCTGCTGGAAGAGCAACTGTCCATCCTTCAGCAATCTGCAGAACCGGTCCAAGTCCTTTAACAAGGTTCAAACGGATCATTGTTGCAGGCATCTGAGCTTTTGTTTCATAACGGCTGGAGTATCCGCCTCCACGGAAGTATCCGTTGTCAGCCATACACCATTCAGTGTTTTCCATGATAGCTTTCTGGTCTTCTTCTGTGATATCCCACCACTGTTTCATAACAGCATTGCCGTTTTCATCTTTAGCTTCGCCGTTAGCGTCAAGGCAAGCAGCACCGGAGTTGATCAGGTGAAGGAATCCGCCAGCTTCTTTAGCTACGCCTTCAAGGTCATATCCTGTAGCTTTCTTAACAGCCTCTGGGCTCCAGTATGTACGAACATCAGCGAAGATCTGAGCTCTGTTTGTAAGAAGTTTCATGAACATCATTCCAAGTCCGTTGAGAACGTCATTCTCTGTAGCGAGGATGTATGGCTCACGAGCTCCGTTCCAGTCGAAGGATGTGTTCAGCATAGCTTCTGCAAAGTCACCGTTTGGATAGAAATCTGTCCACTGTCTCTGTCCCTGGAAACCAGCTGCCAGAGCGTTGTGTCCGATTGCTTCCTCGGAGAATGCAGGATCAAGGTTATCGCAGCCGTTCATCAGCTCTTTGATGATAACTGCCATTTTAACTACGAACTCAAACTGCTCTTCTTTCTTCTCTGGGGAGAACTGCAGTTCTTCAGGGTTCTTGTCCCAACCAATCTTACAGGTCTCTTTCGCCCATTTGAGAGCTTTCTCAAATTCTGCGTGATCGTAGATGCCTTCTGTCATACGACGGATGATTTCTACCTCATCAACGGATTCAACACGCATTCCAAGATAGGATTCGATGAAATCGGAATCAATGATAGATCCGCCGATACCCATTGTAACGGAACCGATCTGCAGATAGGATTTGCCTCTCATGGAAGCAGCTGCAACTGCTGCACGTCCGAATCTGAGTAATTTCTCTTCAACGTCTGCCGGGATAGATGTGTCATCAGCTTCCTGAACATCATGTCCATAGATACCGAATGCCGGAAGACCTTTCTGTGCATGTGTAGCAAGAACGGATGCAAGGTAAACTGCTCCTGGTCTTTCTGTTCCGTTGAAGCCCCATACAGCTTTGATTGTCTGAGGATCCATATCCATTGTCTCTGCGCCATAGCACCAGCACGGTGTAACAGTAAGTGTGATGTCTACGCCTTCTTTACGGAATTTGTCAGCACATGCAGCACTTTCACCTACACGTCCGATTGTTGTATCAGCGATAACAACTTTAACAGGCTCACCGTTGGAATATCTCAGGTTTTCTTCAAAAAGTTTCGCAGCGGATTTAGCCATATTCATTGTCTGCTCTTCAAGAGATCCTCTGACATCGAGTGCTCCTCTACGTCCGTCGATTGTTGGTCTGATACCGATAACCGGATAGCTGCCTACTAATCTGCTCTTTGCCATGATTCATTACCTCCATAATAAATATATTCTTTTTTAAGAGGTTTCACTAAAAAACCTCCCTGTTTCCTATAGTTCATAGTATACAATTGCCAAACCGTAATTACTTGTGATATAATAGCAAAAAATAGTACAATATTCACTTTTTTGATCATTTTGTAAAAAATCCATCAAATTAACTTAAGGAGGAATTTATTTTGCAGGATCTGGACCATAATGAAGACCGTTTAAGGGGAACATATGATTTTCCTTTTGAATTTCATCATATTGATCAGGCTCATCCGCGCTATGTAATGTCCTATCACTGGCATGTAGAATATGAAATCATTCGTATTCTTGAGGGCTCTCTCACTGTCACTTTAGACGAAAAAAGTTTCATTGCAACAGCTGGAGACATCATTTTTGTACATAGTGGAATTCTTCACAGTGGAATTCCTGATAATTGTCTTTATCAGTGCATTGTTTTCGACGGAAATGTTTTCCTCAAAAATAATTCTGTTTGTGCAGGATATATGCAGAAGATTATTCATCAGGAAATTCTGATCTATCATCATTTTACACCAAAGCATATAGAAATCTGCAATACAATAAACAGTCTTTTTGATTCTCTTTGGAAAAGAGAACCTGGCTACGAGCTCACTGTAATTGGACAATTTTACCACTTTTTCGGCATTATTTTTAGTAATCATTACTATCTTGAAAGTATAACACGCGCAAGACGTGATTATAAGAGAATTTTACAGCTGAAACAGGTACTTGATTTCATTGAGCACAACTATACGGGGGCTCTGACACTAAAACAGCTTTCGGCCTCCGTATCCATGTCACCCAAATACTTTTGCCGTTTTTTCTCCGAAATGACCCATCAGACTCCCATGGATTATCTGAACAGGCAGCGCATTGAGAGAGCCTGCTATGAAATCTCCACAACCGATGATTCTATTACAGATATTGCATATCGAAATGGATTTAATGATCTGAGCTATTTTATACGTACATTTAAAAAATACAAAGGAACTACACCAGGAAAATATAAGAAAAGCTGATTAGGAGGGCGAGCATTGGCCGGATGCCCGCCCACAAAAAAAGAATTGACTTCTTTTTCTATTATTTCTCAGATATGCTAAAGATGTGATTTTTTTCGTCGTAAGAAAAACGACAGAGAATCATTCCTGTATTTTTTACAGGCTACGTTGACGCATTTTATGCGTTTTCTTTTGCTGTTAAGACTCGAAAAAAGCCATAGCTTATTCTTGTTTTCGCTATATATGCCATTTTTCCAGAATGGTCTCTTATTCCAGGACCCTTATGTAGCAGGTTTTCAAGTAACCGGATGATGGAATTGCTGCTGATCAGGCAGATTAGCCCATGGCAGAAAACTGTCCGCACATACTGCTGCAGAACGCCGCAGAAAATCAGAAATTGTTTTTCTCTTTCGTTTCTTTTATTCTAACAAAAGCCGGTTGCCATTACAACGAAATTCGGTCGTAAAATTCTCACATAATTCGACACTTAAATGATAAATTTTATCTGTAACTGAAGTTTTCTTTTTTCTGAAACGTGCTATAATATTTTCAATTAGAAGCAACTAACATAAGTATGACGAAAGGAAGCTGTTGAATCATGGGAAGATGTTATCATTTATCAAAAACTGTTACGGAAGACCTGGCAAATGAAATCATAAAAGAACTGACAGAGCGAGGCGATGTGAAACACGCCAGAATCTCCGCTGACGGACGTTATCTTCATGTGGATACTATTGACGGAGAATTTTCCGTGGTAATGTATTCAGCAGTAAATATCTGCAGCCGTATTGCAAACTGCGAGCTGTCCTTTGTGAAATTTGATTACACAGCTTAGAGCGTGTTTGAAAACATACCGCCAGGACATTTATGGCAAATCTATTAAAAAAGGGAGATTAAATTATGCAGCAGATTACATTAAAAATAGACGGAATGATGTGTGGAATGTGTGAATCCCACATTAACGAAAGTATTCGTAATAACTTTTCTGTAAAAAAAGTCACCTCGTCCCATACAAAAGGAGAGACGGTTATCCTTACAGAAAATGATCTTGATGAAGCAAAACTGAAAGAGACTATTGATAAAACGGGTTATAAACTGCTCTCTGTCTCAAAAGCTCCGTACGAAAAAAAGAAAGGCTTTTTCTCTTTCCTGAAAAAATAGCCTTTCTCTGTCATAATCCTTGTACTATATTCCAACTACAATATTTCTGGTAATACGGACAATGCATATTCTGCCAGGCTATGATCTTCCTCTCCTGTGCCTCCGCTTATGCCAAGACCTCCGATAATCGTATCTCCGGATTTCAGCGGCACACCGCCTCCGAAAATCACGATTTTTCCACCATCCATCTTATCTACGCCGTAAAAGGTTCCACCTGGCTGAGCCAGTTTGGATAATTCCATGGTGGACATCTTCACCGCAACAGAAGTATAAGCTTTTTTCAAAGCGACATCAAAGCTTACCAGAAATGCTCCGTCCATTACATGAACGGCAATTGGATTTCCTTCCGGACCACAAACTGCAATCACCGCTTTCTTACCGCGACGAAGGGCTTCCTGTTCGATTTTCCCGATCAGCTTCTTCGCTCCATCCAGTGTAATCTTATTCTGCATACCCATGCGGCGCAGTACTGCCTGAATTACAGCTTCGTCTACAGAATCAGAGGTACCAGATATGAGAGAATTTTCAACTTTCGTATCCACGCTCACGCTTCCTCCTGCCACTTTCTCAGTTCCACTTGCATGTAGTTCCGTATTTTCAGAAGATGCGTCAGTTTCTACAAGCTTTGACGTTCCCGTCTTCTGACCTGCTGCCTCCGCTTCTTCGTAGCGTGCAAGCACATACAGATAGTCGGCCAGACGGTTCATATATTTCTTGCTTCCTGTGTCAGAACCAAACTTTACACTTACAGCGGCAAGATCACGCTCCGCTCTTCTGGCCACAGCCCAAGTCACATCAATCTCAGCAGACAAGCGACAAGCCCCAGGTAATGAGGACTCCTTCGGCATATGAAAAAGCCCCGTCAAACGGTCAATCTCTTCCTCTAAAAGCTCTGTCTTGTCATCATTGATCTTATACTCTCTATTATATGGATCTGCCACTCCTGCATCAATTCTGGTCAGATTTTCCTGGATCTTTTCCAGGAAACGGATGGTATCTCCATCTCTGATCATGGTTTTCAACACTCCAATATGGCAGGAAAGTTCATCTATGGTTCCCTCCAGCTGGATTCGGTCATCCGCTTTGGAAACGTTTTTCGTATGGACAAGATTGGTAGTTCCCTTGTCACCATTCTTTGTATAAATACTCATACGACTTTCTCCTGACATTTTACCCATCCGGCAAAATGGATTTTATTATGCACCAATACGCTGAATATAAGACAAGGTTCGTGCAAGAGCAGGAAATAATCCACATTATCTTACGTTCACTACATTAGTTATAAACAGACTCTGGACAAATACACGCAGTTCCACCGTATCTGTCCAAAGTCTCTTATATGTTACCGGGCACAAAGTGAACAGCAACTCTTAAATTCATTAAAATGACCACAATTTCCTGTAGATCTTCACAATATCCTCTTTTGTTGGGACTCTTGGGTTGGCAGTTGTGCAGGCATCAGCAAGCGCCAGGTTTGCCATTTTGTCAATTGCTGCAAAATACTCATCCTCAGAAATAGTTCCCATTTCTTTAATCGTAAGCGGAATATTCATTTCCTTCTGCATAAACTGAATCCAGTTTACAAGAGATCTTACAGACATTACTTTGTTGTAGTTACTCAGTCCAAGAATATGTGAAATATTGGCATATCGCTTTACTGCCGGAAGATATTCCTGCTGGCTTCTGCTGTGTTTGTTGATATTTGCATTAAATTCTACAATATGCGGAAGCAGCATTGCATTGGCACGTCCATGCGGAATATGGAAAATAGCTCCCAGCTGATGTGCCATACTATGTGTGATTCCAAGTCCTGCAGCATTAAAAGACAGTCCGGCAAGACAGGACGCTACATGCATTTTCTGACGGGCATGCATATCGCCGCCGTCAAGGTATGCTCTTAACAGAAAGACTCCGCAGATTTCAATTGACTTTTCAGCAAGAGCAGATGAAAATTCATTGTGATTGATACTTACATAAGACTCAATTGCATGAGTCAGTACGTCCATACCTGTATCTGCTGTGATAGAGGGCGGAACGCTCTTTACCAGTTCTGCATCCAGGATTGCCTCATCAGCTGTAAGGCTGTCTGAGATCAGCGGATACTTCACATGATTATCTGTATCATTTACAACTGCAAAAGAGGTAACCTCAGATCCGGTACCACTGGTAGTAGGAATTGCAATAAGACCTACTTTGCCGTAATTGTTGATCTTCAGGGCAAACTCACGGATTGCCTTGGATGAGTCAATTGCAGAGCCACCTCCGACAGCTACTACAACCTCCGGCTGATACTCCAGGAACTTCTTTACACCTTCTGCGATTTTTCCTACCGGTGCATCCGGCACAACATCACTGAATACTTCAAACTCCTTGCCACCGCGTCTCAATGGGTCTGTGATCAGCTCGATCATTTTCCCTTTTGCGATGAATGGATCTGTGATCACCAGAACTTTTTTGTATGGCAGTTCTGCCAGTCTATCCAGGGCATTGTCACCAAAATGGATGACTGTTTTCATTTCAAAAGTTTTCATAATTCAATGCTCCTTTATTGCAGCTTTCTTTTGTAAGCAGAAAGCTTCTATCGGACAGATTCCGGATATCTGCACTCCACGCCCTCTTCTTTAAAAAGCTTCAGCCATTTTTCAGAAGGCTTCGCATCTGTCACGACGATATCAACATCCCGCAATCTTCCGGCAACGGAAAATGCGGTCTGGTCAAATTTCGTATTGTCCACAACCAGGATTTTCTTACGTCCTGAATCCAGCATTGCTCTCTTTGCTGTTCCAAAAGCTTCCTGTGATTCCATTACTCCCCAGTTCTCATCAAGAGCCTTACAGGAAAAAATAACGGTATCTACAAAATAAGAGCGAATGACTTCTTCTGTCCGGGATCCAAGGAAAGCCAGATAGCCTTCCTTCATCATCCCACCTGTGGAAATAATATTCCATCCTGACACATCTGCCAGTTCCAGAAGGATCTCCATGGAATTGGTGATCACAGTCAGACGCTCCTTCTCTTTTAATGCCTTTGCCACAAACACTGCAGTAGTGCTGGCGTCCAGAAGCAGATGTTCCCCGTCATGCACAAGAGAGGCTACAATTTCCGCCATCTTCTGTTTCCCAACTACATTCTGATTCTTGCGCACATTAAAAGGGAGATCAATGCTCACATCTTCATTGATCACAGCTCCGCCATAGCTTTTAATGGCAAGCCCTTCCTTCTCCAGCTTGTCCAGATCCCGTCGGATGGTTTCCTCAGAGACTCCGTATAACTGGCTCAGTTCACTTACTACTACGCGCTTCTCATTCTGTAATTTCTCAAGGATCAGATTCCGTCTCTCTAACGCAAGCATGTTCAGGTCCCCTCCGCGTTCATTTTATTGGTCAGACCAGAATTACAGAAGGCTGTCGATCATTCTCTTATCGGGATGTGCAATAACAGAGGAATCCAGATACATGCCTTTTTCAGCAACAAGCTCTTTCGCTCTGTCGATTGATGCGGATACAGCAGAAACCTCACCAGTGATCATCATGTAAGATTTTCCGCACATACCTTTTGCAATACGAAGCTCGATAAGATCTACAATTGCAGTCTTTGCAGCCTGATCTGCAGCCTCAATAATGGAAGCTGCATCATATGTTTCAAGAATTCCCAGCGCACTGATCTCCTCAACCTGAGTAGTTCCATAAATAGCCGGGAAAAGAGACTCGTGCGGATTACCCAGTACAAAACTGTCAATGCACTTGTCCTCATATGTTGTTACAGCTGTATCTACGGCAGCTTTTACCGCACTGAGATCACCGGTAATAATTGCAATATATTTACCCGGACACACGGTCTGCGCCTCAACGATTTCTACATCAGATGTCTTAACCATTGCATCTGCTGCAGTAACGCCGGTAGCTGTAGTTTTGAATTCAATCATTCCGATTGCTTTACTCATTTTCTGCACGTCCTTTCTAATTCTTTGCAACTACGATCCAGCGGTCTGTCACCTCGGTAACTTTACCGGAGATGGTTGCATGGATACCAACACTTAAGCCCTGGGCAGGAGAAGCGATCATCTGACCTCTTGTCACCTGATCTCCAACTTTTACAATTGCCTGAGCAGGTGCTCCGATATGCTGGCTAAGAAGAATTTTAACCTTTGGAATATCAACCAGTGTCTCGTCCATCGGTGCGTCCTTGTCATATTTTGTAAGACCAAGACGTGCCATCAGGCGTTCTTCCGGAACCTTGCGGTATTCTCGGGATTCCTTAACTGGTACTGGCTGTACTCCCTGAGGAGGACGAATACCTGCCTTACGAAGTCCGCCCTTCATGTCTGCAAGAAGTGTTCTTGGAGCAAGGCTCTGAGGACATGCATACATCTCACAAACGCCACAGGAGCTGCAGAAGCTTGCATTGATGTATGGATTAACATCTCTGAAATCCTGATTGGAAGCTGCACGCATGAAGCGGGCTGGATCAATCGGATGTCCCAGATTGTTACGTGGGCAAAGATCTGTACAAGTATTACACTGGCAGCAAATAGATGCTGCACGTTTTAAATCTATAGCAGAAGTCCGCATCTTCTTCTGTACGATTAAATGGTCTTTTGGCAGAACCAGAATCGCATTTGTTGTCTTCGTCACAGGGTCAGAACCTTTTCCGATTCTTCCCATCATCGGTCCACCAATAAAGTAAACCGGGTCTTTTACAGTAGTTCCGCCTGCCTGGGCAACAACATCATCCATAGTACATCCAAGAGGTACTTTTACAGTTACCGGATGATTTACCTCAGCTACAACAGACACATATTTGGCTGTTACAGGCTCTTTTTTCTCTACTGCCTGGTATATATTATACAATGTCTCTACGTTAAACACAGCAACTCCCTGCTCAATAGGAAGTCCGCCAGGTCTTACAACTCTACCAGTTGCTTCGTAGATCAGTACAACCTCATCTCCCATCGGATACACTTCATCCAGAAGGTGGATGCGCATTCCCGGGAACTCTTCGATATGCTGTTTCAGAGCATTTACTGTCTGAACATAAGATTTTTTGATTCCAATAATGGCCTCAGAAGCTCCAACTGTTTCCTGAACCATATGGAAGGTTTTCATTATTTCGTAAGCGTGCTTCTCTAATAACTGTCTGTGTAATTTCAGTAAAGGTTCGCACTCTGCACAGTTCATAAGAATGGTATTTGCTTTATCTGTCAGCTTCATGTATGTAGGGAATCCTGCACCGCCGGCACCAACTACACCATTCTCCTGTATAATATTCTGTAATTCTTTGATATCCATGGCGTTACTCCAATCCTGCACCGTCATCAACGATACCTACAATGGCGGCATCTACCGGTGCTGTTTCTACGCCGCAGCCAATTCTTGCCGCGCTTCCTTGTGCCACCAATACATATTCTCCGATTCCTGCACCGATAATATCGATCGCAACAATCTGACTGAGGTCACCTTTCATGTGATGAACCGGTTCCACGATCATAAACTTATTGCCGATCAGCTTTTCGTTTTTTCTTGTGGAAACAACGCTTCCTACTACCTTGCCAACTATCATGTGAACCTCCAAATTTTATATCAGTTCAGCCATGCATCTGTCATTTTCAGAACCAGCATGGCTGAACACTTTATTTTAGTAATGAGGAAATGATTTCCAAAACATTACTTTATAATTGTAACTGTATTGCCTGTGGCAATTTTTGCTGCATTTGCTTCATCTGTATCAATGTGCATCTCCAGTGTAAAGCTGTCGTCTACACGGATCTTCACCTGATTGAAAATGGTTCCTCTCTCATTGTCTGCTTTAACAGATACGATATCTCCATCCTTCACACCGGCTGCCTGAGCATCCTTCGGGGACATGTGAATGTGACGCATTGCTACGATACATCCCTCTTTCAGATAAATCGCACCTTTCGGTCCGACAATTGCAATAGGAGCACTTCCCTTAACATCTCCAGACTCACGCACCGGTACTTTCATACCAAGCTTGATTGCGTCTGTAGCTGATACTTCAACCTGTGAAGCCTTGCGGACCGGTCCGAGAATACGTACATTCTCAATTGCACGGAGCTTCAGTCCAACGATAGTTACTGTCTCATTGGAGGCAAACTGTCCGCCCATCAGCTCTTTCTTCTTGGTGAGCTGATATCCTGGTCCAAATAAAGCTTCAACATGTTCCTGCGTCAGGTGGATATGTCTTGCGGAAACTCCGATGGGCACCATGAAGCCATTGCCTTTTTCTTCTTTTTTATTGAGAGCATCCAGTACCATTCTGGTAATCAGCTCAACATTATTGGTTTCCAAAAGTACACCTGCTTTCTTCCTGAAATTCGGTAATGTCTGCCATAGCAGACATTATAAAAGTAAGGAGCATCCATGAATTCGCTTATGCAAGCACAGCTCATTCATGGCTGCTATCTGGGACTTTTATATTATTTCAGAACTGGAAGGATTTTCTCAACATCTGTATGAGGTCTCGGAATTACGTGTGTAGCTACAAGCTCTCCAAGTCTGGATGCTGCTGCGCTTCCGCTCTCTACTGCAGATTTAACTGCTCCAACATCTCCACGAACCATAACAGTTACAAGACCGGATCCGATCTTCTCTGTTCCAACTAATGCAACGTTAGCTGCTTTGCACATCTGGTCAGCTGCCTCGATAGCTGCTGTAAGTCCTCTGGTTTCTACCATTCCTAATGCTTCCTGTGTCATGATTTTTTCCTCCTTATGAATTGCTGGTTTCTCAGCTTCTGTATGTTTGGTTTCTGTAATCTCTTTGTCAGCTGCAGTGGTCTTCGGCTCTTCGGCCTTTACTTCTGCTGCTTTTGCTCTGGTTGTTCTGGCCGTTCTTCTCGGAGCGGCTGCCTTTTTAGGGGCTGTTTTTTTCGCTGTCTCTTTCTTTTCTTCGTCAGCCATTATTCATCCCCCTTTTTCTTTCTCCATCGACTTGCGCTAAGCTCCACCATTTTGACGATTTCCTCATGGGGATTGGCAATTACTGCATAGCTTGCCGGTTTCTTGATGGCATTTGTTGCTGCCGCTTCCACAGCTTCTGTAACAGCTGCCACATCGCCTTGTACAATAATGGTCACCAGTCGTCCGCCCAGCTTACGCTCCCATGACGCCAGCTCAACGTCTGCCGTTTTACACATAATGTCCAGGGCATCCATGGCCGCTACAACACCTGTGATTTCAATAAAACCATATGATTTACTCATGAGCGAACTCCTTATAGTTCATTAGATGCTTGGAAGGATTTTCTCCACATCTGTATGAGGTCTTGGGATTACGTGTGTAGCTACAAGCTCTCCAAGTCTGGATGCTGCTGCGCTTCCACTCTCAACTGCTGCCTTAACAGCTCCGACATCACCGCGAACCATAACAGTTACAAGACCGGATCCGATTTTCTCTGTACCAACCAGTGTAACCTCTGCTGCTTTTGTCATTGCATCTGCTGCCTCAATTGCAGCTGTAAGTCCTCTGGTTTCTACCATTCCTAAAGCTTCCTGTGCCATGATGAATTCCTCCTGATATATCTCGACTTTTCAAGTACGCTCCAGCGTACTTGCTGTGAGGTACCTGCCATGCTCCGCATGACTTTGTTCGTTTTTATTATAGACTTAAATTCACTGGTTAGCAATCATTAATCCTTATCCAGTGCGCTGATTTTCAGCATTTTTTGTGTACCGGGTTCCGGATTTGGTATTACGTAGTGCTGTACCACACCGGTCATACTCTCTGCTACTCTGATTCCAGCTTCCACAGCCTCTGTTACATCAGAAACGCTTCCGCGGAACTTGATGCAGACAAGGAGCGGTACCGGCAGACTGTCCGCATTTGCAGGTTTATTTTTATCAAAAACCTCCAGATGGACATTTGCTGCCTTGCAGCCGGCGTCGGCCGCCACAAACGCTGTTGCCAGTCCGAACACCTCCAAGATTCCTACAGCTTCTGCCATCTTGATTCTCCTTTATCCGGCAATTATTTATTTACAACTGCGATCTTAAGACCGGTCATTGCAAGGTTCTTCTTTAATGCTTCATTGATCTCCTCAAGCGGATACTTGTCTGTGATCAGCTCAGACATTGGAAGTCCGATTGCATTTGCTCTCTTAAGGAAATCAAATGTTGTAACGTAATCTCTTAAGGTGTATACCCAGGAGCCTACGATTGTGATCTCTTTGGAGCAGATGTCAAAGTGCGGGTTGATTGTAGCATCTCCACCATTGATGAAGAAACCAAGCTCGCAAAGGCCACCGCCGTTACGGATGAATTTGTAGATGTTTGCATGAGCAACAGGTGATCCTGTACACTGGAATGCAAAGTCTGCAAGATGTCCGCCAAACTGATCTTTAACAGCTTCAGAAAGTGCTTCGATTCCTTTGTGCTCCATGAAGTTTACACTCATGGTAGCGCCCATTCTCTTAGCGAAATCAAGACGCTGCTGATTTCCATCTACAGCACAGATGTTCTCGATACCCATGGTACGAAGAACTGCAATACAGATCAGACCGATTGGTCCGCATCCCTGTACAACAACTCTGCTGTTGAAACGAAGGATACCAGTTGTTTTTGCTCTCTCAACTGCATGTACAAGAACTGCACATGGCTCGATCAGGATACGGGAGTCCAGATCAAGATCACTTACGTTGAAGAATGTGCTTCCAAACTCTCCACCTCTGATAAAGATGTAATCAGAGAACCATCCGTTAAGATGAATGTCATCATCTGGAAGAAGTCCGTATACGTCAGCTCCTCCAACGTTTTTCTTGTTTAAGTCGAACATTGTGATTTCAGGATCATCCTTGAAGATCATACAGGTAACGACTTTGTCACCGATCTTAACCGGTTTTCCAGCTGTATCAGTCTTAACATTTTTACCCATGGCAACGATCTCACCAGTTCCCTCATGTCCAAGTGCAACCGGGATCAGGTTGAATGGGTCTCTCTTGAATTCGTGAGCATCAGTACCGCAAACGCCGCAGCCTTCTACTTTAACAAGGATGTCGTCATCGCCAATTGCCGGAATCGGGTACTCTTTAATATCAAAATGCTCTTTTTCAGTAAGTACTGCAACGTGTGCAGTTTTCGGAATTGCGCCTGCCGGTGCTGCAGCTGGTGCTGCCGGTGCTGCTGATGCAGAAGCTGCCGGTGCTGTTCCAGCCATTCCAGCAAGAACCTGTTTTACGATTTCTTCGATATTTACGTTATTCATATCCATTTTTATGTTTCCTCCTGTCAGCGAATGCAAAGGCTGTCTGCCATTACGCAGCGTCTTCTCTTGGTGAATGTACTTGCACTTGTAAGTCCTTCACCAGTACGGCTTGCGATTGTGAATGTACAGTAACCTTCTCCGCCGAATCCAAGTGCTGCATAGGAAGGTGCATTCTTAACAAGGATTGCGGTGTCGATTGCTTTCGCATATTTGGTGATATTGTCAATGTTCTTGGAATGAATGTGTGCAGAGTGGCGGTTGCCATGCTCAAGCCATACAGCTTGCTCTACTGCATCATCAAAATCTTTTGCCCTTACAACGCCAAGGATCGGCATCATAAGCTCTGTAGCGATAAGTGGATGTTCCTTCGGTCCTTCAAATACGATGCAGCGGATATTTGCAGGAGCATTTACTCCGATCATGGAAAGTAATGTTCTTGCGTCACGTCCAACGCATTTACGGTTCAGCTTGCCGCCTGCAAGAACAACTGCTGTAAGTTTATCCTGTTCTTCTTTGGAAGCAAGGTAACAGTCATTCTCACTTACCAGATAATGCATAAGCTCATCTGTAATAGAAGCAACTGCTACGATTTCCTTCTCTGCGATACACGGAAGGTTGTTATCGAATGTACATCCGTTTACGATATCCTGAGCAGCTTTTCTTACATCTGCTGTCTCATCTACAACTGCCGGAGGATTTCCTGCGCCAGCGCCGATTCCACGTTTTCCAGAGGAAAGGACTGCTGTTACAACGCCAGGACCGCCTGTTGCTGCGATAAGCGGGATATCTTTATGTTTCATCATAATATTGCTTGTCTCTAATGTAGGTTTCTCTACTGTTACTGCGATATTGTCCGGGCCACCTGCTTCCAGGGATGCCTCATTCAGAAGATTGATCGCATAAATAGAGGTTTTGATTGCTGCCGGATGCGGATTAAATACAACTGTATTTCCACCTGCCAGCATACCCATTGTGTTGCACAGAATGGTTTCACTTGGGTTCGTACACGGAGTGATTGCTCCGATTACGCCAAACGGTCCCATCTCGATCAGAGTAAGTCCTCTGTCGCCTGACCATGC
The DNA here is from genome assembly GCF_039841815.1 of Ruminococcus sp. 1001136sp1. Lineage (NCBI taxonomy): Bacteria > Bacillati > Bacillota > Clostridia > Eubacteriales > Oscillospiraceae > Ruminococcus > Ruminococcus sp. 1001136sp1. The sequence goes on along the minus strand of NZ_JBDPGY010000002.1, from coordinate 53,128 downwards.
TGTAGTGCTGAGATCTTCTGTACCAGGGGTCTTATCTGCTACCAGATGATGTTTCAGGATCTTATCTCCTACATTTCCCATTCCGGTCTCATCAACACCCATACGTGCAAGGATTTCTGCATTTTCTTTTGTTTTTCTTCGAATGCAGGTAATAATTTTTTCTCTCTGGTCCAAGGACATTTTCCGAACGATCTTCTGGGAAGCTTTCGCAGCCTCAATGGCCTCGTTCATATCTGTGAAAATTCCATGTTTACCGGCCGGAGCGTCTGCAATCTGCATTTTCGCCATAACTTCCTGTACAATATCCTGTACCATGCTCTCGCTGATTGGCATGAGATTGTTCCTCCTTAACAATTGCCTGCAGCTGCCTGATTCTCTCACAGCTGCGGCCTTTATATTTTCTGATTATTTCAGTCCTAACTGAGCCATAACCTGTTTGGTAATCTTAGCTACTAACTCTGCATCTGCATTAGCTGTATCTGTTGCCGGAGCATCGCAGTTGCCGCCAACGAAATCATACTGATATCCTGGGAACTGTTTATAGTCTTCGTTGTGACATGCACCACCGCAGTTATGGCAGTTCATGCCATCTTTGTTCTGGCAAAGGCTTGCCGGATGTTTTCCAGGCATACCGAATTTACGACGGATCTCATAAAGTTTCTTAATGTTCTCTTTATCAAATTCCTTCGGGCCTCCAAGAAGTTTGCTCTGATACAGAAGCTGTGCATAGAATTCTACGGACTCCATCTTCATGTATGCAGCGTTCAGGTCTGTGCTCCAGGTAAGAGCTCCGTGGTTCTCAAGAAGAACTGCATCGAAATATGGAAGATATTTCTCAAGGTTATCCGGAATCTCCATTGTAGAAGGTGTACCATACTCAGCGATCGGAACACATCCAAGAGCGATAACTGCCTCTGGCATGATTGGCTGTGTAAGCGGAATACCAGCAATAGCAAAAGATGTTGCATAAATTGGATGAGCATGTACAACAGATCCTACATCAGGTCTCTTCTCATATACTCTCATATGCATCTTGATCTCAGATGATGGTTTGAATCCCGGGTTAGCCTGAAGAACATTTCCTTTTGCATCTACTTTACAGATGAACTCTGGAGTCATAAAGCCTTTGGATACACCAGTAGGTGTGCAAAGGAACTCATTGTCATTCAGTTTTACAGAGATGTTTCCATCATTTGCTGCAACCATGTTGCGGTTATAGATTCTTCTTCCGATGTCGCAAATCTGTTTTTTGATTTCGTATTCGTTTACCATGCTTTTTTCCTCCTTAAGCACATTCAGGTGCGGTGGATTATGTAAGTTATAGTACCGCACCGGGTAACTTATCATGGCTAGGCATAGCTAGCCTGTTACTTTTTAGGTTATGTTGTAAGTTTACACCATTCCACATTATAAGTCAAGGTTTTTCCGTTGTTTTATGTTGTTTTATGTGGATTTTTTTCTGGATTGCTATGTTGTTTTTCGTGGTTTTGCTGGTTTTACTGTTTTTCCACATTTGACAGGTATTTTCTAATTCACAGGATCAGAGGCATCTTTTTCCCATGGCATTACATCGCCATCTTCCCTAAGATATTCCAAAATCTCCGGAATGCCCTCCTGCTGCCTGGAGTCTACATAAAAGATTTTTTTACAGCCGGCAAGCTCCAGCCAGGACGTGGCAAGTTTTACATTTGCATCCGGATTGTGGATTTTGGTAACAATTCCAATTACTTCACGGTTGGCCATACAGGTAATGCAAGGTGGAAAAAGGCAATACGGTTCCGTGGCAGATACCAGCAGCCCTACCACATCTGATTCATATGTATACAACGCCAGGGCGTGTCCCAGACCTTTCGTCTGGGCATACTCTCCTGGCGTATCTACGATCACATCAAAATTATTTACATATTGTGTTTTATGATAATGTATTTTTTCACCACGCAGGGCCTGGGTCAAAGTAGTTTTTCCAGCCTCGCTGCGACCGATCAGAACAAGTTTCCTCATATTCTGTCAAGTCCTTGTAATGGGGCATAAAGTAAAGCCCAGTTTATTTCCCACATAGTCCAGAATTGCGCTAGTAGAAGCTTCTACTTCCGACACAGTACCTGTGATGATCAGGCTTCCGCTGAAACGATCAACAAATCCCAGTTCAATGCCAGATGATTTCATCGCAATATCTGCCATAATGATAGCAGTTTCTGCCGGACTTACAGTCATGATCCCAATGGCCGCTCTTGAGTAATCCAGAGATGGATCAAGACCCAGCTTGGTGTAAAGAATCTTATCCGGATTGGCAATGATATGTGCCAGGGAAATCTGCTTGCCTGGCACAAGCTCCTGTACAATTCTCTGTTTCATTTCCGGAGACATATTATCTGTGTATCCCATTTTCTCCTCCTGAATAAAGAGTTTTTATTTTCTGATTTGATTATACCTTTCTGATTTCCAAGTGTCAACAAAAAGCAACACTTCTCTGCATGCGATGTGTGGTTTTTCTTGTACTGTAATGTTGTTTTTATTTGTTTTCTCTGTTTTTTCTTATTTATGATTGACATGTTTTTTGCCCTCTGGCATACTAAAGTTAACTGTAAATGGCTTTTTAAAACACTTTTATAGTGAAATTACCAGCTGCATATATTCACGTAATCTTGATTAGGAGATGATTTTATGTATCTTTCTGATATACACACACATTCTATTGCCAGCGGACACGGCACGACCTGCACCATCAGTGACATGGCAAAGGCAGCTTCCCAAAAAGGGCTGAAGCTTCTTGGAATCACAGACCACGGACCAGCCACTCTGGCTGCCGGAACTTCTTCTTATTTCCGAAGCCTGATCTATTCGCCCAGGAAGCGTTTCGATGTGGAATTATTATATGGAATTGAACTGAACATTCTGGATACCGATGGAAAAACAGATCTGCCACAGGAGCTTCTTGATAAGCTGGACTACGCAATCGCCAGCATGCATTATCAGAATTTCCGGCCAAAGACCAGGGAAGAAAATACTGCTGCTTTTCTGAACGTAATGAAGAATCCGGTTATAAAGATCCTGGGACACATTGATAATCCCCAGTATGACATAGATTACGACGCAGTTGTAAAATCTGCCAGTGAAAACGGTGTTATCCTTGAAATCAACGAAGCTTCCCTGGCGCCTTACGGATATCGGGGCGATACCCATGCCAACTGCGCGCAGATCCTGTCCTGCTGCCGGAAGTATCTGGTTCCAATCGTGCTTTCCAGTGACAGTCATGGAACAGAGCATATTGGAGACTTCACTTATGCCGCTGATTTCGTTCATAATGCTATGTTTCCAGAGGGTCTGATTCTCAACAACCAGATTCCGAAATTAAAGATGCTGTTAAGCATACGATAAAAAGGATCCAGCTTGCAGAATTCCAATGGAATTTTGCATTACGCAAAAACTCTCCGAGAAATGTAAATACGTAAGCTTAACTTCGTATATATTCCGGAGAGTTTTTTATACTTATTTCTTTGATTACTCATTTTCATTTTTATGATCTGCTTCTCTTACTTTCTGCATCATCGCAGCAAGTTCCTGATATTTTCCTGTCACATAACCGTAGTTTTTCTTCTTATGAGGGAGCTGACAATTCGTACAATCTTTAAATCCCTTCTCATTATATTTGAAATTTCCGCCGCATTTGTCTCCAAGGGCATAAAGCGGGCAATAGCAGAACAGACAGTTAAAGTCCTCTGGATCAGCTCCTTTATGGCATGGAAAATACTCACATTTCTTATGACTGAAATAAGCGTATTCTTTATCTTCCCAATATTTTTTCTCCATATTTCTCTCCTTATCTCATACAGCTCAAAACAAAATATTCTTTATATTCTATTTCGTAATGCCCCAAAATCAAATGCAAAAAAAGAATCCCGCTTACAGGAATAGAATACGGCCAGAGCGTGTTTAAAAAAGGCTTTCTGTAAGATGTGCGTCACACCCTGCAGGAGATTACGGGAATAATTCTACAAACAGGCTCAGGAAAAGTGTAAAAAAAATACCGCATATGCGGCTTCTGAATCATCATTATTTAAGAGGGAGCGATGCTACTCCGGGGTAGAATATGATCCGTTCATATATACGCGGAGGGAACGGTTTCATCCGAAGTAGTATCGCCTGCCATTTAATCTGTATAATTCTTCTGAACAGGCGATCATTCCATAAAAAATGTCCACTCACAAAAGCGGACAACATCTCAGGGCTGCGGATTCCCCAAAACTGGTTGTTACACTTTCATCGGAAGTTTAACCTCGCCATACCAAGCAGGTTTCCTGGCTCCAGGATCATCACATCCTCTCTCCTTCTCATGCGCAAGCACAATGGACTATAAGATTCGCTCCTCTGTTACAGTGACCGGATCGCTCAGGTTTCTCACCTGATTCCCTCTTTCTGCCAGCTTATAGCTGTCAGCACTTAATATGTTCACTATGGAATTATACTGACACCATAGTACCACCGGTCACTGTCTTTGTCAACCCTTTGAAAAGATTTTTGTTATTTTTGAAAAGATTTTTGTTATTTTTTTATCAACCAGATGTTGCTAGTCACGGCGTGACCAGCAGCGTCATTTTTTCCTGAATCTTCTCCACCAGGATTTTCGCTGTTCTTTCATGAGATCTGTGCCCTGGGTGCTGCCTTGATCCAAATTCTCCTTCCAGTGTATCCGGAAGCTTCACAAATTCTACGCGTTCATCCCCTGTTTTTCTTTTATAATTCCCCACCGCTTTCTCAAGCGTTGGTAAAATCTCATCTCCAAGCATTCCATAACACCACAGAATATAGCTTTCCGGATTACATACGCGCAGTTTTCTCAAAAAGTCTTCCACAGCCTTTCCAATCCTGTCCATATTCTTCGTGCCGCTGCTGTCGTTTGTCCCCAGATTCACCACGATCACATCAGGCTGAAACTTCTGGAAATCCCATTTTTCCATAGCACCCAGTTGTTTGTTTCTTTCTCCATTTAAAAGACCGCACACCTGCTCATAATATAGCGGGATTGCCTGCTGCTCATTGCCTTCCCAGGAACAGAAAACGCCCCAGCCGCTCTGACTGATGCAATTGTACACCGCGCCCAGTTCTTTTGCTGCCATATATGCATAATTATCCACGGCATTGAAGCAAAAGGAATTCCATGTCATTTCTTCTCCTGCACCGCTGCCGCCCTCACCAGAGGTAATGCTGTCCCCTATTACCTCCAATCTGAGCTTTGGTGTTTCAAGAGGTAAAAACTCACCGTCAGTTTCAACCTCCAGAAGCTGAAGCAATGTTTTTTCATCTGTGGGAAACGCAGGAGTATCACGAAGAAGCTTTACATTTCTTACCTTATCCCTTTCCATATTACGGAAAAGGCAGATTTCCTGTTCTCCCTTATTTACCATAAGCCGTTGGGACAATACGCCGTCTACGATCACATCCACCCATGGCTCAAAAACATCATAATCGGAGCGGATTTTCACCCATATTTCTGTTGCTTTTACATTCAGTTCAATTCCGGAAGCGGTCCAAAATAGTGTTACCGGTTCCAGACTGCCATTCGATCTTCCTAATATTCTTAAATATGGAATTTCCTTCATCTGATAATGGCTAAGCATTTTTCTCCACCTCTCATCTGGCTATACGAAATATTTATATTACGATTTTCAGACAATACTTTTATTCTTACTATACTTCTTTTTCCTTTGCTTTTCCACATTATTTTCAGTAAAAAGCCCCTTCCGGATTTTCATCTCCGGAAAGGGCTCACAAATTCATTTATTCAGATTACACAAGACGTCTTACAGAAGTAATCGTTCTGTATGCAGCATTATCGCTGACCTTGATGCCATCTCTGGCATTGGATGCATGGACAATCTGTCCATTTCCCATATAAATTGCAACATGTCCGCCATAGCAGATCAGGTCGCCTGGCTGAGCATCCGCATAGGATACTTCATATCCGGCATTCTGCTGCTCATAAGATGTTCTTGGAAGACTTACGCCAAAGTTTGCATATACACTCTGCACAAAGCCAGAGCAGTCAGCACCACTGGTAAGGCTTGTTCCACCCCATACATATGGGTTTCCAACAAACTGTGTTGCATAGGATACAACAGAAGAGCCGGAACCTGAAGAACTGCTGGCTGATGAACTGTCAGAAGAACTATCTGAGGAACTGTCGGAGCTGCTTGCCTCGGAATTGTAATCAACTGTATTGTCAGTATCAATTACATTACCATACTCATCGTATTCATAATCAGAAGATCCATCAGAAGAACCACTTACAACATTTCCATCTTCATCATACTGAACATCTTCTGAGGAATCATCTCCGTTCTGAGCTGCTTCCTGTGCTGCTGCAGCTGCTGCGGCCTCTGCCTCTGCCTGACGTCTTGCCTCTTCTTCTGCTGCAATACGTTCTGCCTCAAGCTGCTCAATTTCTGCCTGCTGCTGTTCCAGAAGGTTCGCATACTCAGTAGCCTGCTGCTGTGCGTATGCGATCTCATTCTCGCAATCAGCACTGTTCGCACGGGTTACATCCAACTGATACTGAAGGTTAGACTGCTGAGCCTCATATTCTTCCTTCATGGTCTCAAAATCAGCTTTCTCCTGCTCATACTGATCTTCTAACTTCTGAACCTCCTCAATCGTTCTTGCATATTTCTGAAGGCTCTCTCTGTCCTGCTCATACATCTGCTGTGTATACTCAGCTCTGGTAAGAAGGTCTGCAAGGTTATCTGCATTTAACATCATCTGGAACCATGCATTGTTTCCACCTTTTTCATAAAGATACTGAATACGTTTCTTCATGGCGCCGTACTGTTTATCCTTGGCATTCTGAGCCTTGGTCAGGTCACCCTGTGTTTTCTCAATTTCTGCTTCCTTGGAAGCGATATCACTCTCAAGAGTCTGAATGGAAACCATTACATTTACAAGATCAGAATTCAAAGATTCGATCTGGCTCTCAAGCTGCTGCTTCTGATCCCACAGGGCACTCATGCGTGCGTATGTAGCATCCAGCTGCTGGCTTGTCCAGGCCTGCTCTTCTCTTAAATCGCTCTCACGGTCAGCCATTACGCTTACAACCTGTGAGCCGCACATTAAAATTGCCAGTGTCAGACATACAATTCTTTTCTTCATGTTTCATCACCCTCGTTAATCTTTTTGATAATCTAAAAAGCTCAATTTGTAATATGTTTGCAACATTTCATTCAATCTTGCTACATATTAGCACACTCTTGCAAAGATTTCAACCCTAAATCGCAATAATTTTTAAAACTTTGTAACATTTCGTAATACATTTGTCTAAATAAGAGAACACAGAGCGTGTTTGTGTAACAGAGGGGGAATTCAAAGATTTCCGCTGTTACATAAAAAGAGAACCAGTATTTTCACTGATTCTCTCTTGTATATTACTTAACCATTATTTTCCAAACAGATCGTACAGAATCTGGTCTGCTGTCATATTGTAATAACCATCCGGATCAGAAAGTGTATCTCCATTCCATCTCAGATAGTTTCCATTTCGGATATAGTTTCCAACGGATGGATGATAGTTGAAGATGCTGTATCCGGAATACAAGGACATATATTTCTTCGCAAGGGCTGCCGCCTCACTGGAATAGCTTCCTGTAGGTGTGGTAGTTCCAGAAATCTGGACACCTGCCTGCGGAGTGGAATGAATGATAACAACACTCTTATCACTGCACTGTCCAAGAACGATCCATGTATGACCATCATTGTATCCGATATCGCCAGGCTTCAGTTCCCAGCCATTCTGTGACAGATAAGACTGATTTACGATTGAGCCCCAGCCTTTCCCCTTGTAATAGCTTCCAATTTCACCTGAAACCACTGTGTATCCATATCCTACACCGGACTGTGTCTGCATTACCTGATAAGCAGACCAGCCTACAAAGCCTGAGCAGTCAAATCCTTTCGCACGATTGGAAGTAGAAAGATCACGGTAATTATTGTAATCATAACTGGATGGATTCGCTGACCATTTATTATACCAGCTGGTCATGGTATCGCTGAGACCCTTTCTTGTGGAATCATTCCATCCGCCGCCCCATACGTAAAGTGCTTTTCCAACAGGTAAAAGTGCTCCTGCAAGATAATTCTTGATGGTCTTATTTCCTGTATTTCCATTCGGAGAAGGATCATCCTGCTTCTCTCCCTGGCATACACCAGTGCTGGAAAATGTATATGTAACACCATCAACAGTCTGTGTGCCTGTGTACATCGCGCCTGTAGTAGGATCAAAATAGTACTTTGTACCCTTGTCTGTATTCTCCACCCAGCCCGTCGCCATAGCTCCGGAGCCGCTGTAGAAATAATAGGTCACATTATTGATCGTCTTAAAACCAACTGCCATGATTCCATTGGTAGCAGTTTTCGATGTAGTGTCAAAATACCGCTTCACTCCTGATGAGCTAGTCAGCCAGCCAGTGGCCATAATTCCCGTTTTGGAAAAATAGCGGATATTTCCTTTGCTGTCCTTTACAAAACCGGTAGCTGCAACGCCTGATTTCGCGTAAAGGTAATAGGTCTTTCCGCCAAGCTTCAGCCACTTTGTCTTCATGTATCCGGTTGATGGTGCAAAGTAACGGCGCTGTCCCTTGGAATTGGAAAGCCATCCAGTTACCATAACACCTGCTTTGCTTGTGAAATAACGCTTTCTGCCCTTTTTATCTTTCACCCAGCCTTTCACCTGAACACCAGTAGATTTATTAAAATAATATTTCTTACCGTTCAGGGTAAGCCATCCTTTGACTTTCTTGCCGTTTTTATAGTAGTATGTTTTCCCTTTTACTGTACGGAATCCATTCTTCGTGGCAGCCTGTACATCTCTTGATGTACTATGGCATGTAAAACCGGCTGCCATAAGCATTACCAGCAGCAAGATACTCCAAAGTCTGAATTTTTTACATTTGTTTTGCATACTTACCTTCCTTTTTAATTAATCTGTTGCTGTCCACAGGTAATACTGCTGTCCAGCAAACACAACCCCTGTTATTATCATCTTCAAGTTTTTACAAAGTTGTTACAGCTTTATGTAGCTCATTATATTACAGTTTCCATCTATCGTCAACCCGAAAGTAAAACTCTGTAAAGTTTTCACAATATTTTCGTATTATTTTCTCTTTAAAAGCAATGTTTTCAAAGGTATTTTCCATAAAAAAAGAACAGCCCCACACAATGTGAAAGAACTGTCCTTTTATAAATTCTGTAATATTTCTGTTATAAAGTAATTATAACAGATGTTTTCTTAATTCTTCTCCACTCAGAGCGCTTAAGTAAGCAGGTGCTACATCAAATACCGTCTTGCAGCCATTCTGTCCTTCCTGGTTCATGCGGTATGCAGCTCTTGCATATGCAATGATTACAGAAGAAGTAAATTCCGGATTGGAATCCAGTTTCAGGCTATATTCGATCACATGGCTATTCTCATCGTTCCAGCCAGTCTTGCCTGTGCGGATTACAAATCCACCGTGCGGAATTCCGCTGTGGTCACGTTTCAGTTCCTCTTCGGAAATAAAATGTACTGTGGTATCGTATTCATCAAAGTAGTTCGGCATAGTCTTGATCTCATTCTCAATCCTTGCAAGATCAGCGCCTTCTTCAGCTACTACGAAACACTCTCTGGTATGTTTCTCTCTTGTAGTAAGCTCCGGATTCTTTCCGCTTCTTACTGCTTCCAGAGCAGACTCAACTGGGATGGTGTACTGTTTGCCATCCTTTACTCCTTTGATACGGCGGATTGCATCAGAATGTCCCTGACTTACGCCTTTTCCCCAGAATGTGTAATCCTTGCCGTTTGTCAGGATTGCATTTGCATACATGCGGTTCAGAGAAAACATTCCCGGATCCCAGCCTACAGAAATAATTCCAACATGACCGCTCTCAGAAGCTGCTTTGTCCACATTTGCAAAATGTTCCGGGATTCTCTTATGGGTATCAAAGCTGTCTACCACATTGAACCACTGGGCATACTTAGGTGTCTGCTCCGGCAGATCAGTAGCACTTCCGCCGCAAAGAATCATAACATCAATCTGGTCTTTCATCTTCTCAGCATCATCTACAGAATATACCTTCGCTGTCTCTGTCAGAATTTTAACACTTTCAGGAGCACGACGGGTAAAAACTCCCACCAGTTCCATATCAGGATTGTGTTTGATCGCACATTCTACGCCACGTCCCAGGTTACCATATCCCAGAATACCAATACGAATACTCATTATCTGATTCCTCCTATACTACCGCACGCCAGATGCACAATCCCCACAAATGGTCATGCAGCCCCCAAAAGCTGTATTATCCCATACGAACGTCAGATGCTTCACGTCTGCGGTATCTATATCTATTTCACGCTTTAACAGTTTAATACGTGCGAGTTTTCTTGTCAATTGATTTTTAACAAAATCTGTCATTCAAAGGTTACTGTTCTCTGGTAACATCAAAACACCTCAAAAAAGAATACTGTACAATGGCATCCTTCTCCACGGTACAGTATCATAAACTTCTACTTTATCAACAGCACAGCACTCCGCTTCCCGGACAGCACATTCCGCAAAGCGCATTCGCCAGACAAAGCTTCAGGCACATATCATCCCCTGCCACTGGCATTCCTCCAAACGGTCCCTGCTGTGTCTCATACCAGCTTCCGCCACCTTCCATCCGGTTCAGGAGCATACGGTACTGCTGATTATTCGGCTCCTGGCGCACAGCTTCACGAATATGCTCCAGCGCTTTTACATTATTCCCCATTCCCATGTTCGCCATGGAGGAAATATAATACCACTCTCCATTCTTCTGGGAAAGGGAATTCAACACATTCATAGCCTCCTGATAATGTCCGCTCTGAACAAAATTAGCTGCTGCACGTCTGCGCACACTTTCCTCATCTTCATAAGTGCTCTGGCGCTGCTGTCCTCCAAAGCCGCCAAATCCTCCATATCCATAACCACCGTATCCGCCGGAAGATCCACCACTGCTTCCATACTCGCGTTCTCTCATGATCTGCTCATATGCCTGCTGTACTTCCTTAAACTTCTCTTCTGCCTGATCCTTGTTCGGATTGTTAATATTCGCATCCGGATGGTACTTCCGGCTTAACTTTCTGTATGCCTTCTTTATTTCTTCATCTGTTGCATTTCTGGAAACTCCCAGTACGCTATATGGATCCAACATGTTCTTTCTCCCGTTCTTCCCTGCGTTTCCTGCTCACTTCCTCGAAGCGGCACCACACACCGGAATATAAAATGTTCCGAAGAATATCCCCATATTTAATAATAGGAAGCTTCTCGAATTCTCTGCAGGTTTCTGCCATCATCATCATAAGAATCTGGCGTACTTCCCCTTCAAACCCTTCCATTGTATATTTTTCTGCGAAAGGATTGTAATCTTTATTTTTCACATCTTCTTCCACATCATCATATGCATCCAGAAGATAGATGAATTTGCCAAGATAAAAGCCAATTCTTCGAAGGCTTTTCTCCCACTCATCCTGCCTGTAAGCAAGAATCTCCTCCATAATATGCCCAAAAATCCCGGACATTCTGTCTATATCTGTCTCTCCCTGTTTCTCCAAAGCGGAAAGCTCATCCAGAAGTTCGACGATCCGCTTCGCCTTATCTGGATAAAGTTTTAACAGACGGTTATTTTTCCCCTCGAGAAGCCTGGCGTAACCAAGCTTCACATATTTTCTGTCATCGTTCCAGTCATCCAGACATTTATAATAAGTTAAAAGTATATTCATGTCTGCACAGTATTCTGTCATCACATTCTTTCGAACTGGCTGTTTTCTCACAGGATGAAGAAGGCATCTGGTAGTGCCCTTGTACGTCTTTGGCTCATAAAGGCCGGAAAGAAGCATGATCACAAAAGTCATATCATAGCTTAATGTAATCTGGCCGGATATCCCGTATTTCTCACGCAGTTCCCTGCAGAGTCCGCAGTAAAAGGTTCTGTACATGTCAAAATCCTTCATCTTGATCTCCGGCTTGTTCATTACAATATATCCAAACATATCAGCGCCTCTTTATAAATTTGGTATGACACTTAGGACATTCAATCTCCACTTTCTTAAATCCGCCTCTGGGAATACGGATTTTCTGACCGCAGCCAGGACAGCTGTAAATATGATAGTCCTTGCGCTGGCTCATCATTCGCTTCTCTTTCTGGAAACGGGCTCTTAACTTATCTGTCATCTGAAGATACTTCTGATTCTCCTGATAACGTTTGGAAATATTTTTGGAAAAAATCCTGAAATAAGTATAAACAATGGCAGCCATTCCAAACAGATCCAAAAATGCGCCAATTCCACTTCTGGTCCCAGTAAATAAGGTGAGCACAATAGCAGCCAGTGCCACTCCCATAGTGAATCTTGCGAACTGATCCACTCCGTTGCGTCCCTGCATAAATCTCATAAATTTTTCTTTCAATAAAATACCTTCTTTCTTGTGAACTTATCTTCCTGGAATAAGTTTCTGTCGCTCTTTTGTTATTATATTATTTCCCTATCCCTGATTCTGTACATTCACTATTATGGTTCACAAAACAACCAGCAATCATTCCGTCTTTTCCTATCTGTCGCTGCAGACTTGAAAAATGTAAAATTTCAGATAATAAGATTCATCAGCAGACCATAAGATCGGATGATCTGGTGCCTGGGTGCGATATTCTACCTGACGGAGACGTTTATGCACATTTCTGGCAGCCTGCCCGATGGTCTGGGTAAAAAGCTGGTAATCCATAAAATGTGAACAGGAACAGGTTGCAAGGAAACCGCCGTCTTTCACCAGCTTCATGGCACGGAGATTGATCTCACGATAGCCTTTCACTGCATTCTTAACAGAACTTCTTGACTTGGTAAATGCAGGTGGATCCAGAATCACCACGTCATATTTCTCGCCTTTCTCTTCCAGTTTCGGAAGAAGAGCGAAGACGTCCTCACAGATAAATTTTACAGAATCAGAAAGTCCGTTTAAAGCTGCATTGGCTGTAGCCTGATCAACTGCAAGCTGTGAAGCATCCACACCAGTTACTTCTTTCGCTCCTGCATATCCTGCATTTAAAGCAAAAGAACCGGTATGGGTAAAACAGTCCAGAACTCTGGCATTCCTGCAAAGCTTCTGGATTGCCAGACGATTGTATTTCTGATCCAGGAAAAATCCTGTCTTCTGACCGTCTTTTACATCCACCTGATATTTTACACCATTTTCCACAATTTCAACCAAAGTAGGGAACTCTTCACCAATAAAGCCCTTATATGGCTCCATTCCCTCCTGCTTACGTACTTTCACGTCACTTCTCTCGTAAACGCCGCAGATCCGGATACCATCCTCTGCCAGAACTTTCTTCAGAAGTTCCACCAGCATCTCTTTATAACGGTCGATTCCAAGTGCAAGGGACTGTACCACCAGCACATCAGAAAACTTGTCCACAATAAAACCCGGCAGAAAATCTGCCTCTCCAAAGATCACGCGACAGCTTGAAGTATCCGTTACTTTCTTACGATACTCCCATGCATCCCGCACTCTTTTCTCAAAAAATTCCTCATCGATCACAGTATTCTCATCTCTTGAAAGAAGACGTACCACAATCCTGGAATTCGTATTGATAAATCCTCTTCCCAGAGGATATCCGTCAAAATCATGAACCAGTACAATATCTCCATTTACAAAGCTTCCCATAATAGAAGCTACTTCATTATCAAAAATCCACATTCCGCCGGATTTCAAAAGACGTCCTTCTCCCTTTTTCAGGGTTACTACTGCCAGACTCATAGCACTACTCCTTTGCTTTTGCGATTTAGGTAACATTGTAGCACACAATTTCTCAATTTGCCAGTGTTTCCAGGGGTTCTGAGAAAAAGTCATAAAAATTTCACTAATCTTAAAATTTTATAAACTGCCAGCCATTCATCTTCTTTTTTTAACAGACATCTCAGTCTCATTAACAACACAAAAAAACTCCGGACTACCTGAACTCGCTTCCTATCGTCAGATTCTAAATCTGACTTTCAATGGCGGTACACGGTTCAGACATTCCAGAGCTTTCACTTATCTTATATTCTGACTTTTCCAGATGGTTATTTTCTTCTTATTTCGCATTCGCTGCAGTTACATATACATGAATCAGATTTGCCTTAATAAGAGCTGGACGAACTGCATTGTAAATAATCACAACCAGGATTGTAGATACAATTGCATTTACAAATGTAGCACCGGCGCTTAATTTTGCAAGGATGCTCGCTACTTCCTGGGGCTGACCAAGAATGTACTGTTTGTAGAAATAGCCAACGATGGGATCTGCGATCACATTAAAAGCAAGACCTGCAATGGAAGCGATCAGACTCCATTTGAATACGTATTTCTTGTCGTTCGTCTCATTGATCTTTGCAATCTTGTGGGCTACAAGACCTGTTATAAGACCGATGCAAAGCTTCAGGACAAAAGTCTTGGGTGCTCCTGTAATGTAAACCGGATCCATAAGGTCTGCAATAGTCATTCCAATAGAACCAGCAAGACCGCCGTACCAACCGCCAAGAAGCAGAGCTCCAAGCACGCAGAAGGTATTTCCGATGTGAAGAGAAGTAGCATCTCCACCCGGTACCGGAATCTTAATCTGCAAAAATGTAAAAGATACATAGCAAAGTGCTGCAAGAAGTGCAGTCTCTGCAAGTTTCATAATGGTAGAATTCTGTTTGTTCATAGGTTTCTCTCTCTTTCCCGGAAACCTGGTACATATTGAAAAAACATTCTGCAAGATGTGCCTCACAAGTTGCAGGAATGATTTCTCAAACAAGCTCCAATGTTTCCTGTTTAATCACTGCTTTTTATACTGCAGTATCTAATTAGCACTTATCATAGCGAGATACTGGTATGTCTTCAATAGACAGTTTTGATTATTTTTAAGAGGACAGTTATTTTCTGCAAAAAAAGGTACCGTCCCCAATATCCCACTGGATATCAGTTTCTGTACCTTTTCCACCAGCAGACATGTCATCTCCTGGAGCATCAACACATACTATTCAACAGTATTCTTCCGAATTCAGGTCTGTTATTCTTCGTAGGACTCTTCATCAATAGTCTCGTCGTAAGATTCATCGCCAACTTCATCTGTAGCACTTTCATCTGTTGTCACATTTTCAGAGCCGTCAGCTGAATCACTGGAATCTGAACTTTCACCATAAAGTTTCTCAAAGAACTTCATGGTATCTTTATACAGGGTATCTTTATCATCAGAAGATACTGCATCGCCAAGAACATCAATATCCTCAGAAGACTCACCATCATCGATCACATCAATGCCGAAAAGTTTCTTCATCTCTTTATCCAGCATGTTCAGTTCTGGTGTAATGTATTTCTCAGTTCCATCCTCCTGATAGGAAACAGCACCATTTCCAAGGATACCAAGGTATTTCTGAAGAACCTTGATGGAAAGCTTGTTGGCTGTGTCGGAATCAAGTGTTACAGTAACTGCAGCATCATCTCCCATTACTTCGTAAAGAGCGTCCTCATCACCGCTGTACTCTCCCTGACAGAAGGTCTTCGCTTTTTCAAATTTCGCTTTCGCATCATCGCCAAGGAAATCTGTATTCAGCTGGGATATATCTGTGATCTCTTCGGAAGAATCACTGCCATCACCAGTATCTGTTCCGCCAACTTCACTGATGTCACCGTCAGCTGACTCATCTGCAGCTCCAGTCTCCTCAGCAAGTCCCGGATCCTCTGTAGAACTCTCGATAACATTATCACCAAGAGCACTCTGGTCTACATTATCCACAATACTGTCCTCATCATCTGATGAATCACTGCTCTCCTCTGCCTTTCCTGTTACATTGTCATTTACACGCTCCAGAGTTTCCTGCATCTCAGAGTAATCATAGTCCTGCTGGGAAATCTGCTGAAGCAGGTTTACGATGGTATTAATCTCATCATCTGTAAGAGTTACATTGTTATTATTGGAGATATTTACAACAATATTGTAGATATCGTCTGCATTCTGAACATTGTCTGCAATAACCTGCATTTTCGCCTGGTTGATAACAGTGGTAGCGTCATTCTTTCCTACAGAATCAGCAAGATTACCTGTAACTACCATCTCCTCAGTAGCAAGCTTCTTCTTGGTCTCATCAAGTTTCTGTCCACTGGCAGTCTCATATGCCATCTGGATACCGGTCAGTGCTCCTGTACCGGATACTTCAAACGGGCAGGCAGCAACAACCTCACAGTTGGTAACACCAGATGTGGAAAGGGAACTTGCGATCATATTGCAGGTAACCCAGTTCAAATTGGCGGTACGAACCTTGATACCACCGGATGTGGTAGGCTTCACATAAGCACAGCTCACTGTTCTTGTACCAATCTGCTCCAGCGGAACATAGGAACTTAAGTGATCCCTCTCATCCTGATTGGTAACGTAAATAATCTGTGCCTGGCTGGAATCTACTTTAAAATATTTCAGCATGGTGTTCTTCTGCTCATCTGAAAGATCTGCGCCAAGTGTAACAACCTTCATAGCATCTGCCATAGCCGGTACTGTGGAAACCATGCTTCCCATAACCATTGATGCGCTGCAGAGCAGCGTAGCTAATAATTTGCCTTTCTTCATAACTTTTCCTCCAACTTTCTGTCTGGGTTATAATCTGATCTTTAATGAAAGCCTCATACTCTGTAACGGCTTCCATGCACTGCACTTCTGTCTTTGCAGTTGTTTCATTTAGTACACTTATTATAACATACTTCTTATAGTTTTTGTAATTTTAATTGTTAATTCTCTCTTTGAACCTGAAAATATGTTTTGGTAAAAAAATTATTATATCAGCAGCTTTTCCAGAGCCTGTTACCGTGCAGGCTGTAAACAGTAATCCAGAACCTCCTGCACGGTCTTAACTGGTGTAATCTCAAGCTTCTCTTTTACCTCATCGGCCACATCATCAAGATCATCCATATTCTCATATGGAATAAACACATGCTTTACGCCAGCTCTTTGGGCAGCCATCAGCTTCTCCGGCAATCCGCCAATAGGCATAACACCGCCGCGAAGGGAAACTTCTCCTGTCATTGCTATTTCTGCTGGTGCAGGCTTTCCTGTCACCAGAGAGGATAATGCAGTTACCAGCGTGATGCCTGCTGATGGGCCATCCTTGGGAACTGCTCCTGCCGGCACATGGATGTGAAGATCATTTTCCTTGAATTTATCTGCAAATTCCGGATAGAGGGACTTCACAAGAGTAATGGCAATCTGGGCGGACTCTTTCATCACATCTCCAAGCTGTCCGGTAATGATCACCTTTCCATCGCCTTTTGTAAAAGAAGTTTCGATAAAAAGGATTTCTCCACCAGCACTGGTCCAGGCAAGACCGGTTACAACTCCAGGCACTGGATTTTCCAGAATCTTCTCATGATGGATTCCATGTCCCAAAAATTCTGCTACACGCTTCTCACTTACCGTAATACTCTTCTGCTCACCCTTTACCAGCTTCACAGCTGCATATCTGCATAGCACATCCATCTGCTTCTTCAGTCCGCGGACACCAGCCTCCGCTGTATACTCTTCAATAATGCGGCGGATTGCCTCATCTGTCACCTTCAGATTCTGGGCTTTGATTCCCATGCTCTTCATTGCTTTCGGCAAAAGATGACGTCTCGCGATCTGAAACTTCTCTACTGCAGTATATCCAGGAAACTGGATTACTTCCATACGATTGAGCAATGGCTCAGGAATGGTATCGGTGGAATTGGCTGTACACACAAAAAGCACATTGGAAAGATCATAAGGAACATTCATATAATGGTCTGTAAAGCTTCCGTTCTGCTCCGGATCCAGCACTTCCAGAAGAGCACTTGCCGGATCACCGCCGTAATCTTTGGCGAGCTTGTCCACCTCATCCAGTACCATAACCGGATTTGCAGCTCCGCTTCTCTTCATTCCTTCCATAATCCTGCCTGGCATAGCACCTATGTAGGTTCTTCTGTGTCCTCGAATTTCCGCTTCATCACGGATTCCACCAAGACTGATACGCACGTATTTACGGTGAAGCGCACGGGCAATACTCTGTCCGATACTGGTTTTTCCAGTTCCGGGCGCGCCTACAAACAATAAAATGGAACCAGACTGTTTCTTATTAAGAGCCATAACAGCAAGCTGCTGGATAATTCGCTCTTTTACTTTTTTCAACCCATAATGGTCTTCATTCAGGATTTCTTCTGCCTCGTTCAAATCAATTTCAGCAGGTTCCTCTGGCTTCCAGGAAAGACTTGTGGCAAAGTCCAGATAATCGTACAGCATGCCATACTCATGGCTGTCTTTTCCTTCCTGCTTCATGCGGTTCAGCACCTTTTCAGCTTCTTTGCGCGCTTCCTCATTCATGCCGGATTCCTGGATTTTCTTCTGGAAACGGCGCACATCAGAAATATTCTCCGGATGCATTTCGTCCAACTGCTGCTGAAGAAATTCGATCTGCTTCCGGATAGCGGACTCCCGGTAAACTTTCTCATTGGAGTTCTTCTGCGCAGTCTCAGCTTCCTCACTGACACGGAAAATCTCCATCAGCTCATAGACAGCCTCTTCCATCAGATGCATGCGTTCTTTCCTGGAATCCACCTCGATCATATGGTATTTTTCTTCCCAGGAAAGGCTCATGTAACCAGCCAGGGCACTGACGGCTTCCGGATAGCTTTTCCAATGGTAGATCATGCTGCGTACCCAGACGCCCCACTGAAAGCCTTTTGCAAAATCCATCAGTTCTTTCTTGATCTTATCAAATTTCTCCTTTTCTTCTTCCGGGGAGATATCCTGGATATCCGGAAGATCTACCGCTTCTGCCAGAACCATGCCGTCAGTATATTCTACATGAGTCACCTGCACTCTTCTTCTGGTAGTAATCTTGACGCTGCCTTCCTCGTCTATATTCTCAATGATTCCCATCACGCCCACTGGAAAAATATTTTCCATGGAAATTTCCTCTGGGGCTATTTCTTTCTTCTGTAAAACGAAGAGAATTTCTTCTCCGATATTCTGTTCTTTAATTCTGCCTTCCGGAAACATATCTTTTTTAAAGAAAAATGTAACTTCCGGTAAAAGAAGAAGTTCATAAACTGGTATTGTAATCATACATGTTTCCTCCTTGTATTGTCAGCACTCCTTTAATATGAGTGCCAGATTTATTCTATAGAAAATGGCGAACTCATATGAATTCGCCATCTGAATCTATGATAGTTCATTATAGCACTAAATTAAAATTTTGCAATAAAAATCGAACATTCTTTCTGGAACATGGTAGTTTTTTGAAACATTTATTTCGAAACGGGAGCTAATTTTGCATTCTGATCTGTTCCCCTTTTATGGGCGCATAGGTATAAAGCTTCTCACCATCCAAATCCGCCTTGTACATATCCACAGCACTGATCTGGTGATTGTCGTAAGTATTATAATAATAGATTCCCTTATCTGTATTACAGCAGGAAGTATATAGCGTAATCTCATACTTGTCTTCTCCCAGCTTGCAGCAGCCTCTCTGCTGGTCTACGCTGCCAAGAATGTGGAAAAACTGGCTTACACTTTCTTCTTCTGAATCCCCGGACAGAGAGTTCATTTTTACAAAGGCCACCCGCACAAATCTTGACTGGGAGGAGAGATCTCCCGGCAGTCCCATGCCACCCATTCCCCGGCTGTACTGATTCAGTTCCAGATTTTCTGAAAACGTGTTACTGCGGTTTTCCACAGCCAGCTGCATATAATTGTTCAGATTAAACATCTGATAGTTAAAGGGCGGATTGTTTGTGAGGACCCCTACTGGATTATCATATATTTTCATTCCCTCTTCCAACGACTCCAGGGTAATACATTCCTCTTTGTCCGCAATAATCCAGTGCAGCTGCGCAACTGGCAGATCAGGAAGAAATGGGGTGTCAATCAGGTTCATATTCTTAAGAAGCTGGCGTGCTTCTTTCACTGTAGCACATTTTCCCAGAATCCATGGGATCAGTTCGAACTGAGTGATATTGTCTTTCCCCTCTACAGGCTTCTTGTAGCTGGCATTTCCAACGAAATTAAGGCCGGCGATTCCAAGACCTTTCTCATTGACCGCATCATAATACAGAGGATAGTTCTCCATAACACATGCCATTCCGATCATGGCATAATGACTTTTCAGCTGACCGCCTTCTCTTAAATCAAATACATAATTTCTAGGCGTGATCACTACCTGGTCTCCATAGGAAATCTCATAATCCAGAGTTCTTCCAAAATAGAAATCCTTTGTTTTATAGGTTGCTGCTGTACACATATTCTGTTCCTCCATTCATCAGAGACTGTTTAAAAGTCAGTTCTGTATTACTGTTCACTGGTAACGTTCTGTAATCTGCATATTCCAAAAAGTTCCCAAGGCGTTGTATTTTCCAGTCTGTCATGTTATTATTTATAAAAATTGTGCATGAACGGTTCATCATTAGTGTTATATATTGTAGCACAAACTGTGAAAATTTAAACTCTTTTTTCCCGATTTCACACTTTTTTAAGAAAGGAACTTACCATGAATAAATCTATTGCAGTCGCAGGTACCGGATATGTAGGGCTTTCTATTTCTGTACTGCTGGCTCAGCATAATCATGTTGTTGCAGTTGACATAATTCCGGAGAAGATTGCTTTGATAAACCAGAAGAAATCTCCAATTCAAGATGAATATATCGAAAAATACCTGTCGGAAAAGGAACTGGATCTTACGGCCACCTCAGACGGAGAATCCGCCTACGCAGAGGCTGATTTTGTGGTAGTGGCCACCCCCACCAACTATGACAGCAGGAAAAATCATTTCGACACTTCCGCTGTTGAAGCTGTACTAAGCCTGGTCACAAGGGTGAATCCTGCTGCCACAATTGTGATCAAATCTACGATTCCTGTAGGCTACACAGAATCTATCCGAAAGAAGCTTCACAATAACAATATTATTTTCAGCCCGGAATTTCTCCGAGAGTCCAAGGCCCTGTACGACAATCTTTACCCAAGCAGGATCATTGTCTCCTGTGATGAACACACCAGAGAAGCAGCTCATACTTTTGCAGCACTTCTTCAGGAGGGTGCTCTTAAAGAAAATATCGACACCTTGTTCATGGGATATACGGAAGCAGAAGCTGTAAAACTTTTTGCCAACACCTATCTGGCACTTCGTGTTTCCTATTTTAATGAGCTGGATACTTACGCGGAAATGAAGGGGCTGAACACCCGCGATATTATCAATGGAGTCTGTCTGGATCCCCGGATCGGAACCCATTACAATAATCCTTCCTTTGGCTACGGCGGCTACTGCCTGCCTAAGGACACCAAACAGCTTCTTGCCAATTACAACGACGTTCCTCAGAATATGATGTCCGCAATCGTGGAAAGCAACCGTACCCGAAAGGATTTTATTGCTGATCAGGTACTGCAAAAAGCCGGCTATTACAACTACAATGAGGACAACCTTTATCAGTCAAGCCTGGAAAAAGAAGTGGTTATCGGCGTCTACCGCCTCACTATGAAGAGTAATTCCGATAATTTCCGGCAAAGCAGCATTCAGGGTGTTATGAAACGGATCAAGGCAAAAGGCGCCACTGTCATCATCTATGAGCCCAATTTGGAAAACGGTTCCACATTTTTTGGCAGCAAGGTTGTAAATAATCTGGAAGAGTTTAAAGAAAAAAGCCTGTGTATTCTGGCGAACCGTTATGACAAGGTCCTGGACGATGTGAAGAAAAAGGTTTATACAAGGGATCTGTTTTCCAGGGATTAAGAAACGAAAGCGTGTCTAAAAAAGGCTTCCGCAAGATGTACATCACAATTTGTGGGAGATTTTGCCCGGATGAGGGCGCCGCAGCGGGCTGCGTAGGTCGAATTCGAGCAAAATATACCGCAATCTGCACCATACAAAAACAGGCAGGAAACATAGCGTTCAAGAGAGCAATAGCTCCGTTTAATCACTGTGTTTCCTGCCTGTTGTCTATGAAATCCGTTTTTTATTCACCATACTGGCAATTGCTCTCTTTCAATTGCCGGATGACTTTATCCTGAAATAGTGATTATAAGCATCCAGCACATCCTTACGTCCTCTCACGCGAATGGGAACCCGTTCTCCATTTCGGAGTAAAAACTCCTCTTCTACATCTGTAATGTGATCCATATTTACCAGAAAGCTTTGGTGGCAACGCAAAAAACGGGGATCCTCTATCTTTTTCTCAAGATTCCCAAGTTTTTCCGCAGTTTCAAGCACCGAACCATCCAGCATATGTAAGGTTACTGTATGGCGGTCACTTTCCAGGTATAAAATTTCATCCACGAAAGGATAACGATACTGTCTTCTGCATTTCACGGAAATCCGCCTGCGAAGCTCAGACTTCAGCAGTCTGTTTAAAATTGCTGTGGTCTGCTTCTCTTCTGCAGGTTTCAGAAGATAGCCGGATGCTTCTACCTCATAACTTTCAAGCGCAAAATCAGGTGAAGCAGTCAGAAATACAATAGGCGCTTTTACTCCCAGGTCACGCAGCTTCCGTGCCGTGTCCATTCCATTCAGATCGCCCATATAAATATCAAGAAAAATCAGATCTGGCCATATATAGCCCTCTTCAATGTCTGCAAGGAGGCTCTCTCCAGATTCATATTCCTGGATCTGCGCCTCCCTGCCATTTGTCTGAAAGTACACCATCAACTGACGCTTCAGCACAAAACGCTCAACTTCCACGTCGTCACATATGGCAATTCTGTTTACCAAAGCTCTCCCAAAGCCTCCTTGTACTTGACTAGTTTATTATAACACAACGTTCCCTCTCGGGGAGAAATCTGCATAATCGTCACGTTTCAGAGCATAATCCTCAATTACCTGCACTCCCCACTTTGTGGGATCTTTCAAGGCTTGCAAAGATCCTTCACAACCTCTCCGGCAATGATCAGTCCTGCAACAGACGGCACAAATGCTACGCTTCCCGGAATATCACGACGCTCTGTACATTTGTGCTTGGCACCTGGCGGGCAGATACAGTGGGTTCTGCAGCTGATGGACATATCCTCTATCGGTCTTGTCGGGATTTCCTCGGAATAAACCACTTTCAGCTTACGGACGCCACGTTTCTTCAGTTCGCGGCGCATAACCTTGGCAAGAGGGCAGACCTTAGTCTTATAAATGTCCGCAACTTTAAACTGGCTTGCATCCAGTTTGTTTCCGGCACCCATAGAACTGATGATCGGAACCCCTTTCTCCTTCGCCTTCATGACAAGGGAGATTTTTGCAGTAACGGTATCTACTGCATCTACAATATAATCATATTCTTCAAATGGAAAATCGTCTGCATTCTCCGGCAGAAAAAAACACTTATGTGTCTCCACCTTCACGTCCGGATTGATTTCCAGCATACGCTCTTTCATAACATCCGTCTTGTATTTTCCCACTGTTTTTCGCGTTGCTATGATCTGGCGGTTCAGATTCGTAAGGCATACCTTGTCGTCATCGATCAGGTCAAAAGCACCTACCCCACTTCTCACCAACGCCTCACACACATATCCGCCAACACCGCCGATTCCAAATACTGCCACTCTGGCACCGGCAAGCTTCTTCATCCCCTCTTCTCCAAGAAGAAGCTGGGTTCTTGAAAACTGATTTAACATAAATTTTTCTCTCCTCAATGAAAGACAGGCAACAGACTTTCAAACAGACATTTCTCTTTCAATAAGAAAACTGCGGTCTGTTCTATCTTCACATAAAAAGCCTGGGAAGCTTATCCACCCAGACTTTTGTCCACATTACCTTTCGGAAATATTTTATAATGACTGTGTTTTTCTGTCAATTATTTTTTCGCCTACACATAAATAAATTACAGCGTTCCTGTTCACTCCGTTCGCAGTATCATTACAGCCATTTTTTCAAAACATCACTCAGCTTATTCATATCCAGCGGCTTTGCGATATGTCCGTTCATACCTGTATTTTTTGCCAGCTGTACATCTTCTGCAAAAGCATTGGCAGTCATGGCAACAATTGGCAGTTCTCCTTTTTCACCGGGGAGGCTTCTAATTGCTGCGGTTGCCTGATAACCATTCAGAACAGGCATTTGGATATCCATAAAAATAAGGTCATACCGGTCTTTTGGAGAAACCTCCACTTTTTCAACTGCAATTTTTCCATTTTCGGCTGTCTCAACTTCTGCCCCTGTCATCTGCAGGATTTCCACTGCAATTTCTCTGTTTAACTCATTATCCTCGACCAGCAGAATCATTTTTCCTGTGTAATCTGCTTCTGACAGATTCTCCAGATAATTCCTTGCTGTTTTTTCTTTTTTGTCAGAAACAAACTGCCGCAGTGTAGCGGTCAGCCTGGAACGGAATAACGGTTTTGCAATAAAAGCATCTACACCTGCTGCCTTTGCATCTTCTTCAATCTCGCTGAACTCATAAGATGTCAGTACAATGATGGTAATCTCCTTCCCTATCCGTTTCCGAATCTGTCTGGCAGTTTCTATGCCATCCATATCCGGCATCTTCCAGTCCAAAATAACAGCAAAGTAATCATTTTTTAGCTCATGACGTGCATAGCAGCGCTCAACGGCTTCTCTGCCGGAGAGGACCCATTCGCCTGTAATTCCAATCTCCTTCAATGTCGCAACTGTACTTTCACAGCATGTCTTATCATCATCCACAACCAGAACCGGCAAATTCATCAGATTTTCATCCTTTTCTTTCTCTTTTTCCTGAAGTTCAAGATAAATTGTTACCGTAATTTTAGTTCCCTTGTGTAAGGTGCTGTCCACTTTAATATTACCATTCATCAGATTTACAATATTTCTGCTGATTGCCATTCCCAGACCAGTTCCCTGAACTCTGGTTGTCCGATGGTCATCTGCGCGGCTGAAGGGATCAAACATGATTTTCTGGAATTCCGACGACATACCGATTCCATTATCCTCAATCGTAAATTCATAGCATCCAAGCTCCGAAAATCCATTTGGCTTTTCCTCTATGGAAAAAGTAATATTCCCGCCATCCGGTGTATACTTGATCGCATTACTCATCAGATTCACAAATACCTGCTGAATCCTCAGACTGTCACCGCAGACATCCTCATGTTCAATATGATTAATGTGTATATCAAAATTATGTTTATGTTCATCAAGCACCGGTCGCGTAAGTGTAATAAGATTATCCACCAACTCTGACAGATTGAAATCTTCCTGTGCCAGTGTCATTTTTCCACTTTCAATACGTGCCATATCCAGCACTTCATTGATCAACCCAAGCAGATGACGGCTTGATTCTGTAATCTTGCTGAGACATTCAATAACTCTGTCCTGACTCTCAATATTTGCTCCGGCGATTGCTGTCAGACCCACAATGGCATTCATCGGTGTTCGGATATCATGGGACATATTGGAAAGGAATTCTGTTTTTGCACGATTTGCATTTTCTGCGGACCGGTAAGCCTCTTTCAGTGCCTGACGGGATTCAATCTCTGCTTTCTTCTCCTGTGTCACATCCATGGATGCCAGCAATACCTTTTCCAGCTTTCCATTCTTCCATTCCAAGGGAATATAAGAAGCGATTTTATAAGTCTTTTCATCCAGGCTGCAATACTCAAACTTATAAATATCATTTTCGCTTTTCAGATTTTCCCGGATATTTTCCGGGGCTATCAGAATATCTATAGCTTCCAACGGTTCCAGTGTCTTATACTTTTCAAGAACCTGCATCTGAAAATCATGATAGAAGCCCAGAGGTTTATATATCATCTGTCCATTCAGATTGTAGAATTCATATCTGTCATTTTCCAGATCACAGACAACAAAACGGTCAACCAGACGCACTATGCTCTGAATCAGCTGCTCCATGGAAGCATTATCCGCTGCCATCTGCAGATGCCGTGCGCTCTCTACCTTTGCCTCCGTAATATCCCGCAGAAAAATCATGGCATATTCTGAATCCTCTATCTCGCCACGTATGATCACATTACGGACCCATCGTTCTTCTCCCTTCAGAGTGATTCGGCACTCCAAAGACAATTCGGTTTCCAGACCCTTCAGTTTTTCCGCAATATAGCCACGATCATAAAAAGCAGATACTGCCTTCTTATCTGTTTCCACAACATAGGAATCCACAAAATGCCGGATCAGTTCATCCCATGTATGACTCTGTTCAAAAACAGTCATCAGGGACGGTTCAACCTTAAAGGTATCAAATGTGTTTGCTTCCAGGTTAACATAATATTCGCACAGATCTGTTTTCGTAAAGGCACGGTGGAAAGCAGCTGACTTTTGTGCCTGCATAATTTCTTTTTTTTCCGCATCAATATTAATAAAAATCCCGGCAATCCTGCTGGCAGAACCATCCAGCCGGCGTATTACTTCTGCTGATGCCCGAAACCACTGGTACTGATGATCCTTCATTCTCATACGGTACTCTACCTGGTATTTTACCTGATTCGTCTTATCCGCAATTGCCGCCTGAAGCTGCATCATTACTCTTTCTTTATCCTGTGGATGCAGAAGATCTGACCAGGATTCCAGTTTATTCGGAAAATCCAGAGTATCATGATAGCCAAGCATTTTTCGGAACTCATGGCTCCAGTTTGCATTCACAATCTCACTGTTTTCGTCACAGTCAAAATACCAGAAGCCGGAACAGATAGCCTCATTGATCAGTGCCAGATTTACATGATCCCAGTTGACCTGTACGGACATAATCCAGATCTGTCTGCCTGCTTCATCTGTCGCATCCTCTTTATAAAGCCGTACATTATTCACTGTACCGTCCGCTGTAAGAATCTGCGCTTCCCCGGCTCCGTGGATCTGCAAAAAACGGTCTCGATCCAATATACTTATATCCTTGCCGTAAAAAAAATTCTTCAATGAGCCTTTTGTCTGCTTCATAAAAGAATCGAACGTATGTCCTATACTATGTAGCAGCAGATTACTCACAGACAGAATAGACAGATTTTGGTCATAATATCCGGTCAACATACCTACCCCGCCATTATTTTCCAGTGTTTTCTGTATTGCCTGTGATAAATCCTGTGTTTGTCCAGGTACCGTCTTGTTTAAAGAATATATTTTATCCTCATAATTTTCCTTATATAACATTTTATAAAAACCCTCACTCTGTTTGATACGTGTTTGAAAAAGGCTTTCTGCAAAATGTGGCGCGCAGATTGTAGGAATGCTTTTTCAACCACGCTCCAGAACATGCTCCGGCAAGTTCTCGTACATATTTTGGCATATAAAAAGGACACCTGACAAACATCCTGCCAGTGTCCCTGCTACATCTTTTTAAACTCACACATCCATATACATATAGTATAAAAGGTATCGGAATCGCTTCCGTTCTCACGTCTTTTCTATATATGGAAACAGCAGCAACCGGCTGACATGGTCAGACTTTCTGACTTTAGCCCCTTCTGGCTTTGCGTCCCTGCCTTTCAGCAAGTTTGCCTTTAAATAATTCCCATTTTTCATCAAAAATAAAATACCATGAAGTTTCCGGTGCGTCAATAATATTTTGATAGAAAATCTGTGTTTATGAACCATTCGCAAAGTCGAAGATGTCTCGCACAATCGTTACTCTGTCTTTGTCATATTCCCCGAAGTTCTGAATCATGCAGCAGCCACCACCAACAACTACATATAAACGCATCAGCTCCGGATTGTATTCCCGTTCTCTCAGATTATGAAAGATTTCTCTTGTGTAATCACTGGCAGCCTTACGGATTACAGCCAAATACTTTTCTCCGATGTCTGCTGTCCCGGTACGGATCACCTGTTCAATCTATAGAATATCCAGACGGATGTGGAGTCTAAAAAAAACTTCACGCAACTGACCGCCCGATGACCACACCCTTGTTTCTGCTTCGCTGCGTACAGCTCGGAATCTCCAGCCGGGATCTGGATCTTCTTACGATTGGGATGGTGAACGACATGTACGCAGAAAGCAGCAATGATGAGTACAAAGGCTATGCGCAGATCGCTACGCAGAGGGATTTTGATGCATTTTAGCAAATTTATGTGCCTTATATAATGACAGTGTGTTGACATTAGACACGCATTTGAGTATACTATACTTGAATGGAGGTGTTCTGTATGGCAACAACTAATTTAAATATTCGTACAGAGAAGGCAATCAAGGATCAGGCGGAGGAAATCTTCAATGAGCTTGGTCTGAATATGACAACTGCTGTAAATATGTTCCTGAGAACCGCTATCCGTGAGCATGGTATTCCTTTTGAATTAAAACTGGAAGTACCGAATGATACGACAGCCGCTGCCATTGAGGATGGCAGAAAAATGATGAAGGATCCTTCTGCTCCGCGTTATTCCAGTATGGATGCGCTTAAGGCAGCTCTCGACGTATGAAATACGACATTCAGTTTACCAATCAGTTTAAAAAGGATTTGAAGCTTGCCAAAAAGCAAAATAAAAATCTTGATAAGCTGTTTTAGGTAATCGATATTCTGGCGAATGGCGGTACGCTGGATGCAAAATACAGGGATCATGACCTTACAGGAAACTATAAAGGCACGCGTGAGTGTCACATCGAACCGGACTGGTTGCTCATTTATGAGATTCAGAACAACGTTTTAGTACTCATGCTTTACAGGCTTGGTACGCACCCAGAACTATTCAAAAAATAGATTTAAAAAACAGAATAGCAATTCAGAAAGCATCTATCAGAAATGGTAGGTGCTTTTCTTATGCCCAAATCCAGGAAAGGAGGTGCGCTATGGCGAGAAGTAGAATCAAGGGTATCACGGTCGAGATCGGTGGCGATACTACCAAGCTTCAGAGTGCCTTAAAGGGTGTCAATTCAGAAATCAAGAATACGCAGTCACAACTTAAGGATGTCGAAAAGCTCCTGAAATATGATGCTCTTCAGAGGGAGATCATCGAAACGGAAGAATATCTCAAAAAGCTGTAAGCGCAGGCCAATCAGTCTGCCACTGCTGTGCAGAAGATTGCTACTGCTGGTGAAAACCTGAAGTCTGCAGGCGATAAGGTTTCCTCCACCGGCGAAAAGCTCCTTCCTGCCTCTGCTGCAGTTACAGCTCTTGGCGTTGCTGCTGTAAAAACAGACTCCGATTTTGATTCTTCTATGAGCCAGGTAGCCGCCGTGTCTGGTGCAACCGGAGATGATTTCGATAAGCTCCGTGCAAAGGCTCATGAGATGGGTGCGAAAACCAAGTTCTCAGCATCCGAGGCTGCGGATGCTATGAACTACATGGCGATGGCCGGATGGAAAACCTCCGACATGCTGGATGGTATCGAAGGTATCATGAACCTTGCTGCGGCATCTGGTGAGGACCTCGCCACCACATCGGATATCGTAACCGATGCACTGACTGCATTTGGTCTGACAGCCAAAGATTCTGGGCATTTCGCAGATATCCTTGCAGCGGCAAGCTCTAACGCAAATACAAAGGCAATGGATGATTGACGACTGCGAAGCCGAAAACATCGACATGATTATCACCAAGTCCATCAGCCGATTTGCCAGAAACACGCTGGACTGCCTGAAATACATCCGCCAGCTGAAAGATAAGAACATTCCCGTCTTCTTTGAAAAGGAAGCCATCAATACAATGGATGCCAAGGGTGAGGTTCTGATTACGATTATGGCTTTCCTTGCGCAGCAGGAATCATAATCCCTCAGCCAGAATGTGAAGCTGGGACTCCAGTTTCGCTACCAGAATGGCCAGGTACAGGTAAATCACAATCACTTCCTCGGCTACACCAAGGATGCAGATGGGAATCTCATCATCGATCCGGAACAGGCAGAGGTGGTAAAGCGCATCTACCGGGAATACCTGGAGGGTATTTTCTACATCCACAAACCAGAATTGTCTTAACACTGTGCTGTTTCTCTTTTCTTCCAACATATGAATCCATACATGTCATTAAGAAAAAATATCAAGAAATTTACAACCACTGGAATATACCCCGGGTCCTTAATTGATGCCAGTATCCATAAGATAATCAGCACGATGTCATTCGATGCATATCCCAAAGCATAATAAGAAGACCGTAACATAGTGAGTGATGCAGCAAAAAAACTTGTTACTACCGAAATGGTACTAAATATCAGATTCGGCGTGTTAAGTTTTTTTAGTAATATATAAAATGCAATTGTCACTGCCACATTGCAAAGAACAAGAACTCCTGCTCCTTTTCTTGTAATTTTTCGTATTTCTACTGTTCCATCACTACTGTTTCTCGCATTTTTCAGCCATGTCACAATCGACCAAACAGACATCGGAAGTGACATAAATAAGTAAGTAAACATCTCTCCCCAGTAGCGAAAACGGTATGATATTATCGCATACTGGATGCAGAAAATCGTCATCAATATCGGTGCCCATACATTTCCCTGTGCGGCAAATATCAGTGAAGTTACACCAATACAAGTTGCAGTAAGTGTCAAAGCATCTACTCTTCCTGCCATAATATTCGACATAACAACAATAGCAATAGACACGAACCAAAGTGCCCATTCTCTTTTGGTCATTCTTTTAAATGGATTATTCATTTTTCTAATTCCCTTCATACGTTGATTTGAGACAACAGGAAATTAGATATATTTTATACCTGTTGTCTCTTAAAATTGGATACCCTTTATATGCTTCTCTTGCGAAGCAATGGCACCCTTCTGCATATGAAGGATTGCATAATTACTTTCGTGAAATTGATAATATCCAAAAAACATAATTTTATCCTCTATAACGCTCTGACAAATCGCGATTCACCGAATTTTCCCTTGCCATCTAATCCACTGCCTCAAATCGTGACATCTAATCCGAGGTTACAACCTGACACACATTTTGCAGTAGATATGTTTCCATATAAAACAACCGAGCTTTTTCAGGAGTTAGGCTTCTATTCCCAACTTCCGAAAAAGCCCGGAAATACGCCGCTTTCTGGCACTTGATTTTATTTTCTTGACATCAAGACTACCGTCTCAACATGCGTTGAGACGTCTGAACTGCTCTCTTTTTTACTCGTTGGTTTGCGAAAATATGTCCAACGTCTCATCAGTTTGTGGAAACATATCAATGGATTACAGCTTCTCCATTGTATGTTTTTGGTACAGTTAACTTCTAGAATAACCTACTTACTTCAACGTATCATTTCAATGATAAATTGTTCTGTTCCCTCTTCCAATTGCCTTACTCCACTTGGAGTAAAACCGTGTCGCAAATAAAAGCGCTGCGCTTTTGTATTCTTCTCAAGAACCCATAGTGAATTACAATTCCTACTTACGGCAAAATCTAATAATTTACCTCCGATTCCCTGATCCACGAAAAACGTATCTACATACAATTCCAAGACTTGCGTTCCCTGAATATGAATGAACCCCTTAACAAAATCATCTTCATATACATAAAATTCCTTAAGTATCTCTGGGTGCTTGATGTATTCTTTTGCCAACGGATAAACTTGTATTTCACCAAATGAAACCATATCATCGTGAAAAATTTTTCTATAGTTCATCCGCTTGGAGAATACTGATATCTCAGCAATTCTCGATGCATCTCTATCTATTGCTCGTCTTATCATGACTAATTCTCCTTTTTGTAATAAACTGAAATTCATCAGCATCTCTGCCTTGTTTTTCTGCGCCACAGAGATTATTTCAACCGCCCGGATTCATCTCTATCTTGCTTTTCTGCACCACAGGGATTATTTCAGCCGGCCAGATTCATCTCTATCTTGCTTTTCTGTTCCACAGGGATTATTTCAACCGCCCGGATTCATCTCTATATTACCCTTTTGTTCCACAGGGATTATTTCGACCGGCAAGATGCATCCCTGCCTTCCTCTTTTATTCCGCAGGGATTATTTCGCCTCGGTTAGATACGTCCCCCATCGCTGAAACCATCTCTACCAGGCCATTCCATCAACTTCCGATTTAAACAATTCTCCACATATCTAATCCACTGTCTCAAATCGTGACATCTAATCCGGGGTTACAACCTGACACACATTTTGCAGCGGATATGTTTCCATATAAGAAAACCGAGCTTTTTCAAAAGTCTGGCTTCAAATCCAAACCTCCGAAAAAGCTCGGAATCTATGTTTTTTAATTTGTCTACGCCACGCCGGATGCGCTACGGAAGCAAAGCTTCCTACGCTTATCCGCGGCATTCGCCGCATACAGCCCATCGCATAACGGTGCCTTTGTGAGCAAGCTCCCACAGCACCTTATGCTCGGTCTGTGCGTGGCTCATTGCTAACGCGTAACATCAAGACTACCGTCTCAACGTGGCACGATACCTTCTGCTTGATGTCAGGTATTGTGCCCGTTCACAGAGACATGTCCACACCTTCTGAAACCGCGCATTTACAGCTGCAAACAGATGCAATCTGTGGCAAATTTGACATCCATATCACGGTCTTAACCATTGAAGTCTATGGGAACAAGTCGGTATAAGGTCTTTTCTACCTATACAATGCAAGGCAAGTTTACACTGCTGCCACCTGCCACTGTCTCGACCGTTGAGACAGTGAAGGCCGCTTAACTTCTACACAATCCATCCGTTCAAACCACGGATTTGCCATACACTCGCAGGGAGTTGAGTTGCCTGATTTCACCGTCTCGACCTGGTATCTGATCCTTATTTCTTTGCGCTTTCTTCCAACTCCAGCATATACCTATCAAAGTCGGACATGAATAATCTGTCCTGGATCACGCGATATTTTTCAAATTCTGCCTCAGCATGAAGCTTTGCAATTTCTGCGGACACTTTACCCGCATCCTGTAAAATGCCATAATCAAACATTTCGATGAAGCTGTTGAGCCTCTTTTCCCAGTCCTGCATCGTAAGCGGAATATGTCGTAAGGTCATGTTTTCCGCAAAATCCAGGTATGCCGTCACCATACGATTCAGCTGCTTCATTTCATCCTGACTCAGATAATTTTTAGCAACCGTGACATCGCTTTTCTTAATCTTTCCGTCAGGAGCATCTGCCCAGGTGGTTAATCCCATGTGCTCTTTTGTGTGATCCGCTCTTTCCACGATCATCTCCGCCGCCGTATGTCCATGAACGGCATAATGCATTTTATTCTGAACAGTCGCATAGAATCTTCTCGTTGTTGCAGCATTTTTATCATAGTCAATGGCTGTCGCATACAGGTCAGTGATCTTCTGATAGAATTTTCTTTCGCTGGCACGGATCTCTCGGATGCGCTCTAGCTGCTCATCGAAATACTTTTCTGTCAGATACGTTCCGCGCTTCAGCCGCTCATCATCCATGACCCAGCCTTTGATGGTGTAGTCCTTTGCGATCTGGTTTACCCATTTTCGGAACTGTACCGCACGCTCGGAATTGACCTTGAAGCCTACGGCAATGATCATTTGAAGGCTATAGTGCTTGGTATCGCGTGTGACCTGGCGAGAACCTTCGGTTTGAACTATTCGGAAATTCCGAATAGTTGCGGCCTCTTCCAATTCACTATCCGCATATATTTTTTTAATATGTTCATTTATCGTTGGTGAACCAACATCATACAATGTGGCCATCATCTTCTGTGTCAGCCATATATTCTCATCCTCATAGCGCATCTCTATGCTGTCCTGTTGATCACCTACAGAGGCAACATAGGTCAGGTACTCTGCTGCGCTGGAACGGATGGTTATTTCATCTTTTTTCTTTGCCAAATAGAATGCCTCCCTTCTACATATCACTAGATCCAGCCATTCTTTTTAAATTTCTCAATTTGAGCTAATTCTTCCTCAGATGGTTCGCCCGCCTTACCCTCGCTGACCGGAGTGTTTAAATATTCGTTATTCCATCTGTTCATGATTTTGACAACCTCATCAGATACACGAATATCACGTTTCGTGATGGATTCCAGGTTCCAATCCATTACATCAGAGGTTCCCATTGCCTTAGTAATTACAATTTTGGAAGCTATGTACTCTTTTTTCTTCTTGCCAAAATATCCATTACCAGCGACAATGTTCAGCTTCTTTTCGAATGGGAGCTTATTGCCTATATGCTCAATTTTCTCTTTGATGGTTGCGTCTGGCTCATCCGGAAAATAATTCGTCTGCCACTTCTGTGGAAAGATATGCTCTATCTCCCACTTAGCCGGAAGCAAATCATCCTGATGTTCATACGCAAGCGTCTTCAGAAGCATACGCACTACATTACGATTCGGATTCTGGATATATGGCTCCAGCTGTGTCATATCGACAGTCTTAAATTCAAACGTAGGTATATCCGATGCTACAATTGCAGAATTCAGCTTCAGAATATCCGGCTTTACAGCATTGATTGTCGGTATCATCAAGTATTTTGTCATCAGCTCCATGAGCAGCTTATTCAAGAACCGAGCAAATCGTGTTTCAAAATTTTCTTCATTCCTGTAGCAAACATAGTAAATAACAACCGGGTATTTCCAGTACTCGTTCGGATATGAAGTCAGAATATCCAGTGTCTGCCTAATTTTAATATTCTTGGACCAGGCTTCATCTTCAAGTTCCTCTCCTTTGTTTACAACCTTCCACAGATTCAGGATAACAAAAAGAGTATCCAACAATTCAGGCTTATACAAGCGTTCAAACTTATTAACCGCATAATACTTCCTGACACCAGGAGTAGTCGTCTTCGTATCCTTATCCAGTGCTCGATAATAAAACATATTGTAGTAGAACAGCTGCTGGATGCTTTCATTAGCATCTGTAGACTGCTCATCTAAATCTTTCCAGCGGTCGATAAATGCCTTCTTATCATCCGGCGCAAGCTGGTTGTAAATCTTTGCCTTAAAAATATCTGCGTCCGACAGAGGAAGACCTCTATCATTTAACGTTGAGAAAATAGTCAACGCAGTATCCTGGGTGTCTGCTGTGATAGGAAGCAGAATAGCCTGGTTCAAGAGCGCATAGATAAACTGATATACCATCAATGGATTCTCTGTGGAATGCTTATCAAACAACTCTTGAAAATGGCGATAATTCTTTGAATAGTTATCTTTCGCATCCTCATCCGCTTTTCCGGTTTCCAAGATTGATCGCAGAATTTCATTTCCTTCGTTATTCACAACACGTGAGGTCAAAAGGATATTTTTGAAATCCACCGTTCCAGTAAGTTTATTGGTTCTCCAGATAGTAGGCTCAATTTTTCCAATAAAGTTATTGGCCTCTGCCGTTCTCTCTGATGCAGGCGTAGCAACAAGCTTCGTATAAATTGCACGTAGCAGCAGAAACAAAGACGTAATACGCTGCTGTCCATCAATTATTTCCTGCTCACCATCTTCATTTTCGTAGGAAACCACACTTCCGAGGAAGTAGGAACTCTCTCTTTCTGTACCGCCACTTGTAGCAGTAAAATCCCATAAATCCTCAAAAAGTGTTTCTACCTGTTCATCCGTCCAAGCATATGGTCGCTGGTACTCAGGAATGACAAACGGTTTTGATTTTCCGCTACCCAGGAGCGCTTCCACGCTTTGTTTATTTACTTCTATCGTTGTTGGCATGTTTACGCCCTCCTCTAATTATCAAAGAAAGTATGTAAATCAATTATTTCGTAATCTTTTGAAAGCCGCACGGGATAACTCTTTCCAGCCTCTATAGTCTCATTTGGGAGAACTATTCTATACTCCTGTTCTTGCTCAAAAAATACATCTTTGCAGAATAAAACTCTAAATGCATAATCCGCATAAAAAGTATATCTTATTCCTCCGTCTACTTTTTCTGGAGATGCATCTTGCATCAAATATTTCATATACTCCATGTCCATAGCTATTTCACCATCGGTGGTTTCGTAACCTTTATCTATATGAAAATAATTGACTTTTTCAGCCTTAATCTCAGTACCGATACTTCTTTTAACATCTTCAATAAATTCCTCAGGATTCGGAATTACTGCAACAGCATCAGCATTAGGGAAGTGTTCCCTAATAGTCTGTTTTTTATCATCTGAAAGATTGATGATTGAAGCTCCAGTAATATCGACTTTGCAATCGTCTTCATAAACAGCAAACATACAAAAAACTGGCATTTTCTCTGCTGGTTCTATTCTCACCAAGCCATTTGCTTTTCCACATTTTGCAATTACCTCTTTGGTATCTGGATGCTGCATTATCATTTTTTGAGCAAACATTCTAGTACCAGCTTCAAGAATATCTCCTTGTCCTTTGATTTTCAGTTTATCTTCAATCCCCCAGAAAGTAATTGCATTTGAACAATATATATTTCCACTTACTAGACTTTCCAAATGTTCTCTCTTTCCAAATTTCAACAGGTATTTAATATCTGCCACTCATTCATTCCTCCTTGCCATCTAATCCACTGCCTACAAACACCCCAAATGGTCGAATTGCCGGATTGGTTGTCATCCGTTTTCATTTTCCCAAAATCATCCCCAAATGCCTGACATCTAATCCACTGTCTCAAATTGTGACATCTAATCCGAGGTTACAACCTGACACAGATTTCGCGGTAGATATGTTTCCATATAAAACAACCGAGCTTTTTCAAGAGTTAGGCTTCTATTCCTAACTTCCGAAAAAGCCCGGAAATACGCCGCTTTCTGGCACTTGATTTTATTTTCTTGACATCAATACTACAGTCTCAACGGTACTTTCGTTGTCCCAACAAAGTTCCTGTGTCTCCCGGTCTCCGAAATACACCGGAAAACGGAACTTTATGTGCTTCAGAAATCTGCCATCTGGCTGCTCCTGCTCATAAATATCCACCTGTTCTACAAAACTGTTAAGAAATTCTTTCTTCTCCAGGTCGGTGAACTTATCATATAGTTTATCAAAATACAAAAGAAATTGATAGACGTTTTCTTCTGATATTTTCTGTTGCCGGATATTCAACAGGCGGTTCTTGACTTCCTCTATACTGTTCTCCACACCTTCAATCTCATCATACAAACGGTATAACCTTGTCTCCATATCCTGATATTTCTTCTCATAAAATTTATCCATGATATCCAGGCTATCCATCTGCTGTCCAAGTCTTCCTTTTGCTCCGGTCAGCTGCCTGTGCTGTTTTTCCAGTCTTTCAATCTCTTTTTCTATTTCTTCTGTATCTATTCTTGAACCGATTTTATTCAGAATTGCTTCTTCAAATTTAGGATTCTTCACCAGCTTCCGAATAACTTCTTCCACTGCATTGTTAATCTTCTCCTCACTCCATTGTTTACGATATCCACATTTATGACCATCTACCAGGCGACGATGTTTGCAGGCATAATAGAAATAATCCTTATATAAAGTTCCGTCTTTCTTTTTCTTTCGGTTCACGTTTCCATACATACCACTTCCACATAATGGGCATCTCAATATTCCGGATAAAATATGCTCATGATCGAGACTATGTGTCTTTTCATATTTCACACCTGTTTTTTCCCGTTTTTGATGTGCCAGCTCCCAGTCTGTTTCTGAAACAATCCCTTCATGGATACCATCGTGCAGCATATAATTTTCCTGCTTTACAATGCGGTATTCATTTCTTGTACCAGAAACTTTCTCGTTTTTCCTTCGTCCATAAGCCAGCTTTCCACAGTATACCGGATTATCCAGAACGCCCTTTATAAATGAAGCGGCAAATGCGTCCAGTGTATTATTCTGTCGTTTTTTCTTTTTGTATCCATGCTGGTTCAGCCATGCAGCAATCGCAGAGATTCCCATATTGGTATGAATAAATTTGTCATAGATCAGACGAATAATCTCTGCTTCGTCCTCTGCAATCTGCAATTCTCCATTTACTAATTCATAACCATACGGAGCAAATCCACCATTCCTTTTTCCTTCCCTGGCTTTCTGCTTACGTCCTTCCATTGTCTGAACAAGGATATTCTCTCGTTCGATCTCTGCCACCGCAGACAGAACAGAAATCATCAGCTTTCCACTATCTTTTGAGCTGTCAATTCCATCTTCTACACAGATCAGATTCACTCCAAAATCCTGCATCCTCTGCAAAGAATTTAAAACATCTGCCGCATTACGACCAAATCTGGAAAGCTTGAACACCAGTACAAACTGCACCTCATCTGTTCCATTCTCAATATTATCCAACATTCTCTGAAATTCCGGTCTGCCCTCTACGCTTTTTCCAGACTTACCTTCATCGGAATACTCATTTACGATTTCCATGTTCTGAAATTCCGCATATCTCTTGAGTTTTTCTTTCTGAGCATCCAGACTGTAGCCATCTACCTGCATGGTTGTGGATACTCTGGTATAGATATCACATTTTATCTTTTTATTCACTTTTCCTCCTCTCCTCAGAACATCCCAAAGCAATTTCCAACAATTCCGTTGCAACTTGTGAATTTCTGATACGCATTAAGTTATCCCAGACATCAGCTTTTCCAAGTAGATTCATCCCGCCATGCCATACTATTTCATCATCAATAACGGCAAAACATTCTTCTACTTCTGTTCTTGTTATCACATTTATTCCTACCAATTGCATTGCTCTGATTAATTCATAGCATACATCTGACTTTCCGTAAGTAATATCTTCCGGATCTGTTGTAATAACTGTGACCTTTACCCCTACTTCCTGTCTCTTCTTGACTAGTAATAAAAATCTGTCAATTTTATCCTGTCTGATATCCGGACTGGAAATTACCACCATTTTTTCTGACTCTACAATATCTTGCTCGAATTTTTCGGTATAATTTACAGAATCAAATATTGCATTTATTATTTGTTTAGGTTGCAACTCTTGCGTCCAGATTGAAAATCCCATTTTCCTATATGTTCTCAATCTTTTTGCATACATTTTATCAAAATAACGCACATGCGAATCGATATAATCATACACATAAACGGCTTCTTTTCCGACATAATCTCTGTTTAATCTACCTACATACTGTTCCAGGCGTCCTTCAAAAGATACAGGTGCTGCAAGCATTAATACATCCAGTCTTGGGAAATCAAACCCTTCTCCTATTTTCTGACCAGTTGCCACCAAAATAAGCGATTCATTTTCAGGTATCTGCTTTAATTTTACTCTTATTTCAGCATTTTCCTTATCCGAATTATCCCCATACAGAAGGAATATATGATCTGCTTTTTCCTTTAAGGCATCATGTAAAAATTTTGCATGTTCCTTAAATCTTGTCAAAATTACAGGAGTTTGTTTTCTTGCAACACAAGTTATAACATCATCTATGATCATTTCATTGCGCACCTTACTGGTACTAATCAAATTATATGCTTTATTAATATTATCCTTGCTTTCTGCAGTATCAACTACTCTTGTGTATCTTGGGACAAAATAATGTCCAATCCCCTGTTCCTTAGCCCTCTCCAATGCAGTAAATCTATGTCTCAAAGGTCCTAACAGCATATAGATGATCCGATCAAGACTGTCACCACGTTTAGGTGTAGCAGAAACACCATATACGTATTTTGCATTTATTTTCTGCAATAATTCCATAGATGTGTTAGAAGCTGCGTGATGACATTCATCCATAATTACCATTCCGTAAGAATTAATCCGTTCATTAAATTTTCCTCTGCTGTACATTGAACCAACCATTGCAACATCTATAATCCCTGTCAATGTATTTTTATTTCCGTGCAAAACGCCTATCACACTATTTCTTTTTTTCTTTCTTCCTGTTTTTGTTTCATATTCCGGTGGTTCTTCTCTTATCTCTAAGAAATGATTCAATTCATCAACCCACTGATTAAGCAAATCTTTACTTTGCAGCAAAATGAGCGTATTTACTTTTCGCTCTGCAATAAGGTAACTACATACTACAGTCTTTCCAAATGCAGTTGCCGCACTCAAAACCCCATCTGAATGTGATAATAATTTTTCTGCTGCTAATTCCTGTTGCATTCGCAAATCACCTTTAAAAGATACTCTGATAGGTTGTCCTGTTTCTCTTTGATCTGAAACATCAACTGAAATGCCTGCTTTTTCACATTCCTGTATAATATTTTCCCGCAGTCCTCTCGGAATCTGTATATATCCATCTATATCCTTACCTAAATATACAGCACTGAAATTATAATAATTAGAATATCCCAGCCTTTTATTTTTGTAAAATTCCGGATTATCAAATGCCGCCAAACTACGGACCTGATTTTGTATTCTTGGCATAAGATTCAGAGTATCAATATAAACTCCATTGCCCAATACCATATGAAGCTTGCCCACAACATCTGACTTACAAAACTCACATTTCTTCTTCCATGGTTTCGGTCTGACATTCTTCTCAATATTAGTAAGCGTTCCTCTGACTTCTGCTAATTCTCCCTGCCATTTTGCCATGCATTGTTCAACATCTTCTATTCCCAGCTTTTTTGTTTTATTGAAAAGAGCATCCCATTGATCAGGATATGCATTCCAATTTTCATCTACAAAAGCACTATTTCCATTTTTAAGTGCCTGCCCCTGTAATGGCAATGCAATCAAATTACCTATGCTGCTTGCCACATCCTGCGAAGGATACATTCTATCATAATAATGAAAAGATTTCAGATTGATGGAAGTTGAACCCTTGTCTAACAGGAGAAATCCAAAATTCCTTGCTGTTGCCGCAGGTATTGCCTTTTTAAAGAAAATCCATACATGGGCACCTTTTCCAGATCGAGATCTCTCAACTAAAGGTCTGATACCATTAAGCTCACACATTTTTCTAAGCGCATCCACTTCTTTATGCCACTCATTATCCGTATTTGCAAAGTCCGTAACCTCTGCTCCTTTTTCGTGATTATCAAAATCAAATACAATAAATCTGCATGTTCCATTTGGCAGTAAAGGATATACACCTATTACATCTGATCCATCTTCTTTTGTGCCTAACAAATGAGCAATTATTTTTTTTACATCCAGACTTATCCATTTGGTATTTTCACATTCATCACAAAATACCTTCTCTTTACGTTGTTTAGGACAAAGCCGGTCATTCCAACGATTTGCACATTGTGGAAAATAACCCCCGTTCTTTCCCCGTCTGGCATATACATCTTCTCTTCCCCAAAACATCGAAAAGAAACGTATTGCCATTTTCTCTGTAATATATGGCGGATTTACAATACGACTCCCTTGATCCAGGTCATATTCTTCTGCACTTTCTATTTTTTCTTCAAAAGGATTCACCTCTTCATATGAAATGCCTGCTTTCTTCAATTTATCTTTTAATATCTTGTTCTCATATTCAAGCAACCTAACCATTTTTCTCAATGAATCAGCATCATATGCTTCTATGTTCAAACCTTCCACCTACAATTCTTATTATCTCGTAACATAACTTCCATTCAATGTCCCAACTTAATTTTAGTACTTGTTCCAACTATTTTCAATACTTATTTTCCGTATTGACGCATTTCTTCGCCAATCGTATAATTAATACACAAAAAAAGCCACAAAAACTGAGAGGTGTCCGTATGGCTACTTCAAGTATTACTCATAATTTTGTCATATCCAATCCAAATAGCGTAAAACGTTTTGTCGCAGCAATTGACGAAGCCGACCGTGACTGAACACCAAAGCAGACACTTCCCGGACGTCAGTAAACGAACCCACAGGAAATCTTAGCGTTAATGTCAAAATGAAAAAACAAACTCTTAAATATTAAAATTTTTCAATAAAAAATCCTCTAAGACAATAGGTATTTCACTATCTCTTAGAGGATTTTTCTTCAAAACTTGTTCCTGTCTTTTATTCCCTTTTCATCACTGATCCAGGAAACCTGGTCGCTAAAAAAAGAAATTTTTTCAATATTATTTACTATTGTTTCCGATACTTCTCCCCACGGAAGATCTAATTCTGTACCATGTACATCAATCAAATTATTCAAAGCATTTATTTTCATATCAACCGAGGTATGCATACTAGTAATCACAAGAATGGACAGTTCTGCAGGTGAAAAAAAGTTTCTCTGTTAAAATCTCGAATATCCTTTGAGTCAATAAAATCTATATAATCCATTACCATGAAAATCGTCCTTTCTGTTATTTTCTTTTGGTCCCACCAAGAATTCTTCCAATTGCTCTCAACTTAGCTTTAGTTCTACATTTCTCACACAACCCCATGTCCATATGATCTTGTGGAGTCATAATAATACCACCGCTTTCCCAGCGATACATCTTTTTACATTCACGGCATATTTTCATCTCGATTCTTCGCATAATAAACACCTCTTTCTAATCAAAAA
Organism: Ruminococcus sp. 1001136sp1; assembly: GCF_039841815.1. Classification (NCBI taxonomy): domain Bacteria; kingdom Bacillati; phylum Bacillota; class Clostridia; order Eubacteriales; family Oscillospiraceae; genus Ruminococcus; species Ruminococcus sp. 1001136sp1. The sequence goes on along the minus strand of NZ_JBDPGY010000002.1, from coordinate 10,983 downwards.
CAATCTCGCAAATCCACAAACAACACCGGTTATGAACTTCCGACATTGCTTTTAAATTTTGAGAATATCGATATTTCCTCTATGTACCTGCTTATGACACTTCTGACATAAAGTTACAATATTATCTACACTTGCAGCTCCTCCATACTGATAATTCATAATATGATGCCCTTCTACATGATCTGTGGAGCCACAAATCTGGCAAGTATACAAATCTCTCTCTTTACCTTTTCTCTGTACAACCTGATGCTCTCTTTCTCTAGCCATATCATCCCTTCCTTTCTAACTGCTTTCGTTTACCGGACTGAAGCAATCCTCCAACATTGCTCTTCTTTCCGCAGGCTATGGTTCCTCTCCCATTAGGTGCATACTTTCTCTTGACTTTCATAATTTCTTTTGTCATTTGTGCAGCCTGCTCGTTCGTTAAATCTCCAATAACCACAACAACGGCATTATCTTTGGTTCCCGCCATAAACATCACCTCCTAGAAATTTGTTATCTGGACTCCATTTTCATTCTCAAATGTCACGGTATTATCACCATATCCTATAGTTACTATGTTCTCAAAATCTACTCGCCAACTGTCTCCATCTTTTAAAATCGGAATAATATCTACATCACCTTTCTTTCTCTTAATTGCCACAAAATCACTGGTTACATTTAATACTTCATCACCTTTTTTTAATAATCCCAATACCATAACGAGTACCTCCTTAGTCTGATGTTACTAGGCTCTTGCCTGCCTCTGCTATTCCCACATTTAACACTGTAGTGGTTCCACCTGCTGCAATGGTTCCTAATGTAGTTGCTGTTGCCGCTTCAATACCAATCGTGGTTGCTGCTCCGGCTGCTGCGTTCCCGCTAACCCTCCGATGGTTGCAGTTCCTGCTGCTACTGTTGCTCCAATTGTGCCTGCTGATGCGATAACTCCTCCTGTAACTGCTGCTGCGGTTTCTGCGACGACCGCCAACGCTGGTAATAAAAACAACATACAAATTCCTCCTTTACTATGCACAAGCACTCTGACTTGCAAACTCATTTGCCATAATCCAACCAATGGCCTCTGTTATCGTAGCTGCTGTAGTTGCGTTAATAATATTTCCCACGCCTGGGATCCAACCAACAAGTACTTGAGATGCTGTACGACCAACAGTCGCTGCTGCCGCACTGGCCACCGCCGCTTTAGCTGCGCTCTGATCTAACGTGATTCCAAATACCTTTCCCAATGACACTGCCATGGTTAACTGGATTGGAGTAATGATTAGGTTGTCGCTTGCTGGCACCTGAGCCAAGCCTCCACCTACGGCTGCAGCAGCCGCACTAGCTGAATGAATGATTCCGTTACATAAACCTTTTTCTCTACTTGTCATAATAGTTTCCTCCTTAAAAATAAGAATAATGTTAATTGGTAATGTCGTGTTTTCGCATCGAACAATTATAATATAGCATCAGTATAAGTAACTTACAAGAGTTATATAAACCCGCATTTCTGTTATCTATTTACATACTTATCACCTCATTTTCTTATTATTTGTTACCTAGTAAGTAACATTTTATCAAAATCCACCATATCTCCATATTTCGCTTTCACTTACATTAAACATACTTGCTGCACTTGCAATAGCCTGTGGCTTGCTCATGCCTCCTGCAATCAACTCCAAAATCTTAGCAATAATAATTACCCAATCCCATACTGACATAATCAATTCCTCCTCGTATAATGAAACAAACAATTAACAACTACTTATGCCACCAATTTTCTCCTTTCTCTCGGCATATTATCTATTACCATATCTAATAACTTTTCAACGTTGTATCCCCTTTCGGCAGAATAATAAACAGGTCTTGACACCCTTGTTCCGGTAGCTTCGGCAAGTCTGCTTCGAACAGAGTTCGCCTTATCCTCTAAAAAATCTAACAAAACACTATCCGGACAATTTAGATTCTCATCCCAATGTCTTCCTTTCATCGCCATATCTGCCTGATTAATAGCAACTAAAACTCTGTCAATCTGAAAATTTGGTGCAACCACCTCATTCAGCAAACGGTATATTGTTCCCATATCTCTACCCGAACCATCAAGTATCACGAGCACGGTATCAATCAACCCATATCTGTTATCATCCAGATAATAATCTTTGTACAATAAGTCAACTAAATCCCTTGAGTATCTTCTGTCACTCTCTACATTATCACCTAGCCCAGGACTATCCCAAAATCGTAAGAGTTCATTTAATTCCATTGAACCAATATGCATGGTCTCAGGATCACAATTTCTTCCTACTTTTGTCACCTCCTTTTCAAACAGTGCATTAATGGTAGAGGACTTGCCAGCCCCCGTACCACCAACCACAAGTACATCCAAAGGTCTAAATCTTGCCACTCTTAAATTTCTATCTATATCATCTACTCTATATAATCTATTCATAATGAACCTCCTTATCCAAACAAGCCACCGATAAAACCAATAACACCACCAACAACAGTTCCAATGCCACGGCCAATAGTCTCTCCAATGCTGCCAAATATACCGCCAATAGCACCACCAATGTCTGCTCCCTTAGAAGCGCCCTCTGTGATGGATTCAAAGATACTCTTTCTGGTTTCCTCACCATAATCAAGCAATTCATCGTCATCCTTCCACATTTCTGCGTCCTCATTAATATTGTTTGCATATACCACTCTTTTCTCGGAAGGCGTAGCCTTAACGATGTAATACAAGAGTTTTGATAAATTGTACGGTCTACCTTGCTCTCCTCCTTCTTCCTTGTATCCCGCACTGTAATATATTGGCTCGATTCTAACGCCTGTTGCCTCGTATATTCTGTCTCTTACCGATCGAACCTTGTCCTCCAAGAAGTTCACCAGTTGCTGGTTTGGCTCATTCTTATCGTAATCCCAATTGCGTCCTTTCATCGCCATATCTGCCTGATTGATAGCCACCAAAATTCTGTTTTCCTTTCCCTTGCCAAGGTTAGGAATAATAACACTGTTAATGAGTTCATATGAAGTTCCTAAATCTCTGGTGCCGCCATCAAGGATAACCAAAAACAAATCAATAAGTGCATCTCCATTCTCATCTACTTCTGAAAGCTTCTTAATAATATTCTTGGCGTGTCTATTATCTGCCTTCTTACCATCGCCAAGTCCTGGAGTATCCCACAATACTAGGTTGTCTAATTCATACTTCTCAATTTCCATTGTTTCAGGGTCAACGCCAACTCCAACCTTGACAACCTCGGTGTCAAACATTGCATTGATAGTAGAACTCTTGCCGCAGCCAGTAGCTCCCGTAATCATAATGTTCACCTTCTGATCCTTAAGTCTCATAACATTCTTTAACATCTTGTTCTTGTCTTCTTCGCTAATGTTAGCATTCATAATGTCGTTCTGCATTGCTTCATAAATACTTTCTTTTCTCATAATAAATTCCTCCATAAAATTAAATTGATAAAATTGTTTAGTGTTCTTAATTCGATTGTTCAACTGAGCTTGTCTATAATATACTCCCTTGTATAGGTAACCACCAGTGAACAGTTTCAATTCATCTATGTTCTGTATTCAATATTTTTATTGTAATATTCTTTATTTTGTGTTACCTTTATCGTAACAATATAGTGAAAAGAGGTGTTTTTTATGGGATTTATTGATGAAAATGATTATCCATTAATCAACGAAGAACAAAAAATACGAATTGCCTTAAGCGATAGAGCAAAGCTTACCATGGCAGAAGATATGGATGTATTTGGGACTCCTAAGGCAGCAACCTTTATAAATACCGTTTTTAACAACTTCAAGTCTGAGGCTAGATCTTCTATATCTTTATATTTACAACAAAGAGAACTTGAACTAGATAGATTATTTACCGGAGCAAAGCTTGATGCCATTAGTAAAAAAATAGCAATAGATCAAATTTTAACAGTAGAAAAAAAAGAGATACAGTCAAAAATAGCAGAATATAGTAATTCAAAAGGCGAAAGTAAGTTGTATCATATCAATGACAACAATGTTGAATATCTTCTTGAAGACTGTGATGAGGAGCAATACTACGGACGTCCTGGTTTATATATTCGTTCTGTTATTGAAGAGTATTGTTCTCTTCCTTTTATAAAAAGAGAACGTATATACAGAAAAGATATATATGAGACCATAGAAAAAGCATGCTCTGAAAAGAGGATTTTGAAGATAAAAGCAAATTACTATGGTAAAGACCAACTCTTCTATGTATATCCATATAAGATTGTTCCAGATCCATTCCACACTCAAGCATACCTTGTATGTTATTCGAGAAAAGCAGAAGATGAAGAAAAAGATAAAATTGTAGCATCTTTCTCAATGGCTAGAATTAGTTCACCAACTATGCTTACTAAGGCTTTCCATCTCAACAAGCAGGAAATCGCTAATATCGATTCACAGATAGCAAATTACTCCCCTGCATACCTCATTGGAAAGCCAGAGCAAATAAGTGTCAGATTAACAAAAAAAGGAAAGCAATCCTACCAATCAAGACTTTATTCGCGTCCTGAAAAAATAGAATCACTTTCCAACGATGATATTTACGTTTTTGACTGCACACAACAGCAGATATTTAATTATTTCTTCTCATTCGGTGCTGACGCAGAAATTATCAGCCCTGAGTATTTAAGAAACCGTTTTAAGAATGCACACGAAAAAGCTCTTAGTAAATATCAATAGTTCACAATGCCTAGTTCAATTTTACATTGGGCTAGGCTAGTTCAATCTGTAATGTGTTTTGAGTCTCATTTACCAATGTAATTGTAACATTATAATCATTTCCAACATGAGTACTTATAGGAGTTCCAGGATACTTTTGAAGCCACTTATTCTTACCAACAGTGCAATTATAATTTTTACCATCTAAAGATATGAATCCTTTTATACCCTTATTGTTTTGCTCTGCTGCAGTCATCACGCAATTTCTTCCTTGTAACTCAGCGCTAACATTATCAAATGACATAGCATAATATCGTCTTCTAACATTTGACTTCTTGATATTTTCTTCTTTCTTTAATTCTGTTGCAACATCCACGCATGCATTTGTTTTTGATAACAATTTAATAATTGAATCACAATGCTCATTAACACTTGCTTTGGCTTCTGTTGACAAAAATTCTTCATGACCATGAGCCATAGGGTTTCTGGCACTTGCGCACAATCTTAGTTTATATTCCCACTTATCCCATGAGTCGTTATTAAAGAATTGACTAAACCATTCCTCCCAGTAAAACTGAATAATGCTAACAGCAACATCCATACTGCATACGTCAAGCATGTCAACATCACATTTGTACTCATTCATAGAATCAGCTATAAACTTATCATATGTGTCTAATGTTCCTGATGCACCTATTTTTTCAAAAATATCAATCCACATATCATAGTCAATTAATTCAAGACTATAATTTTTCATTATCTGTTTTCTGACCATTGACTTTAGTTTCTTTTCTAATCCTAGGATGGCTGTCCATGTATCAATATTCAGTGGCATTCTTCTAAGAGCATTGGTAAAATGCTGGGAAATAGAATAATACATTTCGTCTTCTGAATACAAATAACCCATTACAAAATTATAACAGGCTGGCTCTTTTGTGGCCACCTTTATTCTGTCTGTTCGTTTCAATTTTACTGCTCGTCTTTGTTTTTCTTCGGAAGCTTTATTAAATACTTCTTCATCCAAAATCTTTGGATAAAAGCCTGTTCCAAGATACTTTTTATTAGTGATAATTCTTGAAACCCCACCGTGAAACAAATCAAGTCCAAGTGTATCTGCTATACCCTGAAGCCCCATGCCGGATAAATATAATTCATATATTTTCTCAACATTTTTTGCCTCATCCTCATGTATAACAGCCGCACCATCTTTTATTCTATAGCCATATGGAACATGTCCTGGTCTCATGCCATCACAACCTTTCTGTTAATACTAAACCGCATCGCAAATTAAACTGTATTTCATCTCTTGAAAGAACTTTAATAGTATCTACATGGTCATCAAAAAGTTCCTCACTATATTCGGCGATTTCCTTATTTTTCTTAAGAAATGCTATCAGTTTCTGTGCCTGCTCAATCATGTCGTAGCTTTCAGTGTCCACCCTTAAAATCATATTTCTCTGCGTGGCCAGATTATCATAATCCTGCACCAAAGCATTTATACTTTTAAGATACACAGGCCTATCGAGATAACCCTGGTTGAGCAAAGTGCCAAGGGTAGTTCTCTGCTCCATGTTCTGTTCCATAGCAGATTCCAATTCTGATATCCTATCCCCGTTATCCGCCATAGCCATCTTCCTTAATTCCTTTTCAAAAGGAACTAAAATCTTGTCGAAGGCAAATGCCAGCTTATTCATCATCAGCACAAATGCATCCTTGAAGGCATCGTCTGCAATGTACTTAATGGTGCAGGAATTAACATCATCAAGCCTTCCGGCGCAAGTCCATGCGATATAATTACCACTTGGTTTGTAATGCTGTCTGCGTTTAAAATGCCTGCCACAGCACCCACATACAATTCTTGCTGAAAAAGCATATCTGTTCTGGTATTTGGAAGTGTCTTCTCCATTGCCCTTCTCTCTACCCCTTTGGTAAAGTAACTCATTTGCTTTTTCAAACATCTCATGACTGATAATAGCTTCATGGTGATTTTCACAGAAAAATTGATCATAATCACCATTATTTCTGTGTCTTTTGAATCCATCATCCGTAAATGTTTTCTGAAAAATAACATCACCTGTATATTTCTCATTTTTTATAATTCCGTTGATGGTATTTGCATTCCACTTAGGGCCTTTTCTGGTATGAATACCAAGGTCATTTAATTCTTCGGCAATCCTGTGCGTACTTTTTCCATCAAGCAAATCTGCAAATATCTTTTTGATGGTTTCAGCTTCTTCCGGCACAATAACCATTTCACCATCCACATTGGCATATCCATAGGGCGGATACGAAATTACATAAGTACCATCCTGAAAGCGTTTCTTGATGCTCCATTTAGTGTTTTCCGAAATGGATACCGATTCTTCCTCTGCCATAGAAGCAAGAATGGAAAGCATAAGTTCACTATCCATCGAACTGGTATCAATCTTTTCTTTTTCAAAAATAATGGTTACACCGATATTACCCATTTTTCTGACAATGGCAAGGCAGTCCGTGGTATTTCTGCAAAACCTACTGATTGATTTTGTAAGCACAATATCAATCAATCCTTTGTCGCAATCATCTACCAACCTTTTAAGTCCATCTCTCTTGCGCATGGATGTACCGGATATACCTTCATCAAAATATAACCCGGCATATTTCCACTCGTCATTGGAGCGTATGTAAGATTCATAATGCTCTTTTTGTGTTTCAAGGTTAAGAAGCACAGTACCATCCAATCTTTAGCATGGACTTTTAACTGAATGAACGAAGTTCGTTGTGCCGGATTATCAATGCCTCGTGTCACCACAGAAGCAGATAATTCTTCTGCAATCGAGGCAGAGCGCATCACGATGGGGATAGTGATTGCCTCCAGAATGAGCATGGGGCGCGTGAATACATTTTTCCACGAAAGGGCGATGCCTCTTAACTTCATCGCGTCATAAATGTTGTGAATCTCCTCACTGAAAGTAGGGAAAAAGCGTAGCACCATAGCGAATGTAATGGTAATGCTCCGAGGAATTTTTAGCGAGTACATAGCCGCAATCAATTCGCTGACTTTCGTTGTAGCGATAAAGGTTGAGGCAAAGAGTACCACGGGTATCATCACCCGGATAAACAATGTGAAGATCAACAAAATAGTTTCGATGGCTTGGGGGAGGTAGATACAAAGCTGCTGTATAGCCGCAATCACCACATAAAAGACGATATATTTCAACACGATCTTTTTCTTTCCCATCAGGCACGAGAGGATGCAGATAAAGGAAAAACATACGCTGCCAAGGACAAAATCTTTCAAGCCGAACACCATGAAGTTGATGAGCAAAAACAGAAGCAACTTGATTCGAGTATCTATGGCAAGCAGGGAGACCACCTCCTAAATAAAAAGCTGATGGGTTAGCATAAACCAACCGCACCAGCTCATTATATCTGCCTGCGCAATTTTTTCTGCTCCATTCCTTTGAGATGACGCAGAAAACAGCCCATTCTTCCTATTTATTTTTTTCGATAGTCCTTTGGCAACATCCCATAGACAGATTGAAAAGCCTTTGCGAACTTACTTGCGTTACTATATCCAAGTTCCAAAGCTATATCCACGATTTTCATTTTATTTTCCGAAAGCCACTGAGCTGCTAAATTCATTTTGTATTTTTTGAGATAGGCATACGGCGTGTCTCCATAGATATGGGAAAAAACCAAATGAAAAACAGATAGGTTCAAATGCGCTTCTTTTGCCATCTGCTCCAAAGACACTTTTTCGTCCAAGTGAGAAACAAGATATTCCCGGATTGCTTTTGTAGACTGTATTTGTTTCTTATCAAAATACTTCAAGTCGCACCCGTTAATCTGCGTTAGCTGATCCATGTGGTACAGGAGTTCAATAGCCTTAATTTTGAAATAGCCGATTGGCTCCGTCTCAGCGGCAGAATATAATTCTGAAAACAGATGCTTCAACTGCGCTGGGGTATCACTGACATACCACCGTATTTCAAGTCCCAGCGTTGTTCCTATTTTATCAAGGTCAATAGGGATTGTCTGCATCATCCGGCGTGTTCCATCTGAAAGCGCCTGACGGTCAATGACGAGGCTGACGCCGTAATATTTTCCCAAAGGGAAAGAAAAGGAAACCGGCAAATGCTCTGTTTCCGCAACGCTAAAATAGCCCTCTGGCAAATACGATACAGTGTGGTTAGCAAATTCACATTCATACCGGCCGGTCTGGCAGTGCGTGATCTGAATAATATCTGGATTAAACTTTTGAGCTTTCATAGCCCCATCCGTCTCAAAATCGAGGAAACAAAGCTGTATCCCCTCAAATAGGTTATAGTTTTTCACGATACCACGGCCATTGCAGCCATAATCAACGACTACACAATCATCTCTCTGCGATAACACTTTGGCCTGCATACCGTACCAGTCTTGATTAAAGTTTGGTTTGTCCACACACATCCCTCCAATCGGTTAGTTTTGACTTACTGATTTTATAATAACACACGCCTGAACGAAATTCAAGAAAATAGCCCGTTCATGTTTTTACGAGTCCAGATTCGGGATAATACTGGCAAGCAATGCCTGTGTTAATACACACAGGCCCGCAGAGAAGAAAATCCCTTTGTGATTTTCCTCTCCGCTTGCTTGTTAAGGGCAGCGCCCCCAAGCCCCTTTGAACACAGAATTTCATTCTGTGGCTGCGCGTTCTGCGAACGCTTTTGACCAGGACCAGCTTACCGCTGGCCGTGGTCTTTTTCTTTTTCAACATCCTGTTCTACCTCCATTTTCAGCACCCGATCCACATTGGCCTTTGCCGTTAAAAGCTCCCGCATTTCCTCACGGGAACGCCGATACTCGGCATAGGTCTTTTTCTTTTCTTCCAGCAATTTTGCGTACTCTGTCTGCAACTCTTTGACCTTGGGCAGCTTCTTGACGCCCATCTCATCAAAGGCATTCTTAGCAGCCTGGTGGAGCAGAATTTCTTCCTCGTGTTCCTCCCGGAATTTCTTAGAATAACCTGCCTTGCGGTATGCCACATAGGTCTCGCGGGTCTTGGCATAATTTACGATGTGAGTACGCAGAACAGCAATCTCTGCCATGCGCTTTTCAGCCGCTTTGATCTGCGCCGAAAGATCATTGTGATGTGCCGTGGCAGCCGTAGCCTTTTCTTCCAAAACCGCATACTCCAGTAGATTGTTCTCTGACAGGTAATTCATGGTCTGCGCCATTTGTTTCAGATTAAAAACTTTAGCCCATCGAGCATAGCCAGCACCTTTTCCAGCCTGCAATTTTGCCTGAATGTCCACCAGCAGATTGACCTTCGGCGGCTCTGCCTGTGTGACTGTTTTCTTTCGCGGGGTATGTGCTTTCTTCCCTAAGAGAACTGCCCGCAAATCTTCCAATCCATATCCTTCGCCCAAACTGTCCATGCGGGCGGCTTTCTCCCAACCAGAGAGCTTCAGTCGATACGATTTTCCGCGCTTTGAGACTTCACACCCATACTCTTGCAACAGCTTCAGCAGTTCTTCAAAGTCAGCAGGACTTTGTGATAATGCGTTGTCAATCGCCACACGAAACAGCTCTCGGTGAGAGGGCTTTGCCTGATTGCCCAGCCATTTGTTATAGCTCTTTCCGTGAAGTTTCGGATTCTCTACAATGGACAGTCCATTCTCAATACAGGTGGTGTCACTTAGCCGACGAACCGCCTTGGTGCTGCCCCAAAAATTGCGGAACTTCCGGTCATATTCTAAGCTGACCGATGACCAGATAATGTGATTATGAACGTGGGCTTTTTCTATATGAGTGCAGACCACAAAGGCATGATTGCCTTTAGTAAAACGCTTTGCAAATTCTACGCCCAGCCGGTTTGCTTCTTCCGGGGTAATCTCACCAGGGCGGAAGGACTGGCGCACATGATAGGCAATCACATCATCTGCGCCACGCACTCGTCCGGTAGCGGCAATGTACTGCCGCTTTGCCAGAAGGAACTCCGCATCCGCAGTCCGGCTGTCACACGCATAGCCGGTAATGAGCCTGCCGTTATCTGTTTTCTTTGGATTGGCCACATAGTCGATGATATCACTGATCGCCCGACTCTCTGTGCGGCCTTTGCCGACATGAAGCGGCACGATTCTTGTAGTTGCCATAAAAAACTCTCCTCTCAAAATATTTTCTCTGAACTCTTTGTGCCTATCGTTGAAATAAACTCTCCTTATGGGTATAATATAAAGAAACTACCAATACCTCAAAGGAGGGATTTTATGATAGAACAGCTCATTGCTGAAGCAACCGAATGTGATTTCAAAGTTGCACTTGAAATAAAGAAACCCAAAAGCT